>JBDTWM010000032.1:0-24482 GCA_040006675.1 Dermatophilaceae bacterium | reverse complement strand
TCTCCGGATCCCCCGGTGACGGCGTCGTTGTCGGCGTCGGCGTCGGCGTCGGCGTGGTCGTCGGCGTCGTCTCGGGCGGGAGGGTCACCGTCGGCTTCGTCGGACGGGTGCCGGGCGCGGGAGCCGTCGGCGTGGGCGGCGCGCTGGACGGCGCGTCCGAGGTGACCGACGACGCCGGGGGGATGGCCGTGGGCGATGGGCTGGCAGGGGACGTCTTAGACGATGAGGGAGCTGTCGACGCGGTGCCCGGGAGGTTGCCGTTGCCGGGCGTCGTGGCTTGCGGCTTGACGATCGGGGTGACGACCGGGACGTTCACGCCGCCCACCGCCAGACCGACCGCGCCGACCGCGAGAGCGGCCCCTGCGGCGACCACGCCGCCCGCGATGGTCCCCCCCGACATGCCCGTGACCACGGCGCCTCCGGCGGCGGCCGCCGCCGCCCCCGCGGCGGCGGTCGACATCACGGCGCCCGCCCCGGACGCGCTTGTACCCGCGACAGCACCCGCCGCGCCCCCCGCCCCACCGACGGCACCAGCGGACGTCACCGCAGCGCCGACGGCGCTCGCGCTGACGGCTCCGGCTGCCAGCAGCGCCGCCTTGGCCTCGATTGCGGCGAGGTTGAAAACTCCCACGGCAGCCGCCGCGTCCTCGTTGATGGGTCGTGTCCACGCCGACAGCAACGACCCGAGTTCGTCGTCGGGCATCCCCTCGCCGCGTGCCAGGGCGTCGAGCAGCAGCTCGTCGTCACCGAAGGCCGCAGTGTCCGTATTGTCGGTGTCCACGCCATCCACCTGGCCAGGCCCCGGCTCGAAAGATTCGGTCTCGTAGGGATCGTTCTCGACAGGCTCATCCCACATCAGCGCTCCACCCCCCTTGCTTCCATCAGTTTTCGCAATTTCCCCAGTGCACGGTGCTGCGCCACACGGACGGCGCCATTGCTCATGCCGAGCGACCGTGCGGTCTCCTCCGCCGTCAGGCCGACAGCGAGCCGCATCGTCAGCAACTCGCGCTCCCGCTCAGGAAGCTCGTTCAAGAGCGCCCAGGCGCGCCCCGCCTCGTCCTGTCCGATCACCTGGTCCTCCGGGCCGGCAGACTCGTCGCGTCGTTCAGGGATGACGTCGATCGGCTGCGGTGCCCGCATGACGCCGCGCTGCACGTCGGCAACCTTGTGCGAACAGATCGTGTAGACATACGCCTCGAACGGTCGTCCGCGATCGTCGTACCTCCCCAATGACGTCAACACCGCGATGCACACCTCCTGCGCCGCGTCCTCGGCGGCCGACACCGCCTGCGAGAACGAATGAAGCCGCGCCCGCGCGTATCGGAACGCCCGATTATGGACGTCGGCCAGCAGTTCTTCGCGCGCGCGGGCATCCCCCTCCTGTGCCCTGAGCGCAAGCACGGTCAATGCGGACCGAGCCTGCACTGGTTCCATCGATGACTCCGCCACCGGCGTTACTGATGAAGGAGTGTGACCCAGATCACGCTGCTCGCTGGTCAATGCTCCGAGCGTTCTTTGATATAGCCTGCCACGAACACCGTCCCCTGAGGATCGCGCCAAGAAGCTCGCCCTGGCGCAACCGTGTTGAGATGCGAGGGCGTTCGACGCGCCCTGGTTCGCCCGACGCATCGTGAACGCCGCACCTCGATCACCCCCTCATCGCTTTGCGTCAAGTATGTCGCTCAGCGCCATGTTTGAGCCACGCGAGGGCGGGTAATACCGAGCCGACGGCGGGACACTGTCGAGTCCAGTGGTGGTTGGTCGCACACTTCCTTCGACCTTGCCCGACCACCAGCGAAATGGCAACCAGGCAGGCGCGCCCGCATCGGCCACATCAAGGAGGCGTTTCCGTGGCGGAGATCTCCCGACTCCCAGGCCCCATGGCGGAGCGGTGGGAGTGGCAGTTCCAAGGCTTGTGCCGGACCGTGAGCCCGGACATGTTTTTCCACCCCGAGGGCGAGCGCGGCGCCGCGCGGCGCCGCCGCGACGAGAGGGCCAAGACCGTGTGCCTCCAGTGCCCGGTGCTGTTGCAGTGTCGGCAGCACGCACTGGAGGTCCGAGAACCGTACGGGGTCTGGGGTGGCCTTGCCGAGGACGAACGCGAGGCGATCTACCTCGTCGAACGCCGGGTACCTCGCGCCTCTTAACGTGACGCGGTATCCGGACGCTCCGGACGGAGCGCGTGGCACCACGACGCGAGTCCGGACGGCACGCCGCAGGCCCGGCCCCGTGAGGGGACCGGGCCTGCGTGCTGCCGGCCCTCGGTGGCATGCGAACGTGCCCCGAGGAGTCAATCAGTGCCCGTGGCCGTGGCCGGCCGGGGCCGGCGCCTCGTCGGCCTTCTTCTCCACCACGAGGGTTTCGGTGGTCAGCACCATCGACGCGATCGAGGCCGCGTTGCGCAGCGCGGACCGCGTCACTTTCACCGGGTCGATGACCCCGGAAGCGTACAGGTCTTCGTACTCTCCCGTCGCCGCGTTGAGGCCCTTCCCGGGCTCTAGGTCGCGCACCTTGGCCACCGCGACATAGCCTTCCAAGCCAGCGTTCTCGGCAATCCAGCGCAGCGGCTCCGCGGTCGCCTTGACGATGATCGCTGCCCCCGTGCCCTCGTCGCCCTCAAGGTGCAGGTCGGCCGCCGCCGAGGCGGCGTGGATCAGGGCAGAGCCGCCTCCGGCCACGATCCCCTCCTCGATCGCGGCGCGGGTCGCCGAGATGGCGTCCTCGATGCGGTGCTTCTTTTCCTTGAGTTCGACCTCGGTGTAAGAACCGACCTTGATGACGCACACCCCGCCCGCGAGCTTGGCCAGGCGCTCCTGCAGCTTCTCGCGGTCCCAGTCGGAGTCGGTGCGCTCGATCTCCTGCTTGAGCTGGGCTATGCGGGAGTCGACCTCAGTCTGCTCGCCACCGCCTTCGACGATCGTCGTCGTGTCCTTGCTGCACACGACGCGACGCGCCGTGCCGAGGCTGTCTAGGTCGGCGCCCTCGAGCTTGAGGCCGACCTCCTCGCTGATGACCGTCGCGCTCGTGAGAATCGCGATGTCCTGCAGCATGGCCTTGCGGCGGTCGCCGAAGCCCGGCGCCTTTACCGCGATGACCTTGAGAACCTCACGCATACGGTTGAGCACCAGGGTGGACAAGGCCTCCCCGTCGACGTCCTCCGCGATGACCAGCAGCGGCTTCTTGGCGTTGGCGACCTTCTCCAGCAGTGGCAGCACGTCCTGCACGCGGGAGATCTTGCCGGAGTTGATGAGGACGTAGCAGTCCTCCAGCACGGCCTCCATCCGCTCGGGGTCGGTGACGAAGTACGGCGACAGGTAGCCCTTGTCGAACTGCATGCCCTCCGTGAACTCCAGATCCGTGGAGGCGGTCTGGGACTCCTCGACGGTGATGACCCCGTCCTTGCCGACCTTGTCGAACGCCTCGGCGATCAGGTCGCCGATCTCACCGTCCTGCGCGGACAGCCCGGCCACCTGCGCGATCCCGGTCTTGCCCTCGACCTCGCGGGCGTTGGCGAGAAGCCGCTCAGAGACGGCGTCGACGGCCGCGTCCATGCCCTTTTTGAGCAGCGAGGGCGCCGCGCCGGCGGCTACGTTGCGCAAGCCCTCCTTGACCATCGCCTGCGCCAGCACCGTCGCCGTCGTGGTCCCGTCACCGGCGATGTCGTTGGTCTTGGTGGCGACCTCTTTCGCCAGCTGGGCACCCAGGTTCTCGTACGGGTCCTCCAGCTCGATCTCACGCGCGATCGTGACGCCGTCGTTCGTGATGGTCGGCGCCCCCCACGACTTGTCGATCACGACGTTGCGACCCTTCGGGCCGAGTGTGACCTTCACCGTGTTCGCCAGGGCGTCCACGCCCCGCTCCAACGCCTTGCGGGCGGAGTCGCTGAACTCCAGCTCCTTGGCCATGTCATTCCTTCCGTGTGTGCACACTTGCCGTAATCCGGCCAGAACGAATCGACCGGAAACGTCTGCTGAGACGGACGACGCCCCGGCGCACCTGGTCAGGCGCTACCGGGGCGCGTCACGTCGAGATGAGAAAGCGCCGGAAGATCAGCGCTCGACGATGGCCAGCACGTCGCGGCCCGAGAGGATCAAGAACTCCTCGCCGCCGTACTTCACCTCGGTGCCGCCGTACTTGCTGAAGATGACCGTGTCACCTTCATTGATGTCGAGCGGGATCCGCTCGTCGCCGTCCTCGTTCCACCGGCCGGGGCCCACGGCGACAACCGTGCCCTCCTGGGGCTTCTCCTTGGCGGTGTCCGGGATGACCAGTCCCGACGCAGTGGTCTGCTCGGCGTCGTTGGACTTGACGACAATACGGTCCTCGAGCGGCTTGATGGAAACCGACACTCTGGAACCTTTCGCTTCGGCCGCGCCCGTCCGGCGGGCACGGGAACAATCGGATGCGCGCCCATGAGGGCCGCGCGGCGCCGTCGCGGGGGTCGCCGCCCGGACCGGGTGCGGTCTGGACCACTTGGCACTTGATCGTGCCGAGTGCTAACCAGAATCTAGGCCGCGAGTTAGCACTCGGTCAACTCGAGTGCCAATGGTCGTTCCTTCCCGGCGCGGCACCGCCCAGACAGACTGCTCAGAGTGGACACACATTCGGTGGACCTGCTCACCTCGGCTCGAGGCTGGGCACTGCTGTCGGCGCTGCCGCCCTACGACGAGAGCTCCGCGCTCCCGCTCGGCGAGGCGCTGCGCGAGGGCGGCTACGAACCCGCGCTCGTCGCGGCCGCCCTCACCCAGGCGCGGCTGCGCGCCAGGGCTCGGGACAAGCTCGGCGAGTTCGCCGAGGGGATGCTCTTTTCTCCCGACGGCCTCGAGCAGGCCACCCGGCTCGAGATCGCCGCCCGGCACGCCCGACGGTTCCGCGACGCCGGCGTCGAACACGTCTGGGACCTCGGCTGCGGCATCGGCGCTGATGCGATGGCCTGCGCCGCCCTCGGCCTGCGGGTGAGCGCCGTCGACGTCGACCCGGCGACCGCGGCGATCGCCCGGGTGAACCTGCGCCACTTCCCGGACGCTCGGGTTCTGCTGGGCGACGCCGCGCCGTACGCTGAGGCGCTCGCGCGCGAGAGCGCCGAACGTGCGGGCGGCAGCGGCGGCGAGCCGCCCGCAGCGCAGGTGGGCGTCTGGCTCGACCCCGCCCGCCGGCTACCCGGCGTGAGCGACGCGACCGGCAGGACCCGTCGCGCCTTTCGACTCGACCAGCTCACCCCCTCATGGGAGACGGTCCTCGCGACCGCCGCCGCCGTGCCCGCCACCGGCGCCAAGCTCTCACCGTCCTTGCCCCATGCGGCGCTCGCCGAGGCGGCCGCGGCGGCGGGGCGCCTCGAGGCGCAGTGGGTGTCCTACGCCGGCGAGGTCGTGGAGTGCGGGATATGGTTCGGGCCGTTGACCGCCCGGCCAGGACGCTCCGCGCTCGTCGTGCGGCCCGGCTCGGCCGACGGGGCTCCGGTCGCCGCGTGGGGGGTTCACGCGGACGAGCTCGCTGACGAGCATGGGCGGTTCACCGGATCGACCGCGCCGCACGCCCCCCGCGAGGGCGAATGGATCTACGACCCCGACCGGGCCGTCGTCCGGGCTGGCCTCGTCGGGGTCCTCGCCGCCCGCACCGAGGGCGCTGAGGTGTCCCCGGGCGCCGGGTACGTCCTGTCGGACCGCGCCGTCGACGTGCCGTGGGCGCGACGGTACGCCGTGATCGACACCCTGCCCCTGAGCGTCAAGCCGCTGCGCGCCTGGCTGCGCGCGCGCGGGATCGGCCGCCTCGTCCTCAAGAAGCGCGCCGTGAGCGTCGACCCCGACCGCCTGCGCCGGGACCTGCGGCTGTCCGGAGAAGGCGAGGAACTGACCTGCATCCTCACCCAGGCGGCCGGACGGCCCGCGTGCGTGGCGGTCCGGGCCGCCTAGAAGGTCGACGGGGCAGGCTGCGCACGAGACGAGCGGGGCGCGATCAGCCGCGCGACATCAGCCGCGCGAAATGAGCTCGACCACGTCTCGTCGTACGACCTTGCCCAAAAGGTTGGTGGGCAGCGCGTCGACGGCGACGAATCGGCGGGGCACCTTGTACGCCGCCAGGTGATGCTTCGCCCAGGCGCGGACCTCCTCGGTCGGCGGGAGTGTCCCGTCGACGATGACGGCTGCCACGACCTCCTCGCCGTGCTCCGGCGAGGGGATCCCCACCACCGCGAGGTCGCGGATCCGCGGGTGGGTGCGCAGGACGTTCTCCACCTCGACCGGGGAGACGTTGAACCCGCCGGTGACGATGAGCTCCTTGAGGCGGCCGGTGATGACCAGGAACCCGTCATCGAGTCGGGCCAGGTCGCCGGTGCGGAACCAGCCGTCCACGAAGGCGAGCGCGCTCTCTTCCGGCTGGTTCAGGTACCCGTCGAACACCTGCGGGCCACGCACCAGAAGCTCCCCGCTCTCCCCGTCGTCCACCTCGCGGGTCACGTCATCGGCGCGGACGAGTCGTACGTCGGTGTCCGGGAACGGCAGGCCGATGGCCCCGGGCCGACGGGTGTCGTCGAACGGGTTCCCGACGATCACGGGCGAGGTCTCGGTCAGCCCGTACCCCTCGATGAGCCGCCCGCCGGTCGCCCGCTCCCACCGCTCCACGAATTCGGCGGGCAGCGACATGGCCCCCGACAGCCCGGACGCGAGGCCGCGCAGGGACACCCCCTGTGACTCCGAGTGATCCAGCAAGGACCTCAGCAGCGGCGGGACGGCCACGATGAAGGTGATCCCCCCGCGGCGGACCGCGTCGGTCATCAGCTGCGGGTCCGGCGCCGGGACCATGCTGATCGAGGCGCCGAGCGCGATCCCCACGAGGATGCCGACGGTCAGTCCGAACGTGTGAAACATCGGCAGCACGGAGAGGAAGCCTTCCGCGCCGAACCGCAGTCCCATCCAGGCGATTCCTTGAGTACAGTTCGCGACCAGGTTGGCGTGGGTGAGCGGCACGCCCTTGGGTCGTCCCGTCGTCCCCGAGGTGTACATGATCACCGCCACGTCCCCGCAGACCGGGCCGGGGTGGGACTCGGGCAGGATCCCGTGTCGGCGCAGCCGCGCCCACGGCTGCACCCCGGGCGGCATCGTCCCGGAGGTGAGTCGCCGCCGCGCCCGCCGGGCCTTCGCGATCGGCAGCCGCAGCGCGAGGCGCGAGCGGGCCGGTAGGGACCGGGTGATGTCCACCCCGATGACGTGCCGGACCGGCGTCAGTTCGCGCAGCGGCAGCACCGCCTGCAGTGCATTGTCCCAGGCCACGACCACCGTGGCGCCGTGGTCGAGGAAGAGCGGCGTCAGCTCGTCGGTCGGGTAGAGCGGGTTGTGCTGCACCACCTGCGCGCCGAGGCGCAGTACCGCCAGCGTCGTGACGAGATTCTCCGGGCAGGTGGGCAGCAGCACGGCGACCCGGTCGCCGCGTCCCACGCCCAGGGATGTCAGCCCCGCCGCGACGCGGCGTACGTCGTCCGCGGTCTGCGCGTACGACCGCGTCCGCCCCAGGAAGTTCGTGCACACCCCGCGGCCCTGTCGCCGCACCGACGACTCGAACATGTCGGGCACCGTGATGGGCGGATAGTCCAGATGGCGCGGCACCTGCCGGCGCGCGCTCGTCCCCCCCGCGGAAGCCCGACCCGTCACAGCGCCTCCTTCACTCCGGCACCCCCGGCCTGAAACCCTCTACCTCGACGGTACCCCGCGACGCGGGTCGGCCCTCACAGCAGGGCGTGGCACCGGGACAGGCGCTCTTGCCACCAGAGCACTCGGCTCGGGGGTGGCGCGAACGCCTCCACCAGGGCCGGATCGGGCGACACCTCCCGTACGGGGAGGAGCCCCCCCACCGGAAGCAGGGGTTGAGCGACCACGTCACCCCACAGAAGGGCCGCGGTGCCGAGCCCGCAGTCGTACGGCAGTGCCGGAAGCGCCGCCGCCACCGCGAGGCCCGAAGCCAGCCCGACCGAGGTGTCGAGCGCGCTGGACACCACCGCGGGCAGACCGCAATCCTGCACGATCCGCAGCGCGGCCCGCGCCCCGCCCAAAGGCGCCACCTTGATCACGATCACGTCGGCCGCGTCGAGATCGCGCACGAGCAGTGGGTCCTCCGCCTGACGGATCGACTCGTCGGCCGCGATCGGCACGTTGACGCCGGCACGGGCGAGCGCGATGCGAAGGGCCGCCAGCTCCTCTACGGAGGCGCAGGGTTGTTCGGCGTACTCCAGGTCGTACGCGGCGAGTCGGGCCAACGCGTCCCGGGCCTGGTCCACCGACCAGGCGCCGTTGGCGTCCACACGGATGCGGGCCGCATCGCCCATCTGGTCTCTGACCGCGGCCACCCGGTCCAGATCGTCGCCCATCGCCTGACCGGACTCGGCGACCTTGACCTTCGCCGTCCGGCAGCCATCGAACCGCGCCAGCACGTCCGCGACCGCGACCGCCGGGACGGCGGGCACGGTGGCGTTCACGGGGACGACCTCGCGCACCGACGCGGGCGGCCCCACCCAGGCCGCCTCGATCGCCGCCGCCAGCCACCGAGCTGCTTGCGCGTCCTCGTACTCGACGAAGGGCGCGAACTCCCCCCAGCCCGCGGGGCCGCGCAGCAGCATCCCCTCGCGCCGTGTCACCCCACGGAAGCGCACCCGCAAGGGCACGCGCACCACATGGGCCTGCTCCAGGAGGTCCGCCAGAGGTGGGACGGACGCGACACTCGGCCGGCTCGGCGGGTCGAGTCGGCTGGGCCCGCTGGGCACGCCGGATCCGCTGAGCGGGCGCGACGGGGTCATGCCGGTCATGCCCCGACCGTACGCGGCTCGTCGCGGCCAACGCGACCGAGAGCAGCACGTCGTGCCGGTCGCCGGGACAGCGTTGTCGAGGTGTCGCTTGCCACGATCGCCAGGGGTGAGCGACGGGATGAGACCCGGCACAGCCTGCGCGGCGAAGAGCGTGGTCGCGACGCGCCCCAGGCAGGCGGTGGTCGCTCCCACCGGGTGGTTGACAGGGCCAGCGAGGATGCGGCGGGCCATCGGAGGGGCTCCGCTGCGCAGGGCGGTGGCTGCACTTCCGTGTGCCCTTTCGGCGGGTACAGGCGTGAGCTGCGGCCCTTAAGCTGCGGGTGTGACGGACGAAGAGCGCAGCAGGGCAGTCTCGGAGACGTTCGACCCCGCGGCGTGGCGGGAGGTCCCGGGGTTCGACTTCACGGACATCACGTATCACCGCTGCGTCTTGCCCGGACCGGTGCCGGGTCGCACGCTGGGGGCGGTGCGGGTCGCGTTCGACCGTCCCGAGGTGCTCAACGCGTTCCGGCCGCACACCGTGGACGAGCTCTATCGGGCGCTGGACCACGCCCGGATGACCCCCGACGTGGGGGCAGTCCTGCTGACCGGGAACGGACCGGGCCCGCAAGGGTCGCGCTCGGCGGGCACGTGGGCGTTCTGCACCGGGGGCGACCAGCGGATCCGGGGGCGGTCGGGATACCAGTACGCGACGGACGCCGCGATGGGACCTGACGGGGCGCCGGGCGCGGACGACCCCAGCGCCGCGGGCGTGGACCAAGCGCGGGTGGAGGCAGAGGGGGGCCGGTTGCACATTCTGGAGGTGCAGCGCCTCATCCGGATGATGCCGAAGGTGGTGATCGCGCTGGTCAACGGGTGGGCGGCCGGTGGGGGACACTCGCTGCACGTGGTGAGCGACCTGACGATCGCCTCGCGGGAGCATGCGCGGTTCAAGCAGACGGACGCGGACGTCGGCAGTTTCGACGCGGGGTACGGGTCGGCGTATCTGGCCCGGATGGTGGGACAGAAGTTCGCGCGCGAGATCTTCTTCCTCGGGCGTACGTATTCCGCGGACGACATGCACCGGATGGGCGCGGTCAACCTTGTGGTGGACCACCAGGCGATCGAGCGCGAGGCGATCGACGTGGCCCGGGAAGTCCTGGGCAAGAGCCCTCAGGCGCAGCGCATGCTGAAGTTCGCGTTCAACCTCGTCGACGACGGGTTGATGGGCCAGCAGGTGTTCGCCGGGGAGGCGACGCGCCTGGCGTACATGACCGACGAGGCGGTCGAGGGCCGTGACCAGTTCCTGGAGAAGCGCGATCCCGACTGGTCACCGTTCCCCTGGCACTTCTGAACAGCGCATCGACGCAGTTCAGACGCCTCCTGAGACGTCTCGGGCACACCGGATCAGGGGCGATCTCAACAGCGTCACCAGAGCCGACGAACGGACCGCGCGGCGGCGACGACCACCGGTCGGCTGGAGGTCGCGAATCCCTTCGCCGGGGCGGGAGCCGGTCGTTGAACCGGCGCTGGGACGCGCGTTTGAACGATTCCAGTACCGACCCCGTCGAACCAGACCCCACCCAGCCCGGTGACCGGTGGCGTCGTTCCGATCAGTACCAGTGCTTACGGCCGCCGATGGCGCGACCCGTGGCGCCCAGCACGTAGAGCACTGCGCCGACGACGGCGATGATGACGCCGATGGTGGTGAGGATGCTGATCTTGGCGAAGATGCCGATGAGCAGCAGGACAATGCCGAGAATGATCATGGCTCGATGAACTCCTTCGTGAGACCCCGAACGTGCTGGCGCGCGGATCCATCCGCCGGAAACGGGACGAGTCAAGACCGCGGACGTACCGAGAGGAACCTCATCCCGTCTCACCTCCAGGGCTACCACAAAGCCGCGTGTGCGGCCACCGCACACCTGACGAACTGAACGGGCGGCGGGTGCCTATCGTGGTGACGTCCTCGCCGAGCCCGCGGCGCGCCTTCCCTCGCGTCTGCGACCTCCCGCCGCGGCGCGGCCCAGCCATCCGAACGGAGCGCGCGTGACATCCTTCTCGGCCGAATGCCTCGAGTCGACCCCACCGTTCGTGAACCCTGACCAGGAACTCATCCACCGTTTCCTGGCCGACGGCGCCCACCCCATCCCGTTCGACGCGAACCCGATGGCCAGAGCCCTCTGTGCCCAGTTGCGCGCCGTCGATCTCGACATAGGACGGGTGGAACTCGCCTTCGAGCCCGACCCGCTGTTCATCCAGGGCACCGGGGTGTTGCAGGGCGGCGCGGTCACCGCGATGCTCGACTTCGCGATGGCGTTCGCCACGCTCGCGTTACTGCCCGTCGGCGCCTCCTGCGCAACCACCAACCTGAGCACCGCGTTCCTGCGCGCCGCGCCGCGAGGGCGCTACTCGTCGATCGGCCAGGTCGAGCGGGCCGGCCGGCAGATCGCGTTCACGCATGCCCGACTGCTGCGTCACGACGATGACACGGTCGTCGCCACCGCCACCTCGACGCTGGTGGTCATCCCGCGCCGCTGAGCCTCACGCGACACCGCGCCCAACCCGGCCGCCTTCTTCGCCCGTGCCATCGACCCGGCGCCTCATGCGCGCACCGCCCACACGGAGAACGCCGCCCCGAACGCGATCAACAGCCCGCCCGCGACCACGGCGAGAACCCGTTCGACGCGGGCCAGACGAACCGACGACAACGCGCCCGCCGCCAGCGTGGCGATCGACAGGAACCACGCCAGCGCCACCGCCACCATCCCGACCATCACCGCCACCCCGTGTCCGAGACCGGCGCCCGCGTCCAGGAGGGGCGTGAGCAGCGCCCCGAAGAAGACCAGCGCCTTCGGGTTCGACAGGTTCGTCGCCAGTCCGGCCGCGAACGCCGGCCCCGCGCGTGAATCCCCGCGCGACGCGGTCCTCCGCGCACCGTCAGGGTCGCCGGGCTCGCCCAGCGAATCCCTGTCAAGAGTCGGGCTGCCGCGTTCACTCGTCGTGTCTGCTGGTCCGGGCCTGTCGGCGGCGTCGGCGCCCGCCGCCCGCCTCGCCCCGAACAACGCGCGTAGGCCCAGGACTATCAGCACGAACCCTCCTGCGACCTGCAGCCCGGTCTGCAGGCCGGGCACGGCACGCAGCAGCGTGGCCAGACCCGCGAACGCGGCCACGATCCAGATCGCGATTCCGGTCACGACCCCAAGAGCCGCGCCCACGCCCTGCGCACGGCCACGCAGGCTGCGGTGCAGGACGCAGACCAGGTCCGGTCCGGGCGAGATCACCCCCACCGTCCAGGCGACGAACAGCGCCACTGTCGGCCCCACGAGCCCCCCTTCGCCCAATCCCGGACACGTCGTCGGACCGGTGCCCGTAGGCTGACCCCCAACACTCAGCCCCATTGACCGACAGCGGGCGACCTGACGCGGGAATGCTACGTCCCGCAGGCAAGCCCGCACCCTTTCCGCCACCCTCTCTCCACCCGCTCCCGCCACTGCCCCCTTCCGCGCACTCCCCGTCCCGCGAGACTCACCGTGACCCGTTTCCGCCTGATCCACCTCATCCGGGACACCGGACGAATCGCCGACCCCGCCCCCGATCCGCCCCTCGACCGGTCGGGCGATGCCGACGGTGGCCGGCACGCGACGCGGGGGTTCGTGTGCCCGAAGACCCTGCGCGGCAGCGTGCACGTCCGCCACGTCGACGCCGGATCCTGCAACGGGTGCGAGATCGAGGTGGGTCAGGCGTTCGGGCCGGTCTATGACGTGGATCGGTACGGGGTTCACCTCGTCGCCTCCCCGCGGCACGCCGATGTGCTGGCCGTGACCGGCGTGGTCACGCACAACATGGTCACGCCGCTGCGCCGCGCCGTGGAGGCGACGCCGCGACCCCGACTCGTCGTCGCTATTGGCGACTGCGCCTGCGACGGTGGCGAGTTCACAGGCGCGTACGGGGTCGCTGGGGCCGTCGGCGACGTGGTGGACGTCGACGTCTTGGTCCCCGGCTGCCCCCCGGCCCCGGACGACATCGTCGCGGCACTGCGCGAGATCTCGGGACGGTGAGGGGCGTGAGCCGGACGTGACCAGCTTCGCCGCCAGCACCGTCACGGCCCCGGCCGGGTTCACCGTCGCCCTGGGCCTGCAGGCCCAGCTCGCCCTCGCTGCGCTCGCGGTGCTGCTTGCGATCCTCGCCCGCGGTCCCCTGCGCAACCTCCTGGCCGGCGGGGCCTGCGCCCTCCTGGGCCTAGCGGGCCTGGCCAGCGGGGTCGCGGCCCTTCGCGCCGGCTCCGTGCCCCCACCGGGACCACTCCCGGCGGGGGCCGCCGCCATGGCCACCGACGCGGGCCTGCAGCTCGCGCTGCCCCTGCCGGGCCTCGCCCTCGCGTTCACCCCGACCCCTCTGGGCGGGGTGTTCATGGCGATCGCCGGCGGTGTCGGCGCGATCGCGGCGCTCGGCGGGATCGGCTATGCGCACGGACCGGCCGCGAGCCGCACCGGCTGGAGCGCATTCGCCTGCTTCCTGCTCGGCATGCAGGTCGTGCCCGCGGCCGGTGACATGGTCGGATTCCTCCTTGCCTGGGAGACCATGGCCCTCGCATCGACCGTGCTCCTGCTCGCCGACCACGCCACCCGCGCCCCAGTGCGCTCGGCGACGCTCTGGTATGCGGTGCTGACCCACCTGTCGATGGCATCGCTGCTCGCGGGGCTCGCGCTCCTCGCCGCCCACGCGGGGAGCACCTCGTTCGCGGCGATGGCCGCCGACCCGCCCGACGCGGGGCAGGCGTCGCTGGCGTTCGTTCTTCTCACCTTGGGGTTCGCCACGAAGGCGGGCCTCTTCCCCGTCCACGTGTGGCTGCCGCGTGCCCATCCGGAGGCGCCGAGCCACGCGTCGGCGGCGATGAGCGCGGCGATGGTGAAGATGGGCGTGTACGGGATCCTGCTCACCACGGGTTCCCTGCTGCCGCACGGTGCGCGGTGGTGGCCCGTCGTCCTCACCGTGCTCGGGGCCGCTTCCGCGCTCTACGGGATCCTGCAGGCGAGCGTCACGAGCGACCTCAAACGCCTGCTGGCCTACTCGACGACCGAGAACATCGGCCTCATCGTCGCCGCCATCGGGTTGGCCGGCGTGCTGCGCGACGCCGGCCAAGGCGGCGTGGCGGACGTCGCGCTCGTCGCGGCGCTGCTGCTCGCCGTGAGTCACGCCGCGTTCAAGACCGTCCTGTTCCTCGGCGCCGGGGCCATCCAGCTGTTCACCGGCCGTCGCGACCTCGACGACCTCGGCGGTCTCGTGCACGACCGCCCGATCACCGCGTGGGCGTTCGGCGTCGGGGCCGCGGGCGCCTGCGCCCTGCCGATCACGGGCGGGTTCGTCGCCGAGTGGGTTCTCCTTCAGGCGCTTGTCCACGCCGACGGGCGCGCCGACCGGGTCCTGGCCGTCCTCGCCCCCCTCACGCTCGGGGTCCTCGCGCTCACCATCGGGCTCGGGCTCATGACGTTCCTGAAGGCGTGGGGCATCGCCTTCCTCGCCCGCCCCCGCACCCCGTGGCTCGACGTGGCGCACGGCGGCGGGCGGCAGAGCCGTTCTCTCGCCGCCGCGCAGCTCACGGGGGCCGCGGTCGTCATCATGTCCGGTCTCGCCGTCGGTCCGCTGACCCGCGTCCTGGCCCCAGCCGTCGGCGCGACGGGCATCGAACCGGCCGGCCCCCTCGGGGTGGCGCTGCCCGCCGTCCGCGCGATCCTCGACCCCGGCACGCTCGCCACCCTCATCGCGGTCCTGACCGTGCCGGTCGCGCTCACCGTGCTGGTGCTACGGGTCCAGGCCCCGCGGCGCGCGGTCGACCTGCCGTGGGGTAGCGGCGGAGCCCGCACCTCGCCTCGGATGGAGTACACGGCGAGTTCGTACGCCGAACCCCTGGTCCGCGTTTTCGGACAGGCCCTGCGGCCCCGGCGCGAGGTGAGCGTCGAGGCCACCGACGACGTCGGGTTGCACGCGGTCCGCGTCGTCTACACCCAGCAGGTGGGCGACGTGGTCGAGCAGCGGGCGTACGCGCCGTTGACCCGCGCCTTCGAGTCCCTCGGCGACGTGGCCCGCCGGGTGCAGAACGGGTCGATCCGGCGCTACCTGGCGTTCTCGTTCGTGGCGCTGCTCGTGGTGCTGGCCGTGGTGACCCGATGATCGCGCTGCTCGGCCCCGCCGCCCCCGTGCCCACCGCGCTCCCATCGCCGCAGTTCCCCGCCGCCGCCGTGATCGCCGCCGGCCTCTTCCAGGTCCTGCTGGCTGCGGGGCTCACTCCCCTGCTGCTCGGCGTGATGCGCCAGACCCGGGCCCGGATGCAGGGTCGGGTCGGCGCGGGCGTCCTGCAGCCCTACCGTGACCTGCGCAAGTTCGCGCGCAAGGAGCCGTTGCGCGCGCGCGGATCCAGCCCGGTGCTGCGCTTGGCTCCGCTGGTCCTGGTGACCTCCTCGCTTGCCGTCATCACGCTGACGCCCCTGGTCAGCACTGTCTTCCTCGACCGGTTGCCGAGCGACCTGTTTGTGGTCGTGACGTGCCTGGCCGTCGGCACCGTGGCCCTTGCCGCGCTCGGTCTGGAGCACGGCACGGCCTTCGGCGGCATGGGTTCCTCGCGGCACATGATGATCGCCGCGCTCGTCGAGCCGACGGTTCTCGTCGCGATCTACGCCCTGTCGATCCGCGCCGGCACCTCCACCCTCTCCTCGATCGTGACGGCGCGGTCCGACGACCCGATCTCGGTGCTGGCGCCTTCCGGGCTGCTCGCGGTCGTCGCGCTGGTCGTCGTCGTGCTCGCCGAATGCGGCCGCCTGCCGGTCGACAACCCGTCCACCCACCTGGAGCTGACGATGGTGCACGAGGCGATGATCCTGGAAAGCGGCGGCCGCGACCTCGCGCTGCTGGAGTTCGGCTCCTGGCTGCGCCTCACCGCCCTGCTCGGCCTCATCGTCAACCTCGCGTTGCCGTGGGGCATCGCCACCGAGCCGAACGTGATCGCGCTGCTCATCGGCGCGGCCGCGATCACGCTCAAGCTCCTCCTGGCCGGAGCCGCCGTAGCCGCAGGTGAGGTGTTCCTCGCCAAGCTGCGGCTCTTCCGCGTCCCCGAGCTGCTCGCGGGTTCGTTCGCACTGGCCTTCCTCGCCATCACCGCCTCCTACCTGACGCCATGAACGACACGCTCTTCACCCAACTGGTCGCCTTCGCCACGGGGATGCTGCTGCTCACGGCAGTCCTGCAGACGTGGCGCCGCTCACTTCCCGCGGGGGTGCGCCTGCTGATGGTGCAGGGCGCAGCGCTCGCCGGTCTGGTCGCGGTGCTCGGGCTCCGCGCCGGACACCAGGGGGTGTGGGTGGCGGCGTTCGTCGTACTTGCTGTGAAGGCCGTGCTGGTGCCGCTCACGCTGCTCCGCTCCGCCACCGCGACCGGCGAAACCGGGGAGAGCGGCGTCGACACGCACCCCATCGCGGGGGTCCTGGCATCGGCCGGGCTCACCATGCTCGCGTACGTGCTCTCCCAGCCTGTCATCGACGCCGTCCGCGCGCTGGCCGCGCGCGACGGATCGACCGTCCCCCCCTGGGCGGAGGCCAGCGCCCGAGCGGTGCCGGTGGGGCTCGCGCTCGTGCTCATCGGCCTTTCCATCCTGCTCATGCGGGGCACGGCCTTGTCCCAGTTGCTGGGGTTCCTGGTGCTGGACAACGGGATCGCCACCGTCGCGCTGCTCACCTCCGGGGGGTTGCCCTTGATGGTGGAGTTCGGCGTGCTGCTCGACGTGCTGCTGATCATCCTGATCCTGCGGGCGCTCGCCGCGCGGATGCGCACCGAGCTCGGGGGCACCGCCCTGGAGCATCTGACGGAGCTGAGGGACGGATGACGCCCGCCCTGACCTGGATCTGGACGCCCCTGGCCGTACCGGCCGCCGTCGCGCTCCTCGCCACGCTCGCGCGCCGGGGGCGCTGGGTCGCCTATCCCGCGCTCCTCGCCGCCGCGACGATCCTCGCCTCGGGGGCGGCGCTGCTGGCCCAGGTACGGGGTGAGGGCGCGGCCGTCTCCGCCGCCGGGGGGTTGTTGCGCGCCGACGCCCTCGCCGCCTGGATGCTCACCGTCGTCGGGCTCATCGCGACCGTCTGCGTGCTCGGCGGGCTGCCCCGCCCACACGCCCGCCTGAGGCGCCAGGACAACCGGTTCTGGGGCTTGAGCTGCGCGTTCATGACCGCGATGAGCCTGGCCGTGCTGGCCGACAACCTCGGCCTCCTGTGGGTGGCGATCGAGGCGACCACCATCGCGACCGCATTCCTCGTCGGGCACCGCGGCGGCCGGGAGGCCCTGGAGGCGGCGTGGAAATACGTGATCCTCGGGTCCGTGGGGGTGGCGATCGCGTTCCTGGGGATCGTGCTGATCTACGCGGCGAGCCTCGCGGGCGGCGAGCCGACCCTGTCCTGGCGTGAGCTTGTGGCCGGGCATCCGCTCGACCCGACGCTGGCGCGGATGGGGGTGGGGCTCGCGGTCCTCGGGTTCGCCACCAAGGCGGGCCTCGCGCCGATGCACAGCTGGCTGCCCGACGCGTACTCGATGGCGCCGGCCCCGGCGTCCGGGCTGATGTCGGGCGTGCTGTCCTCGGTCGCCTTCACCGCGATCCTGCGGGTGCAGGCCGTCGGTGACGTCGCGCTCGGGCCTGGGCTGGTGCGCTGGATGCTCGTCACGGGCGGACTCGCCTCCCTGCTGGTCGCCGGCCTCATGACGTTGACGCAGCAGCGGTTCAAGCGGCTCATCGCCTACTCGTCCGTCGAGCACATGGGGATCATGGCCCTGGGCGCCGCCGCGGCCGGCCCGCTCGGGATCGCCGCCGTGCTGCTGCACGTCCTCGGCCACGGCCTGGCGAAGTCGTCGATGTTCTTGTTGGCGTGGCGCATCCAGGACTGGTCTGGGTCCTACCTGATCGCTGACGTGCGCGGGTTGCTCGCCCGCCGCCCGGACCTGGGCGGCCCGTTCCTCGCGGGCACCGCCGCCCTGCTCGGCTTCCCGCCCTTCGTGACGTTCGTGACCGAGGTCGCGATCGTGATCGCCCTGTGGCAGGCCGGGCTCGGCCCGGTCGCGATCGCCATGATGGCCCTGCTCCTGATGGCGTTCGCGGGGATCGGGCGGCAGGTGCTCGCCATGACGCTCGGACCCGCCCCGGCCGCCACCTCCGCTGCCCCCCGAGGGAAACAGGCCTCGGGCAAGCCGGACGACGAGTGCGACGAGTGCGACGAGGATGACGGGGACGACGAGGACGAGGACGGGATCGCTTCGGTCGCCACAGTCACCGGACAGCGGCGGACCCGACCGGTTCCTCCCGATCGACCCAGCAGGTTGCGGGACGCGCCGGTGGCGCTCGCGTTGACGTTAGCGGCCGCGCTGACCCTCGCGGCGGTCCCGTTGCGCCCGGTGCTCTTCGACGCCGCCTCCTGCCTGCCGGGGGCGAACATCGAACGGACCGCCGCCGCGACGGATGGGGGCCTGCGATGAAACGTGCGCATCTCAGCTCGGCCGAGGTGGCACGCGGTGACCTGCGGACCCGGGTCGCCGTGATGCTCGCGGACGGCTGGCGGCTCGCGCTGGTGGCGGCGCACGAGGACCCGCCCGGGGACGGACCCGCGACGGGCTTGCGCGTGGTGTACGTGCTGCTCAAGCCCGTCGGGCTGCGCGCCGAGCTCACCGTCCACGTCCCTGTCGACGACGTGTGGGTGCCCTCACTCGCGGCCGAGTCGTATCCGGCGTCGCGATTCGAACGGGAGATGCGCGACACGTTCGGGATCGACCCGCGAGGGCACCCGCAGCCGACACGTCTCGTGCACCACGCGCACTGGCCGGAGGACTTCCACCCGCTGCGCCGCGATTGCGCCGAGCCTCTGTTGCGTCCCGACGCGGAGGGCTTCCCGTTCCTGCAGGTGGAGGGGCCGGGGATCTACGAGATACCCGTCGGGCCGATCCACGCAGGGCTGATCGAGCCGGGACACTTCCGGTTCTCGGTGCTCGGGGAGACGATCGTGCGGATGATGCTGCGGCTCTGGTTCACCCACCGCGGTCTGGAGCGGCACATGGCCGGCCGCGAACCGTCGGCCGCTATCGGCCTGGCGGAGCGGATCAGCGGCGACACCGCGGTCGGGCACACGCTCGCGTACGCCCAGGCGGTCGAGGACGCGCTCGGCATCCCGGTGCCGGAGGACGCGCGGATTGCCCGAGGGTTGCTGCTGGAGCTGGAGCGGCTCTACAACCACGTCGGGGATCTGGGCGCCATCGTGAACGACGTCGCGTACGACATCGCCCACCAACACACCCAGCGGCTGAAGGAGTCGCTGCTGCGCCACCACGCCGAGGTCACCGGGCACCGGCTGCTGCGCGGCGGGATCACGATCGGAGGGGCGTCGCTGCGGCGCCCGGTCGACGTCGGGCTGATCCAGTCCGTGGCGGCCGAGGCCGACAAGATCGCGGACCTGGCGCTGAACCACGTTGTCGTGCTCAATCGCCTCACTGGGACGGCCATCCTCACCCGTGAGCAGGCCCGACACATCGGGACGCTGGGATACGTGGTCCGGGCGAGCGGTTGGGCGGTCGACGCGCGCACGGACCATCCGTTCGTGGACCTGGGCGATGCGTTCGAGGTGGTGACCGAGAGCGGCGGCGACGTCCTGGCGCGGTTCGTGGTCCGCGCCCGGGAGATCCAGGTGAGCGCTCGCGTGATCGCCGACCTCGCGGCTCGGCTGGGCGGTTCGCTCGGCGTCGTCGCCGAGGCGGTCGGAGCGTCAGCGGCGCTGGGGGTATCCGGATCGCCCGGGGACATGGACGTCCCCCGGGCCGGCCTCGGGGTGGTGGAAGCCTGGCGGGGCACGCTGACGCACCGGGTCGAGCTGACCGCCGCCGGGCGACTGTCCCGGGTGAAGATCGTGGACCCTTCATGGTTCACCTGGCCCGCGCTGCCGGTCGCGTTGGCGGACACGATCGTCCCGGACTTCCCGCTGGCGAACAAGAGCTTCAATCTGAGCTACGCCGGCAACGACCTGTAGGTCCGGCGGCCTCCGCGCTCAGCCCCGGAGGTTCAGTCGCGCGGCGGGGCGCTCAACAGATGGTCCACGACGGGCCGGGCGGACGGCGCAATCCAGTAATACACGAACGTCCCCCGCCGCTCCCCGTCGATCAGCCCGGCTTCGCGCAGGGTGCGCAGGTGGTGCGAGATCGTCCCCGAGGACAGGTCGAACGCAGGCGTCAGCTCGCACACACACACCTCATCGCGGGCGGCGATCATCGCGGTCAGCCTCAGCCGCGCGGGGTCACCCATCGCCTTGAGCACTCGCGCGTACGGCTCGGCCGCGGACGCCTGCAGGAGCGGGGCCACGACGGATCTCTCCACGGCGGGGGCCACGACGGATCTCTCCACGGCGGGGGTCATGACGCCTGAGGCGGCGGCGCCCGCGGGCGGGGCGGCGAACTCGGAGGTCATCGGCGCGCTCATCCCGTTATCTTGACAGACATCGAACCAGCGAGCATGCTGGTCTTGGTTTGATACCCATCAAGACAGGCGTCGGGAGTCCGCTCGTCGCCGAGCCGCCCGCATGGCACCCGTACCGAGGCGAGGACAATGACCACGCTCGATCCGCACCCGCACGTAGCTGATGCCGTCCACGAAAACGTCCACGAAGATGTCCACGAGGATGTCCGCGAAAATGTCCGGGCCCGCTACGCGCAGGCCGCGCGGCACACGCTCGACCTCGCGCCCGCCGCCACGGGCTGCTGCGGCTCGTCGGCCGAGGCGATGCCGGCGGTCGACCCGATCACGCGGAACCTCTACGACGAGGACACCCCGTTCGACGCCGCCCTGGCGGCCTCCCTCGGCTGCGGCAACCCGACCGCCTTGGCTCAGCTCACCCCGGGACAGGACGTCCTCGACCTCGGCTCCGGCGGCGGCCTCGACGTGCTGTTGTCGGCACGGCGGATCGCCCCCGGCGGGACGGCGTACGGCCTGGACATGACCGACGAGATGCTCGAGCTGGCCCGCCGGCACCAGGCCGACGCAGGGATCCCCAACGCGCGCTTCCTCAAGGGAACCATCGAACACGTCCCGCTGCCCGACGCCAGCGTCGACGTCGTGATCTCGAACTGCGTCATCAACCTGTCCCCCGACAAGGACGCGGTGCTGACCGAGGCGTACCGCGTGTTGCGTCCGGGCGGCCGCTTCGCGGTCTCCGACATCGTGGCGCTGCGCCCGATCCCCACGCAGCTGCGCCGCGTCGTCGCGCTGTGGACCGGCTGCATCTCGGGGGCACTGCTCGATGCCGACTACGTCGCCAAGCTCACGGCGGCAGGGTTCGCGGACGCGGGGGTTGAGGTCACCCGCCGATACGAGCGCGCCGACCTGGAGGCGATGGCCGACCAGCTGGATCTCGGCGCGCTGCCGGAGGGTAAGGACGTGAGCTGGGCGATCGACACTCTCGAAGGCGCCTTCGCGAGTGCGTTTGTCCGCGCCACCAAACCGTGACGGCCGCCACCGACCATCCCGCCGGACCGCCGTCCGGGCGCGCCGTCGACCCCGCGGCGGCGCACCTGTCGCGGCTCGATCGCTTCCTGCCCGCGTGGATCCTCGCCGCGATGGGATGCGGGCTGGCCCTGGGGCGACTCGTGCCCGGCCTCGCGCAGGGACTCGACGCGGTGCAGGTCGCGGGCGTCTCCGCGCCGATCGCCTTCGGACTGCTCGTCATGATGTACCCCGTCCTGGCCAAGGTCCGCTACGACGAGATGGGGACGATCACCGCCGACCGTCGACTGATGGGGTTGTCGCTCCTGCTCAACTGGATCATCGGGCCGGCGCTCATGTTCGCGTTGGCGTGGCTGTTCCTGCCCGACCTGCCCGAGTACCGCACCGGTCTGGTCATCGTCGGCCTGGCCCGATGCATCGCGATGGTCCTCATCTGGAACGACCTGGCCTGCGGCGATCCGGAGGCGGCCGCCGTACTCGTCGCGGTCAACTCGGTCTTCCAGGTGCTGGCCTTCTCGGCGTTGGCGTGGTTCTACCTGCAGGTGTTGCCCGGCTGGCTCGGCCTGGCGACCACGAGCGCGCAGTTCTCGGTCGCGGCCATCGCGTGGTCGGTCCTCGTCTTCCTCGGAGTGCCGCTGGTCGCGGGGTACCTCACCCGCCGGTACGGGGAGCGCGCGCGGGGACGCGCCTGGTACGAGGGTGTGTTTCTGCCCCGGATCGGGCCGTTCGCCCTACTGGGGCTTCTGTTCACGATCGTGATCCTCTTCGCGCTGCAGGGGGAGCAGATCACCACGAGGCCGTGGGACGTCGCGAGGATCGCGGTGCCCCTCGTCGTCTACTTCGCGGTGATGTTCACCGGCGCGCTGCTGGCTGCGCGCGCCGCCGGGCTGAGTTACGCGCGGGCCACCACGGTCGCGTTCACTGCGGCGGGCAACAACTTCGAGCTGGCCATCGCGGTCGCGATCGGGACGTTCGGAGTCACTTCGGGTCAGGCGCTCGCCGGGGTCGTTGGCCCGCTGATCGAAGTCCCCGTCCTGGTCGCCCTGGTCTACGTCTGCCTGGCGCTCGGGCGGCGCCTCTTCTCCGACGATCCGACGCTGCCCGCCCGTTGACCACCGCTCCTGGCGTTGGCGCCGCGCGCGTTCACGCGTCCTGGTGAGAACGCGCGCCTGAGATCCAGAGAAGTTCTCCCCCCGGGCATCGGGCATCTTCGGCCAATGCAGGTACAGTCCCTGCGTGTCTGCCCTGTTCGGATCGTTCGAGGATCGGAACTTCCGGCTGTTCTTCACGGGCGCTCTGATCTCGAACACGGGCACCTGGATGAGTCGCGTGGCCCAGGACTGGCTCGTCCTGGTCGAACTCACCGATCACTCCGCGCCCGCGCTCGGCCTGGTCACCGGCCTGCAGTTCCTGCCGATGCTGCTGCTCGCGCCGGTCGCGGGCGTGTTGGCCGACCGGTTTGCCAAGAACCGAGTGCTCGTGGTCACGAACCTCGCGATGTGCGCCACGTCGTCCCTGCTCGGTGCGCTGGTCATCTCGGGCGCGGCCCAGCTGTGGCACGTGTACGCGATCGCGTTCGCGCAAGGGATCGCGGCGGCGGTCGACGGGCCGGCCCGCATGGCGTTCGTCTCCGAGATCGTGACCCCGTCCCACCTGACGAACGCGATCGGGCTCAACTCGGCGTCGTTCAACGCCGCCCGCATGATCGGACCGGGTGTGGCCGGCCTGATGATCGCCGGGATAGGCACCGGACCGGTGTTCTTCGTCAACGCGATGTCGTTCCTGGCCTACCTCGCGGCGATCGCCCGGATGGACCGCTCCCTCCTGCGCCCGGCGACGCCGGCGCGCGGCAAGGGCCAGCTCGTGGCCGGCCTGCGGTACGTGCGCGCCCGACCCGACATCCTGCTGCTTCTTGCCATCGTCTTCATGTTCGGCACCTTCGCGCTGAACTACCAGATCACGACCGCGCTGATGGCGACCCTGGTCTACGCCAAGGGCCCCGCCGAATACGGACTGCTCGGCTCGATCATGGCGATCGGCTCGCTGGCCGCCGCGATCTGGGTGGCCTCCCGGGCGCGGCCGCGGCTGCGCATGATCCTGGTCGCCCTCGGCGCCTACACGATCCTGTCGACCGCGCTCGCCCTGGCGCCGACGTACGAGACGTTCGCGGTCCTGCTGGTCCCGGTCGGGTTCTGCGCCCTCGTCGTCATGCCGACCTGCAACGCGCTCGTGCAACTGTCCACGGCCCCCGAGATGCGCGGACGGGTCATGGCGCTGTACATGGCGATCTTCTTCGGCGGCACCCCGCTCGGCGCCCCGATGATCGGCTGGATCGGACAGGTCTGGGGGCCGCGGTGGACGATCCTCGCCGGAAGCGTCGCCACCTTGCTCACCTGCGTGGTCGCCACCGCGTACGTGCTGCGCAGCGGCGACCTCCGCGTGCGGTACCAGCGGCAGGTGCCGTATCTGCGGCTCGAACGCGGCGACGGTCTCGTCCGTCCCCTGCCGGAGGTCGATCGCTAGCGGGTTCGGGCGGGCGCGACGTGCCAGCGTGTATCACGTCGTGCCACGTCGAGTCAGGACGTGTCACCTCGCCTCACGTCGTGCGGTGCACCTTGTGGGCCGCCGCCTGCGCGAGGGGGCGCACGGTGAGCTTGTCGATGTTGACGTGATGCGGCAGGTTCGCCATCCACGCGATGCACTCGGCGATGTCGTCCTGGGTCAGCGGCTGCTCAACCCCCGCGTAGACCTTCGCGGCCCGGTCCGCGTCGCCACCGAAGCGGACCAGGGAGAACTCGTCGGAGGCGACCAGGCCGGGGGCGATGTCGCACACCCGCACCGGCTGCCCGCACAGCTCGAGACGCAGGGCGTCGCTGATCGCCACCTCGGCGAACTTCGCCGCGTTGTATCCGCCGCCGCCTTCATAGGCGACCTGGCCCGCCGTCGAGGTGACGGTGATGATCGTGCCCGCCCCGCTGGCGATCAGCGCGGGGAGCAGGGCCTTGGTGACAGCGACCGTGCCGAGCACGTTGGTCTCGAACATGGTCCGGTAGGCGGCCAAGTCCGCCTGCGCCACCGGCGCCAGACCGAGCGCGCCGCCCGCGTTGTTGACCAGCAACGTCACCCGCTCCCCGGCGGCCTGCGCCAGCCGGGTCACGTCGTCCGGATTCGTCACGTCGCACCGTTGAGTCC
>JBDTWM010000031.1:0-24610 GCA_040006675.1 Dermatophilaceae bacterium | reverse complement strand
GTCGCCGGCGGAGATGACCGAGCGGGCCGAGTAGCTGCCGGTGCGGGCCTGGCCGCGCACCACGTTCCAGCCGGAGCTATTGTCCGCGACGGGAAGCGCCCCCTCCTCGAAAGACTCGGACAGTTGGGTGTAGATGCGCGAGGTGCCGGCGGGGCATTCACTGCCTGCGGGGAGCTCGTCGAACGAGGGCACCGCGGCCGCGAGGGCGGACGGCCCCGCGGCAGCTCCCTCAACAGGGCCCGCAACAGCTCCTGCCGGGGCGCCCGTAAGCGTCAGCGCCAGAGCGCTGGCAAGAGATCCGACCGCGGTGGCGCGCGTGCGCCAGACAGAGCGTCGCATGGTTCATCCTTTTCCATCACCCGAGTTGACGCCCCGAGCCTACTGTCCGAATTCTACTGTGCGGGCAGTGTGCTCACTGTCACGCCCCCGGCCGAGTGGCATGCTCGGTCAGGCCTGCGGGGTCGTCAGCACCGCCTCACGGATGTCGAGGACGTCCGCCTGCGCGTAGGCCACGGTCTCGATGTGGCCGGCCGCGCAGAGGTCGGCCTCGGCGGCTCGCAGTCGCTCGATCGTCTCCGCCGGACCCGCGAGGGTGACCGTGGCAATGCCCGCCTTCATGCCGACCTTGGCGTCCGACTTCACGCGGCGCACCCCGGCCAGCGCCTGACCCACCACGACCAGCAAGTTGGCGTCGCCGCCCGCCTGGACGGCCGACAGACCTGGCTCGTCGATCGTCGGCCAGGGCGCGCGGTGCACCGACCCGTCGCGCCACCAGGACCAGACCTCCTCGGTCGCATACGGCAGGAAGGGCGCGAACAGGCGCAACAACGCGTCCAGGGCGATCCGCAGCGCCGCCCGCGCCGAGGCGGCGTCGACCTCGCCACGCCCCCCATGGGCCCGGTCCTTCACCAGCTCGATGTAGTCGTCGCAGAAGGTCCAGAAGAACGACTCGGCGTCCTCCAAGGCGCGGGTGTGGTCGTATGCCTCGAAGCCGCGCGTGGCCGAGGCGACCACCTGGACCAGGGCCGCCAGCATCGCCCGGTCCAGCGGTTGGGTCACCAGGGCAGCCAGCGCGGCACCCTCGTCGTGGACGGCCGGGCCCACACCCGTACCGGTCGACGATCGCCCACCGGCAGCCGCGCCTGGGTCGCCGAAGCCGAGCGCGAACTTGCTCGCGTTGAGGATCTTGATCGCCAGCCGGCGGCCGACCTTCATCTGGCCGGTGTCGAACGCCGCGTCGGTGCCCAATCGCGCGGAGCAAGCCCAATAGCGCACCGCGTCCGAGCCGTGGTGTTGCAGCATCCCCTCGGGCGTCTCGGCATTCCCCTTGGACTTGGACATCTTTTTGCGGTCCGGGTCGAGGATCCACCCGGAGATCGCGGCATGCCGCCACGGCAGGCAGCCCTGCAGGTGATGCGCGCGAACGACCGTGCTGAACAGCCACGTGCGGATGATGTCCTGGCCCTGCGGGCGCAGGTCCATCGGGAAGAGGTGGTCGAACAGCTCCGGGTCCGTGCCGACGACCCCCTCGCCCCAACCCGTCGTGAGCTGCGGGGTCAGACTCGATGTCGCCCAGGTGTCCATGATGTCGGTGTCCCCCGTGAACCCCCCCGGCAGATCACGTTGTTCGGGGGAGTAGCCATCGGGCACGTCCGTGAACGGGTCGACGGGCAACCGATCTTGGCCGGGCACGAGAGGGGAGTCGTAGATGGGATCGCCGTCGGCGCCCAGCGCATACCACAACGGGATGGGGATGCCGAAGAACCGCTGCCGGCTGATCAGCCAATCGCCGTTGAGCCCGCGGACCCAGTTCTCGTAACGCACGCGCATGAAGTCGGGGTGGAACGCCACCTGCCGTCCCCGCTCGATCAGCGCCTCCCGCAGGTCCTTGTCGCGGCCGCCGTTGCGGATGTACCACTGCCGGCTCGCCACGATTTCCAGAGGCTTGTCGCCGCGCTCGTAGAAGTTCGTCGTGCGCTGGGTCGGCGTCGGCTCCCCGTCCAGGTCGCCGCCGGCGCGCAGGGCGTCCACGATCGCGGCTCGGGCTCTGAACGTGCTCTGGCCGGCTACCTGCGCGGCGTAGAACGCGGCACCCGCCCCGTTCAGCCACTCCGGCGTCTCATGCTGCAGGCGCCCGTTACGCGTGATGAGGGAGCGGGTGGGCAGGTTCAGCTCCCGCCACCACGTCACGTCGGTCAGATCGCCGAACGTGCAGCACATCGCGATGCCGGCACCCTTGTCCATCTCCGCGCCCGGGTGCGCCAGCACCGGCAGCTCCACGTCGAAGACGGGGCTGGCCACGGTCGTCCCGAAGAGCGGAGCGTAACGCTCGTCATCCGGATGCGCGATCAGCGCCACACACGCGGGAAGCAGCTCGGGACGGGTCGTCTCGATGTAGATCGGCCCGCCCTGTGCGCCGCCGCGATGGAATGCCACCCGATGGTAGTGACCCGGGTAATCCCGCGCCTCCAGCTCCGCCTGGGCCACGGCGGTCTGGAAGGTCACATCCCACAAGCCTGGGGCCTGCGCTTGGTAGGCGGCTCCCGCCGCCAGGTGGTCCAGGAACGCCTGCTGGGAGACGGCCCGCGCCCGGTCGTCGATGGTCCGGTAGGTGATGCCCCAGTCCACCGAGAGCCCGAGCCGGCGCCACAGCGCCTCGAAGGTCAACTCGTCCTCGACCGTGCGCTCGTCACACAACTCGATGAAGTTGCGTCGGCTGATCACCTCGTGCTTGGAGGCGTCCTTGACGTCCTTGGCCGACATGTTCCCGTGCCACCTCGGCTGGTAGCCCGGCGCATACGGCGCCGTCGCGTCTCCGCGCACGCCGTAATAGTTCTGCACCCGCTTCTCGGTGGGCAGGCCGTTGTCGTCCCAACCCATCGGGTAAAAGACCTCGCGCCCGCGCATCCGCTGGTAACGGGCCAAGCAGTCCGTGTGCGTGTAGGAAAACACGTGGCCCACGTGCAGGGAGCCGCTCGCGGTGGGTGGTGGGGTGTCGATGGCGTACACCTGATCGCGCGGCAGCGACAAGGCGCGCTCTCGGTCGAAGCGGTAGGTCCCCTGGGCCTCCCACGTCGGCGCCCACGTGTCCTCCAACCCGTCGACCGAGGGCTTGTCCGGCACCCGGGTCGATCCGGCGGGGCGGGGGGAGGGAGCAGGGGTCGTCATGGTGGGAATCCTCCCAGACGCCCAGTCCTGCCTTCCCATCAGTTCCTGTACGTGGCGCGGAACAGATCCTCAGATCGATCCATCGCGCCGAACGCCGAGGCGTACGCCCGGTGCCGCAGCGGGCTTGGCGGATGAGCCAGAATCCGTAAACTAAGAGGACACAAGCGTTTGAGCCGTCATCAGCGGCAAGCCTCCGGAAGAACAGCGGCACCGTCCCTGCGCAGGGTGAACACATCGCACCACGGCAGATGCGGACCGGTTACTAGACCCGGACGGGAGGGCCCGTCACAGCCCGGACCAGAGTGGTCGCGGTCGGTGTCGCCCACGGCAGTGCCCGCCCTCGCGGCGGCGTCTGCCTGCGGCAGGGATCGGCCACGGCAAGCGAGGTGGTACCGCGGCGCCCCAGCTCCGGCCGGGTGGGTCGTCCTCGTGCGAGTGCGAGCGCGAACCCGGCATGATCCAGCGAACAGCGAACACGGAGAACCACGCACCATGACGTACCCCAAGGTCCAGGCACCAGATCTCGACGGCGGCACTCCTTTCGGCGGGGCCGCGTTCGGTATCCCGGCGAGCCCCCGGTTCCCCATGATCGAGCGACGCATTCTGGACTACTGGGCCGCCGACGGCACGTTCGTCGCCTCCGTGGAGCAACGCGAGGCAGGCACGGACGGCTCCAATGAGTTCGTGTTCTACGACGGGCCGCCCTTTGCGAACGGGCTCCCGCACTACGGCCATCTGCTCACCGGGTACGTCAAGGACGTCGTGCCGCGATACCAAACCATGCGGGGGCGACGCGTCGAGCGCCGGTTCGGCTGGGACACCCATGGCCTTCCCGCCGAGCTCGAAGCGCAGCGCCTGCTCGGGATCTCCACCAAGAAGGAGATCGAGTCGATGGGCATCGAGGTGTTCAACCGTGAGTGCCGCGACTCGGTGCTGCGCTACACCCGGGAGTGGCAGGACTATGTCACACGTCAGGCCCGGTGGGTGGACTTCGAGCACGACTACAAGACGCTCGACGCGTCCTATATAGAGTCGGTGATCTGGGCGTTCACGTCGCTCTACGACAAGGGGCTGGTCTATGAGGGGCACAAGGTGCTCCCGTACTGCTGGAACGACGAGACCCCCCTGTCCAACCACGAGCTGCGGATGGATGAGGAGGTCTACCAGCAACGTCAGGACCCCTCGGTCTCGGTGTGGGTGAGACTTCTGGACACCGACGAGCGGCTGGTCGCCTGGACTACGACCCCGTGGACGCTCCCGAGCAACCTCGCCATGGCGGTGCGGGAGGACATCCCCTACGTGAGCGTGCGGGCGAGCGACGGCGAACGGTACGTCCTGGCGGAGGCGCGCCTGCCCCACTACGCCAAGGAGCTCGTCGGCAAGGGCAACGACCCGGCCTGCGTGGACGACCTGATCGTGGGCCGGTACACGGGTGCCGACCTGATCGGGCGCCGGTATGAGCCGATGTTCGATTACTTCACGGACACCCAGAAGTGGGAAACCCAGGCGGCATATCAGGTGATCGCCAGCGACGACGTCACGACCGACGACGGCACCGGCGTGGTGCACATGGCACCGGCCTACGGCGAGGTCGACCAGCTGGCCTGCCAGGCGGTCGGCATCCCGACCCTGCTCACGGTCGACGACCGGGCCTGTTTCACCTCGGTGGTGCCAGACTGGGAGGGCCTGCAGGTCTTCGAGGCGAACCGGCCGATCATCAAGAATTTGCGCGAGCGTGGCCTGCTGGTGCGCGAGGAGAGCTACGTACACTCCTACCCGCACTGTTGGCGTTGCAAGCAGCCGCTCATCTACAAGGCGGTGAGCAGCTGGTTCGTGGAGGTCACGAAGGTCCGCGACCGGATGGTGGAGGTCAACGAGCAGATCACCTGGGTGCCGGAGCACGTCAAGTACGGGCAGTTCGGCAAGTGGCTGTCCGGCGCCCGAGACTGGTCGATTTCACGCAACCGGTTCTGGGGCAGCCCGATCCCGGTGTGGCTGTCCGACGACCCGAGCCACCCGCGGATCGACGTCTACGGCTCGTGCGCGGACCTGGAGCGCGATTTCGGGCGGCTGCCGCGCAACCCCGACGGGGAGGTCGACCTGCACCGCCCGTACATCGACGAGCTCACCCGGGCGAACCCGGACGACCCGACCGGGCGCTCCACGATGCGCCGCGTGCCGGAGGTCCTGGACTGCTGGTTCGACTCGGGGTCGATGCCGTTCGCGCAGGTGCACTACCCGTTCGAGAACGCGGGCTGGTTCGAGCATCACTTCCCCGGTGACTTCATCGTCGAATACAACGGGCAGACCCGCGGCTGGTTCTACACGATGCACGTCCTCGCGACAGCACTTTTCGACCGGCCGGCGTTCACGTCGTGCCTCTCGCACGGGATCGTGCTGGGCAACGACGGGCAGAAGATGAGCAAGTCGCTGCGCAACTACCCGGACGTCTCGGAGGTGTTCGACCGCGACGGCGCCGACGCGATGCGCTGGTTCTTGATGTCCAGCCCGATCCTGCGCGGGGGCAACCTGGTCGTCACCGAGCAGGGCATCCGCGAAGGCGTCCGTCAGGCGCTCCTGCCGCTGTGGAGCACCTGGTATTTCTTCTCCACGTACGCCAATGCCTTCCAGGCCTCGGCCGACGGGGCGGGCGAGATGGGGTACGACGCGCAGTGGTCGACGAAGTCCACGCATGTGCTGGACCGCTACCTGATCGCCCGGTTGCACGAGTTGGTGGTGCAGGTGCAGGGGCAGCTCGACGCCTTCGACATCGCGGGAGGGTGCGAGTCCATCCGCGTCTTCCTCGACGTCCTCACGAACTGGTACGTGCGCCGCAGCCGGGACAGATTCTGGGACACGCGCGGGCCGTCGGCCGACGCGGCCCGTGCCGCGATGGACACGCTGTACACCACCCTCGAGGTGCTGTGTCGCGTGGCGGCGCCGCTGCTGCCGATGACGACCGAGGAGATCTGGCGCGGCCTGACCGGCGGACGCTCGGTGCACTTGAAGAACTGGCCGGCGGCCGGGCACCTGCGTGCCGACCGCGAGCTGGTGGCCGGGATGGAGCGCGCCCGGGACGTCTGCTCGGTCGCCTCCAGCCTGCGCAAGGCCGCAGGTCTGCGCACCCGGCTTCCGCTCGCGAAGCTGAGCGTGGTCGCCGAGGACGTCGAGGCACTCGCGTCGTTCACGGACCTCATCGCCGCGGAGGCCAACGTCAAGCAGGTCGTGGTGCACGACCTCTCGGCGGCGATCGAGTCCGACTTCGGAGTGAGCCAGCGCCTCACCGTCAATGCCCGTGCGACCGGCCCACGGCTCGGCAAACAGGTGCAGAGCGTCATCAAGGGCAGCAAGTCCGGCGACTGGTCCGTGGGCGCCGACGGCGTCGTGACCTGCGCGGGGATCGAGCTGGCCGACGGTGAGTTCAGCCTTGACACGGTGATCGACGACGCGCACGCGGCGGCGGGCAGCGTCGGAGTGCTCCCCGGTGGCGGGTTCGTCGTGCTCGACACCCAGGTGAGCGACGAACTGTCCCGCGAGGGGCTGGCGGCCGACATCGCGCGCGCCGTCAACGCCGAGCGGCGAGCGCAAGACCTGGGCTACGGTGACGCGATCTCCTTGACCGTCTGCGGCGAGGCGGATCTGCAGCGCGTCATCCTGGACCACCAGCGTTTCATCCAGGACGAGACCCTGGCGCGACAGATCGGGTTCGGCCCCGGCGACGCGCTACCCGACGGCGTCGGGTTGTCCGTGGAGCTGGGCGACCAGCGCGTCGTGCGGATCGTGGTGAAGCGCCTGTGACAGACCCGACCTGGAACGACCGTGTCCCGCTTCGCACGCGCAGGCCGCTGCCCGGCATCCCCGACGGGTGGGAGCCCCGGGACCGCCGCGCCGTCGCTGAGGACGTCGACGTCCGCCAGGCGGGCGGGGAGGACCTCGAGGCGATCCTGGAGATGGGCCGGACCGCCGTGCCCGCCACCTACCGCGGCATCTTGGAGCCCGAGCTGATCGAGCTGCTCATGGCGAAGTCCTGGACCAAGGACGCCCTGATTCCCTCGATTCGGGCGGGACGCACCCTGGTGGCGTACGCCGGCGACGAGCTCGTCGGGCTGTGCTCGTACGGGTCGTACGGCAAGTCGCTCGTCGTGTGGAAGCTACACGTCGCCCTCGACCATCAGGGCCGTGGCGTCGGCGGTCGCCTCCTGGACGGAGTGCAGCGTCGCGCCGAGGAGCTGCACGTGCCCGTGCGCGTCTGTTACACGGCGGGCAACGGCTCGGCCGAGGCGTTCTGTCACCGGTACGGTCTGGTAGAGGTGGGCCGCGAGGAACAGGTGGGGCTGCCCGAACTGGTGTGGATGGGGGATCCGACGTGAGCGGGGCGCACGGGCGAGAACGCGACGTGACATGTCCTCCCAGCAGCGCGTGGGAGCTGGACGAGCGCGAGAAGCCACGGTGACCGCTCGATCGGAGGGCTCCGCCGCCAAAGACTCCTCGCGCCGCGCGACAGAGAAGCTGGCGGCCCGGCAACGCATGCGCGAGGTAGGGGGGGCGATCCTGCGCCGCGCCCCGGAGCATGACCTCGAGCCCTCCATGGAGCGGATCGCCGCCGTGATGCACCTGATGGGCGACCCGCAGCACGCATTTCCCGTCGTGCACCTCACGGGCACGAACGGCAAGACCTCCACGACGCGCATGGTCGAGGTGTTGCTGCGCGAAATGGGCTTGGCCACCGGCCGGTTCACGTCGCCGCACCTGCACGACATTCGCGAGCGGATCGCTGTCTCCGGAGCGCCGATCAGCCGCGAGGCGTTCCTCGCTGCGTATGACGACGTGCTGCCCTACGTCGAGATGGTCGACGTCCGGTCCGTGGCCGGCGGGGGACCGGTCATCACGTACTTCGAGCTGCTGGTCGCCATCGCGTACGCGGCGTTCGCCGACGCCCCCGTCGACGTCGCCGCCGTCGAGGTCGGGATGGGCGGCTCCTGGGACGCCACGAACGTCGCCGATGGCGCTGTGGCCGTGGTGACGCCGATCGGCCTGGACCACCAGCATTTCCTCGGTGACACCCTGGAGGAGATCGCGACCGAGAAGGCCGGCATCGTCAAACCGGGGGCGTTCATGGTGAGCGCCGCCCAGGAGGTCGAGGCGGCGGAGGTGCTGCGCGAACGGTGCGCTGACGTGGGCGCGCACCCCGTCGTGGAGGGCACCGACATCACCGTCCTGGCGCGTGCAGCGGCCGTCGGCGGGCAACTGGTGTCGCTGCGGGGGATGGCCGGGGACTATCGCGACCTGTTCCTCCCCCTGTTCGGCGCCCACCAGGCCCAGAACGCGCTGCTCGCGCTGGCCGCGGTCGAGGCGTTCGTCGGGGGGGGCGAGCGGGCGCTGGAGCGTGACGTGGTCGAGCAGGCGTTCGCGAAGTTCACCTCCCCCGGACGTTTCGAGGTCGTCCGGCGCTCGCCTCTGGTGGTCGTCGACGCGGCGCACAATCCGCATGGTGCTGCCGCGCTGGCGGCGGCCCTGGAGGACGAGTTCGCGGGCGTCGCATTGGTCGGCGTGCTGGGCGTGTTGAGCGACAAGGACGCCGAGGGAATCCTGGCGGCGTTGGAGCCGGTCCTCGCCGAGGTGGTGGTGTCGCGGTCGACGTCGCCGAGGGCGCTGTCGCCGAAGCGCCTGGGCGCGCTCGCGGCGGAGGTGTTCGGCGAACACCGCGTCACGGTCGTAGAGGATTTGCCGGACGCGCTCGATGCGGCGGCGGGTCTCGCGGACGCGGTGGCGAGTGGCGGCGGAGCCGGTGGAGCGGTGCTGGTCACGGGTTCGATCACGACGGTCGCGGAAGCGCGTGCCCTGCTGGGGGCAGGGGACGCGTCGTGAGTCGACGGTCGACTCGACACCGGTGTGTGACGGGCGTGCGGCTGGGCCGGCACGAGGTGATGCCGTGAGGAAGCCGGTGTTGACGGGCCCGGTGCGTCGCATGACGCGGCGTTTGGCAGCCGTGGTCCTGGGAAGTCAGGCCCCTGTCGTGCTGTTCGGCGCGGTGGGTGCCCGGGCACTCGCCGACGCCTCGGGGTCGACGAGCGCCCGGGCCTCGACGTACCTGATCGTGGGGTGTGCTCTCGCCCTCGCCTGCATCCTGGTCGCGGGGCTGTTGAGGCGCCCTTATGGGGTGAGCCTCGGTTGGGCCGTGCAGGTCGCGACACTGCTGTGCGGCTTCGTCGTCCCGGTGATGTTCGTCATCGGCGTGATCTTCGGATGCCTGTGGTGGGTGGCTCTGGCGCAGGGCGAGCGCATGGACGACCTGTCCGAGGCCTGGATCCGCGACCACCCGGATGGCGTCCAGGCCTGACCTGGCGTTGCGCGCCCGTCGCGAGGAGGCGATCGTGCTCGCCGTAGAACCGGCCTGTCGCCTGTGGGACTCGGTACGCTGACGACATGACCGAACGTACGCTCGTGCTCGTGAAGCCCGACGCCGTCGAACGCGGACTGGTCGGGGAAGTCCTGCGCCGCATCGAGGCGAAGGGATACACCTTGGTCGCGCTCAAGATCGCGGTCCCCGCCCGCGAGCTGCTCGCGACGCACTACGCCGAGCACGAGGGCAAGGGGTTCTTCGAGGACTTGCTGGCGTTCATGTCGAGCGGTCCTGTGGTCGCTGCCTGCGTCGAAGGTGGTCGGGTCGTCGAGGGCTTCCGCTCGCTGGCCGGCCAGACCGACCCCACCCTGGCCACCCCGGGCACGCTCCGCGGCGACTTCGGTCGCGACTGGGGCAACGGCCCGCAGGAAAACATCGTGCACGGCTCCGACTCGGTCGAGTCCGCCGAACGCGAGCTGGGCATCTGGTTCCCCGAGCTGTCCTGACCCCGCCGAGTGAGTCCGCCGCCGGGTCCATGGACCCCGGTGCCGGCTAGCGCACGAGGACCGCGCCGGTGAGTCGATGCGTGACCGAAGCTGCGCCGCTGATATCGTGTGCTCTTGCCGTCTATCGGCCGCGGATCGAGAGCGCTCGCAGGATCCTCCTGCAGGCACCGCGCAACGACCTCTGAAGGAGTCACCCGTGCCGCTGGATGCCGCGACGAAGAAGCAGATTATGACTGAGTACGCGACCTGCGAGGGTGACACCGGCTCGCCTGAGGTGCAGATCGCGATGCTGTCGCAACGCATCAAAGACCTCACCGAGCACTCCCGCGAACACAAGCACGACCACCACAGCCGGCGCGGCCTGCTGCTGCTGGTCGGGCAGCGCAAGCGGTTGCTGCGCTACCTGCAGGCGACCGACATCGGCCGTTACCGTGCGTTGATCAAGCGCCTGGGCCTGCGTCGGTGACGGCGTGACATGAGGAGCGGCTTGCGACGCCAACGCGCGCGGCCGCTCCTTTTCGCGTATCCGCTCACCGGCGGGATGGCGGCCGTCCTGCGTTGTTAAGGCGTGGGGATGCGCTGGCCGGTCGAAAGGTCAGTGGATGAACAAGACCGGGTGCACAACGACGATGCCACCGGCCGTACACAGACAGACAAGGAGGGCCCCGCATGGAGGGTCCAGAAATCACGTTCGCCGAAGCCGTCATCGACAACGGCTCCTTCGGCACCCGCACGATCCGGTTCGAGACCGGCCGCCTGGCCAAGCAGGCCGCCGGCTCGGTGACTGCTTACCTGGATGAAGAGACCTGCCTGCTGTCGACCACGACCGCCGGCAAGACCCCGAAAGACCATTTCGACTTCTTCCCGCTCACCGTCGACGTCGAGGAGCGGATGTATGCCGCGGGGCGGATCCCCGGCAGCTTCTTCCGGCGCGAAGGCCGCCCGTCCACCGACGCGATCCTGACGTGCCGGCTCATCGACCGGCCGCTGCGTCCCACCTTCCGCAAGGGGCTGCGCAACGAGGTGCAGGTCGTCATCACGGTGCTGTCCCTCAATCCGGACCACCAGTACGACGTGCTCGCCATCAATGCCGCGAGCCTCTCGACCCAGATCTCAGGTCTGCCGTTCTCCGGCCCGATCGGCGCCGTGCGGATGTCCCTGATCGAGGGCCAGTGGGTCGCGTTCCCGAACTACTCCGACAGCGCGCGATCCGTCTTCGACATGGTGGTGGCCGGCCGCGTTGTCACGCAGGGAGCCACCGCAGCCGACGACGATGTCGCGATCATGATGGTCGAGGCTGAGTCCACTACCTCCACCTGGGAGCTCGTGACGGTCGAAGGCAGGCAGGCCCCGACCGAGGAGGTCGTCGCGCAGGGCCTGGAGGCGTCCAAGGCGTTCATCGCGACGCTGTGCCGGGCGCAGACCGACATCGCGCAGCGAGCGGGCAAGGAGGTCCGGGAGTTCCCGATCTTCTTGGACTACGAGGACGACGCGTACGCCGCAGTGGAGCAGGCCGCCGAGGGTGAGCTGCGCGATCTTCTGCAGATCGCGGCCAAGCAGGAGCGCGAGAACGCCCTGGATTCCCTCAAGGGCCGACTCAAGACCGACCTGGCCGGGGAGGGCAAGCCGTTCGCGGGCCGCGAGAAGGAGATCTCAGCGGCCTACCGCGGCGTGCAGAAGAAGCTCGTGCGCGAGCGGATCCTGCGCGACAAGGTCCGCATCGATGGGCGCGGCCTGGCCGACATCCGGGCGCTCGGCGCCGAGGTGGAGGTGCTTCCGCGGGTGCACGGCTCGGCGATCTTCGAGCGCGGGGAGACCCAGATCATGGGCGTCACCACGCTGAACATGCTGCGCATGGAACAGCAGATGGACACGCTGTCGCCGGAAACTCGCAAGCGTTACATGCACAACTACAACTTCCCGCCGTATTCCACGGGTGAGACCGGTCGGGTCGGTTCTCCGAAGCGTCGCGAGGTCGGGCACGGAGCGCTCGCCGAGCGAGCGCTCCTGCCGGTGCTGCCGACGCGCGAAGAGTTCCCCTATGCCATCCGTCAGGTCTCCGAGGCGCTCGGCTCGAACGGGTCGACGTCGATGGGGTCGGTGTGCGCCGCGACGCTGTCCCTGCTCAACGCGGGCGTGCCACTGCGCGCGCCGGTCGCGGGCATCGCGATGGGCCTGGTCAGCGCTGAGATCGACGGTTCGACGCAGTACGCGGCGCTGACCGACATCCTCGGCGCCGAGGACGCGTTCGGCGACATGGACTTCAAGGTGGCGGGCACCCGGGACTTCGTCACGGCGATCCAGCTGGACACGAAGCTCGACGGCATCCCCGCCTCGGTGCTGGCCGGGGCATTGACCCAGGCCCGCGACGCGCGCCTTTCCATCCTCGACGTGATGCACGAGGCGATCGACGCCCCCGACGAGATGAGCCCGTACGCGCCGCGCGTCATCACGGTGCAGGTGCCGATCGACAAGATCGGCGAGGTCATCGGCCCGAAGGGCAAGATGATCAACCAGATCCAGGAGCAGACGGGCGCCGACATCTCGATCGAGGACGACGGCACGGTCTACATCGGTGCGACGGACGGCCCGTCCGCAGAGGCCGCCCGGGCCGCGGTCAACGCGATCGCGAACCCGCAGATGCCGGAGATCGGCGAGCGGTTCCTCGGCACCGTCGTGAAGACCACGACGTTCGGGGCATTCATCTCGCTGCTGCCCGGCAAGGACGGCCTGCTGCACATCTCCGAGGTGCGCAAGCTGGTCGGCGGCCGGCGTATCGACTCCGTGGACGACGTGCTGTCCATCGGTCAGACGGTTCAGGTCGAGCTCAAGGAGATCGATCCGCGCGGCAAGCTGTCGCTCGCGGCGGTGCTGACCGAGGAGCAGCAAACGGCTGCCGACACGGCGGGGGGCGAGGATCCCGAGCATCGGGGCGGCCGTGGCGAGCATCGCGAGCGCGGTGATCATGAGCGTGGCGGCCGCGGCGATCGCGACCGAGGCGAGCACCGGGAGCGCGCGCCGCGACAAGACGACCAGCCCTCGGATGGCGCTGACCGCGGCGAGTCCCACGGCACCGGGGACGACGAGGGCGGTAGCGACCGCCGCCCCCGTAGCCGTCGCCGCCGTCCGCACCGCGACAAGGGCGACGGGCCCGAGCGCACTGAGACCGGCGAGGGCACCGCTCAGGCGGATGCGCTGGTGGCGTCGAGCTCCGGTGACGAGGGTGCGTCCTCCACGTCCGAGGAGGCCTGAGCCGCTTCGGCGGTGACCGGATCGCACGAGGAAGGCCCGCAGTCCCGGGATGGGACTGCGGGCCATTGCGTCCCGGGCGGTGCACGGCCCGACGGGGGAATCGTGCCAGGGCGCTCACTAGGCTGGACATCATGAGCGATCAGGTGAACAGCACACCGGTGAGGGTGGCGGTGGTCGGCGCCGCCGGCCGCATGGGGTCGACGGTGTGTCAGGCCGTCGAGGGCGCGGCGGACATGGAACTGGTCGGGCGGTTCGACATGGACGATGAGCTGGGGGATCTCGGCGGCGCTCAGGTCCTGGTCGAGTTCTCGGTGCCGGATTCTTCGCCCGGCAACGTCGCGTACTGCATCTCCCGGGGGATCCACGCCGTCGTGGGCACGAGCGGATGGAGCGAGGAGAAGCTGGCGGGTCTGAGATCCCAACTCGCGGCAGCCCCGGAGGGGACGGGCGTGCTGATCGCACCGAACTTCGCGCTCGGCGCCATCCTGATGATGTCTTTCGCGCAGCAGGCGGCGCGGTTCTACGCGTCGGTGGAGATCATTGAACTGCACCACCCGAACAAGGTCGACGCTCCCTCGGGCACGGCGGCGCACACCGCCCAGCTGGTGGCGGCAGCGCGCGCGGAGGCCGGGTTGGGGCCGGTTCCCGACGCGACGGTCTCCGACCCGGGTGGCGCGCGCGGCGCGGTGGTCGAGGGGATCCATGTGCACGGCGTACGGATGCGCGGGCTGGTCGCGCACCAGGAGGTGCTGTTCGGCACGGAGGGCGAGACGCTGACGATCCGGCACGACAGCTTCGATCGGGTGTCGTTCATGCCGGGCGTGCTGGCGGGCGTCCGCGGCGTGATCTCGCGTCCGGGCCTGACCGTCGGTCTGGACTCCTACCTGGGACTGTGAACCGGCGGCCACGTGGTCGCTGCAACGCGGTGGCCGCCTCTTCCGCCCACCGGGACGTCGCGGGCATGATGCCGTCATGCGCATTGGATTGCAGGTCTCGTATTTCAGTTGGCCGGACGCTCCGGCGAGCATCGGACCGACGTTCGCTCGGATCGCTCGCAACGCCGACCAGGCCGGCATGGCCTCGCTGTGGGTGATGGACCACTTCTTCCAGATCAGCATGATCGGCCCGCCCGACCTGGAGATGCTCGAGGCCTACAGCACCCTTGCCTACGCCGCCGCGGTCACCGAGCGGATCGAACTGGGCACGCTGGTGACGGGCGTCACCTACCGCCACCCCGGCCTCCTGGCCAAGACCGTGACCACGTTGGACGTCCTTTCGGGCGGTCGTGCCTGGCTCGGCATCGGCGCCGCCTGGAACGAAGAGGAGCACCGCGGCCTCGGCGTGCCCTTCCCGCCGCTCAAGGAGCGGTTCGAGCGCCTCGAAGAGACGCTGCAGATCTCGCTGCAGATGTGGCGGGGCGACGATAGTCCGTACGAAGGTCGCCACTACCAGCTGGAGCGGCCGCTCAACTCGCCCCCCGCGATCGCGCGTCCGCACCCACCGATCCTCATCGGCGGCGCCGGTGAAAAGAAGACGCTGCGGTTGGTCGCGCAATACGCCGACGCCTGCAACATCTTCGATTTCGGACCCGAGGGGATCGCCGCCAAGTACGCCGTCCTGCGTGGACACTGCGACGCGCTCGGCCGCGACTATGCCGACATCGAGAAGACGGTGCTTTCACGCGTGGCGCTGAGCGCCGACGGGTCGAGCGTCCACGGCCAGCCGACGATGACGGTGACCCAGGCGGTGGACAAGCTGGGCGGGCTCGCTGCCATCGGCACGGATCAGGTCATCGTCGGCATGGCTAACGACACGGAGGATGGGTCGTACGAACTGGTGGCTGACCTCGTCACCCAGGTGGGACGGATCACTCCGGCCGGTCGCTGACCGTCGCCAGGTGCCGCCGATGGGCACCTCACCAGCCGTTCTCGACCCGTTCAGACGTCGTGACCGATGGTCGCGTCCGCGAGGCGGACGACAGCGTCGGCGATGACCGGGCCGAACATGACGGCGTCGTTGTGTCCGACCCCGGGCAGGCGCAGCTCTTCCTGCAAGCGCGGAGCCGCGTCGGCCACGCGGACGCTCAGCTCGGACGGCACGATGTCGTCGGCGGCGCCGTGGATCACCGTGACCGGGACGTCCAGGCCGGCGAGGTCGTCCAGAAGGGCGAAGCGGTCGACGAGGACGCCGTCCAGTGGCAGGAAGGCGACGTGGATTGCGGCGAGGGCAGCGAGGCTCGTGTACGGCGAGCGCAGCGCGAGCCCGGCGGGCCGGTGCGTCGTGGCGAGCCGGACGACGACGCCGGTGCCGAGGGACTCGCCGACGTAGATCGTCCGATCGGGCGGATACCCGGCGACGCGCAGGTACTCGGCGGCCGCCCGCGCGTCCGCCGCGAGCCCCTCCTCCGAGGGGCGACCCGGGTTGCCTCCATACCCGCGGTAGTCGAGCGCGAGCACGGTGAACCCCCGCTCGGCGAGGGCCGCGAACAGCGGGACCCGACCGGCGCGATGGCCGCCGTTGCCCGGGGCGAAGAGCACGGCGGTACGCCGGTCGACCCCCAACGCCGGGATGAACCAGGCCGTCAGGGTCAGCCCGTCCTCCGTCGTGAGCTCAACGTCCCGGCCGCCCGGGAACCAGAACGCGGCCGGGGGGACCGGAGTGGGGTCAGGAAAGTAGATCGCCATGCGTTGCACTCCGCTCGTCAGGTGTGACAGGACGCGCCGCAGAGTCCGCGCGGGCCATCGGCGCGCGAGCATCTCGCGGCCGTTCACCGATGAGTCACGGCCACAACGCTCTCCTTGGGTTCGCGACATCGGCCCGGGCTCCCCAGGAGTGGCTCCCGGGCGTACCGCACCAGCGGGCGGTGGCCCGATCCTAGAGCGCCCTCAGAGCCACAGGATGGGCGGCCTGCGAGGCGGCTGGCGTCGCGCGATCTGAGGTGAGGCGCTGGCGGGCGTCGCGGCCGTGCCGCGTCCACGGTGCCGGTCGCGACGCTGAAGTACTACCTGCGCGAGGGACTGCTGCACCCAGGCCGATTACGACAATTCCCACGTCGAGCGGGTGCAGCTGGTGCGCGCGCTGAGCGAGGTCGGCGGTCTGAGCCTGGCCGCGGCGGGTCGAGTGCTTGCCATTATCGAGGATCTGGACGTCGAGCGACTCGGCGTCGTGCCTGCCGCACAGCGCTCTCTGCTCGGAGCCGACGTTGTCGACCTCGACGACGCGTGCCCGGTCGTCACGGATGTCGACGAGGGAGGCCGTGAGAACGGGGGGGGCTGACCGCCGCTGCACATCCTGGGCCACTGGCTCTACCAGAAGCTTTGCTCATCGCGTCAGACCGACACGCACCCACGACCAGCCAGATCCACCACCCGCCAGGGTTGGATAAGGCTCCAGGCCCATCCAATCAGGACTGCCCACCGAGGCCTGTACAACCAGACCTCCCTCGGCTCCTGCAGACCAGTTCGGGGCTCGCTGTGACGGGGCGAACAGGGTTAGGTTCGTTGTGACGCAACTAATCTGGCGGCAGCGGATCATCTCGACGGGCCGTCGGTACAGTCCAGGTGTGTGGGCGCCGATGGCGAACCGCGGGAACGCGACCGAGAACCACACGGGCCACGTCCACGCGTACCTCGCAGGCGAAAGAGGCGGCGCGCCCGGCATCGTCACCAAAGTACCCGTACTCAACAAGGGAGACATCAGCATGGCTGACTCGGCCACGATCATGGCACGCCTAGACAAGCTCGAGGCTTCGATGCAGGTGATGGCGAACGCCCTCGCGGGGAAAATCGACTCCGCCAACAAGACCCTGGACCCGAAGAATAAGGACGGGCTGCAGGCCGCGACGCAGAAAATGGCGAACGCGATCGCGCAACGGCTGGACGACTTCTATCCGCGCATGGACGAAGCCGCGTACGAGATCCACGCGACGAACTGCCGCACGAGGGCGATCATGTACGCGACGTGCGAACCTGACGAGGGCGGCATGTGGCCATGCTCATGGGATAACCCGGGCGGCCCCGACGAAGACACCATAGGTGGAGGCAAGAAGAAAGCCACGCCGGAGACGGTCGACTGACCCCTCAAACTCCTGGACGCATAAGCGACCCAGGGTTCCGGCATAGTTGCGTGATCATGACTTGGCCTGGGCTTTTGTGCGGTGCCTGCCGCGTGGCGTCTGAGACGGATGTGGCCTGTGTGGCTTTGATGGGGGTTGCCAAGCCGTCCATCGAGCCGAGAGGCCACATCCGCCGATGCCACCTTCGCCGACCGCTACCGTTTTTGTTGCGCCGACCGCCGTCGCGTTGTTGTCCGTCTTGGGTCAGGTGCTCGATCCGCGGGATCGACGCGGGGTACGCCACGGCCTGCCGGGTTGTTGGCGGCGGGGATAGCGGCGACGGTGGCCGGTGCCCGCTCGTTCGCGCCTGTCCTGCTCTGACGGACGGTGCTCATCTTGCTGCCTATCCTCCCCACGATCACCGCGGCGAGCGCACGCCGCAGTCCGAGCCGAGTTGCCTCGCCGCGAAGGCGGTGCCTCAGTGGTGGTGGCCCATGAATGCCATCAGCTCGGTCGGCAGCACCACGAGCTGGCGCATCATCTCCATGTCCTCGTGCTCGAGGATGTGGCAGTGGTAGACGTAGCGTCCGGCGTGGGCGCCGAAGTTGCCCATGAAGGTCACCATCTCCGCGGTCACCACCTGGTCCTGGACGTTGCGGTCCCCGGGGTTCACGCGGAAGGTGTCCTTCCACCCGAGCTCATTGCCGTCCAGCACGCCAGCCGCGGCGGGTGCGCCGAAGTCGATCTCGCGTGTCTTCGCAGGGTCGAAGGCCCCAGAGTCGGGGGTGAGCAACTGTCGCGACAGCGCCTGGAACTGGGTCAGGTGGACGTGGAACGGGTGCGTGTCCGGGCTGAGGTTGATCACCTTCCACAGGTGCCACGCCCCTTGGGTCGCCATGGTCATCGTGGTGTCGTTGAAGCGCTTTCCGCAGGTGACGTAGGTCGTGGTGTTGCCGGGCAGGGTGAGCCGGATGCCGCACCGCTGCGAGCGGGGCGCCACCAGGGTCGGGTCGGCGGGGTCGACGCCGTCGACCCACTGCTCGTAGAGGTTGCAGCCCAGCCGGTCGGCAACGGTGACGTCGACCATCTCGTGCAGGAACAGCATGGGATGGGTAACCACGTTGCCGCCGCCGTCGAGCAGCGGCATGCCCATGTCGTCGCGCATGATCTCCTCCTCCTCCAGCAGCGCCACGATGGTGTGGCCGTGGTCGGCGGGTAGGTCGGCATGGTCCGTGGGGATCCGGCTGAACTCGGGATCCAGGGCCATCCCCGCGATCGGTCCGTGCCGCAGGTGCGGGCGGCGGCGGCCGCGCTCCAGGTCGAAGCGCATCACGTGAGGCGTGACAAGGAAGCCGTCGGGGTCGCTCGCGTCGACCGGCCCGGTGATCGGGATGCCGCCCCAGGGGGCTGGCGCGGAGTTCCAGACCACCACGTGGGTGATCTCGTCGTCGAGCAGCCCGAAGTCCACGAGCACATCGGCACGCTCTCCCGGCGAGAGGATCAGCTCCCCCCGGGGCAGGTCGACGGCCGTGCCGAGCAGGCCCCCGTCGGTCCCGACCTGCTGGATCGCGGCGGCGGGGACCGGCGTGCCGGGGAGGTCGTTGGTATCGGTCTGGCCGTAAAAGTGCAGCCGGTAGGTCCGAGCGTTGGAGCCGTTGAGGATCCGCATCCGGTGCACGCGACGGGAGACCCCGCACCGCGGCCAGATCAGGCCGTTGACCAGGTTGACCGGGGCGAACGCCTCGCGGACGCCCTTCTGCACCTTGTGCAGCATCTGCCCGGTGAGCACACCGCCGGCAGTGTGGTCCTCGGTGTCGAAGTTGCGGTCCATCAAGACGAGCGGAATCTCGCGGTCCTCTGCGACGGGAAGCCCGAGGTGGTGCTCGATCGGGTCGCGGACCAGCCACGCCCCAGCGAGGCCCGCATACACGTTGAGGCGGGTCGCCGCCATGGCGTGGTCGTGGTACCACAACATCGGACCGGCGCCGGAGCGGTAGACGGTGCTGGTGGAGCCGTCATGGTTGGACATCGGCCAGGTCTCACGTGGGAAGACGTACTCGTCGCGCTTCTCCTCGCCCACGTCGATGACGTTCTCAGCCCAGCCGTCACTATCGGGCGATGTCGCGGCGCCGTGCAGGTGGACGACGGTGTGGGCGTGCAGGCCTGCGACGTGGTCGCTCTCGGCGACATCGGCCGCGTCGGTGGACTCGAAGTCGTAGCCAGCGTCGTTCATGGAGCCGCCGGCGCCGTTCTGGTCGTCCACCACCACGTGCCGGTAAGGGATCGTCCCGACGATGTCGTGATCGTGGGTGGCGTGGACTCGGTCGCCGGTGCGCACGACGATCACAGGCCCCGGGGCCAGACCGTCGTAGGTCCAGACAGGCGTGCCCGGGAGGCCTGGGTGCAGCGGGGCGGTGCCGGCGCGCTGCTCGATCTCAAGCTCGCGGGACGGGCCGCGCGGCCGCTTGCGAGTCGGACGCGGCATCAGCGCTGATCGTTCGAAGAGCCCCTGCGTCGTGCGGAGGTCTTCCAGCGTCGGGTTCGTTGTCATGATGGGATCTCTCTCGACAGGGCGAGGCCTAGGACGGGCCACGTACTCCTCAAGAGCCCCGGGCGCTGGTCCTGATACGTCGACTGCCGCACGGGTCGGGTCTGCCCAGGGACCTTGGCATCCTTGGCGCGGTAGGTACCTGGTCGAACCCCGCGGACCTCATCAAGGATGTCGCCGTCGTAGGTCAGGCCGCGGCAGACCTGGCCGCGGTGTACAAGCAACTCCTGGCCGTCGAACGTGGCTGGCGAGACATGAAATGACACCTGGGCCTGCGCCCTGAGGGGGCGGGGCCGGGGGCGGCGCGCCCCCAGAGCCCACCGGCGGCTGGTGCGCATGTTCCGACACCGTGACCTGGACGGTGCGCCGTCGAGCGCATCGCCGAGTGGATGTCGACTCCGTCCCGCCGCAGCCCCAGGCCGCCGTGGGTCATGTCGTCCTCGGCGCCGTCTTGGTCGACCTCGCGTTCGCGGCGCCGGCTCGCCCAGCAGCACATCGCGGTCACGAGTCACGGGGCAGGACCGGCCCGGGTGGATGACCTAAAGCGGCGGTCACCTGGGCGCGATCACGACGACTTCGGCTGATGCTTTGACGGCCGCCTGGGCTTGCGGAATCGCTGCTGCGCCCCTTGCTTGCTCATCCCGTAATGTCGCCCGATCTGTGTCCACGAGGCGCCGGCGGCTCGCGCCGCGGCGACAAGCTCGATCTCCAGCTCTTCGGCGTGCTCACGAAGACGGCGCGCGGCGTCAAGGTTGGTGAGGGCGTCCCCGGCTGCGGCCAGAGCCTCCAGATCCTCCTGGAGTAGCTGCGGCAGGGATGACACGGCCTTAGTGTACGTGGTTGATCGTCAAGAATCAGTTGACGAGTGACGTCAACTAACCGTTGACTCTCGGGCTGAAAAGTGATTGACTTGTGTCACATGCGTCAACGACAAGTTGACGTGATGTTCGAACGTGGAAGGAGACCGGCCGTGGCGAAGGACAAGAAGACCAAGAAGGACAAGAAGGACAAAAAGGACAAGAAGTCCAAGAAGTGACTCCCTCCGGCCGCCCCGACACCCTGGGGCGGCCGGTTCCTTGTGAGGGGCTCAGCGTCCCGCGGTAGGAGGAGGCGGGTGCTCTTCGGCCAGGTCCACGCTGTCCCCGCCGATAGCGGCCTGGGGTCGGCCGGATCAGGTCCGGTCGGGAAGTAGGTCGTCGCGGACGTCCGGCGGTCCCGTTGCGACGGCCTTGCTCTGCGTCGGCTGCGCGCTGGACTCGGCGCGGTGGGCGCGCAAGGAGTACGTGATCGCGCCCGCCCAGAGCACCACGATCGCTAGGAAGGTCGGGTACTGGACCGCGGTCGGGGCGTCGATCCAGTCGCTGCGCAAGAGCGTGCGGACGTTGGTGAGGATGATCAGGCCTCCGACGGCCGAGCCCAGGAGCCGCGGCGGGATGTGTCGTACCAGCCAGGCCGCGATCGGCGCCGCGATGAGGCCACCGATGAGCAGCGCGATCGCCATGCCCGGCACGATCGCCCCGCCGCCCAGACCGATGAAGAACCCGGCACTAGCGGCGACGGAGACCAGGAACTCGCTGGTGTCGATCGACCCGATCACCTTGCGCGGCTCCATCCGACCGCTCGCCAGCAGCGCGGGCGTCCCGACCGGCCCCCATCCGCCGCCACCGGTCGCGTCGACGAATCCTGCGAACAGCCCCAGCGGGGAGAGAAAGCGCCGACGCAGTGGCTGGCCCAGGTGCCGGGTGGGCACTGCGCGCAGCGTGAAGCGGATGAGGAGGTAGAGGCCCAACGAGAGCAGCACCAGCGACATGATCGGCTGGGCAATCTCGGTGGACAGCCCGGACAGGACGGTGGCACCGGCGAAGGCGCCGATCGCCCCTGGGATGCCGACCCGGATGACGACCCTCCAGTCGACGTTGCCGAAGCGCCAGTGGGAGAGGCCGGAGGCCAGGGTCGTGCCGATCTCGGCGAGATGGACGGTGGCGGAGGCTGCGGCCGGATTGGTACCGATGGCCAGCAGGAGGGTGGTGGACGTGACGCCATAGGCCATGCCGAGGCTGCCGTCGACGAGCTGAGCGCCGAGGCCGACCAAGGCCAGGAGAAGGAGTGAAGACATGGGTGTGGTGGGGCTTTCTGTGACAGGAATGGGACGCCGTGGGGGGGCATGAGGCATGGACACCGCAGACGGCGTGCGCGACTCGCGTAGAGGGTCTCGCGCGCGGGTTCAGTCAGTCCTAGCGCGGACAGAGGGCGCTGGCCACACGCAGCAGATCGACAGCGCGGCGGCTCACTAACAAGGGGCTCACCCGCATGGGGCTCATGGCCGGCCCTTCGTGGGGAGTCGGGACTCGGTTAGCATCACATATGATTATGGATTGTCAAACGTTCAGTCATGTATTGAGATGCGGGCTTGGGCGTTTCGACCAGACCGTCCTCGCCGACGCGCAGCCACGGGATCTGCGCCGGGTTGTCCCTGTGGACGGCCGTGGCGTGGACGTGCCTGACGACGAGCGCCGATGGACGAGTCTTCTCCGAGGTGTGTGGCTCCCGCGGGGCATTGGCCCAGGGCCGGCCGGGGTGGCGTCGTCGCGTTGTCGGTGGGGTGCGCGAGGATGCCTCTCGTGAGCAGCCACCTGGTGGAAACCGCCGCGCAGCGCAAGGCGCGGGGGGCGTTCTACACGCCGACAGCCGTGGCGCGCTATGTCACGGACTGGGCGATCCGATCGGTCGACGACCGCGTCCTGGAGCCGTCCTGCGGGGAAGCGGCGTTCCTGGTGGAGGCCGCGCGGCGGCTCCGGGACCTGGGCGCTTGTGGGGATCTGGCCGGGAGGCTGCACGGCACCGAACTGCATGAGGCGTCCGCAGAAGGCGCGCGGGCGGCATTGGAGGCGGTCGGCGAGGCCGCGATCATCAAAGACGGCGACTTCTTCCAGGCCGAGCCGACACCGGCGTACGCAGCGGTCATCGGCAACCCGCCCTACGTGCGTTATCAGGCGTTCACCGGCGCTTCCCGGGCGGTGGCTCAGCAGGCGGCTCTGCGGGCGGGCGTGTCGTTGACGCGCCTCGCGTCGAGCTGGGCGGCGTTCACGGTGCACGCCGCGTTGCACGTCCGGCCCGGTGGGCGGCTCGGGTTGGTGTTGCCCGCGGAGATGCTGAGCGTGAATTACGCGGCGCCGATCAGAGACTTCCTGATGGCGAGTTTTGGTCGAGTGCGCCTGGTGCTGTTCACGGAGCGCGTGTTTCCCGGGGTGATTCAGGACGTGGTGCTGCTGCTCGCCGAAGGTCGCGGCGAGGGGCCGAGCGACCACTGCGAGCTGGTGCAGGCGCGCAACGCCGATGCCCTGGCCGAGCTGGACACCGGCGACGTGCGCCGGTGGCGCCCTCCCGCGGGCGGGCGCTGGTCCCACGCACTGGTGGATCCGGCGGCGGCGGAGGCGTACGCGTGTGTCGTGCCCGCTCCCGGGGAGCGGGCCTCCGTCATCGGGGGCAGCGACGACTCGAGACTCGACGCCGAGGCGGGCGACGCCGACGCTGGTGGGGCGGCGCCCTTCGTCCCGCTGGTGTCCTGGGGCGCGACCACGTCGGGCATGGTGACGGGGGCCAACGCCTTCTTCGCGTTATCGGGCGCTCAGGCGCGACACCGGCGGATCCCGTCCGCGGAGTTCGTGCGCATCTCCCCGCCAGGCAGTCGACACTTGCGCGTCTCGACCCTCACCTCGCGGCGCCTGGACGAGCTGGACGCAGTGGGGGAGCACACCTGGCTGTTCCGCCCACCCGGCGAGCCGTCGCACGCCTCACGGGCGTACCTGCGCGAGGGCGTCGCGCGCGGCGTCGATCAGGCGTACAAGTGCCGGGTGCGCACCCCGTGGTGGCGGGTGCCGCTGCTGGCGCCGGCGGATCTGTTCCTCACGTACATGAACGCCGACACCGCGCGACTGTGCACCAATTTGGCGGGCGCGCACCATCTCAACTCGGTCCACGGGGTATACCTTGCGGCGCAGCACCGGCAGCTCGGCCGCGAGCTGCTGCCGTTGGCGTCCCTCAACAGCGTCACCCTGCTGGGGGCCGAGCTCGTGGGTCGGGCGTACGGGGGAGGGGTGCTCAAACTCGAACCGCGGGAGGCCGACCGGTGGCCCATGCCTGCGCCCGCGATGGTGGCGCGACGGGCGGCGGGGCTGCGCGCCATCCGACCCGCGGTTCGGCACCTCATCGCAGCGGGCCGCCTGTGGGACGCATCCGAGGCGGTCGATACGGCGCTGCTCGACGGCGTCCTTCCCCGCGAATCCCTGATGGCGGTGCGGGCCGGCCGCGTTGGGTTACACGCCCGCCGGACGGCGCGGTCCCGCTCCCGCTGATCTCGCCGGATCGTCCGGGCCGGGCCGGGTCGGGCCCGCGTCGCGGTCAGGCCCGCGTCGCGGTCGGGCGACACCTCACGTACGGGGCGCGGCGCGGCGGCGGCGTGCCTCGCGGTGGAAGTTCACCGGCGATCCGTCCAGGATGCGCCGGCACATGACCTCGAAGAACCGCCCGGGGTCCAGATCCGGTGGCACCGCGTCGCGGCGCAGGGGCACCGGTTGCAGTCGAGCCCAAAGCTCGGCGACCGCCGGGGTCGCCGCGGCGTTGGAGGCCGGCTGCGCGCCTGCGACTGAGTCGTCCCCGTCGAAGCCGTCCAGCAGCGCCATCTGCCCGGCGCCGGCGTTGGCCACGTCAGCAGCCACGTCCTGTCCGACGACGTCCTG
>JBDTWM010000030.1:0-24792 GCA_040006675.1 Dermatophilaceae bacterium | reverse complement strand
CGTGGACGTGGACGTGGCCGAGTCTCGCGTCGCGACAGTGGTGCTGGGCCACCTCCAGGGTGCCCTCGCCGTGGGGCTTCCGCTGTCGCCGGCTGCCGGGGAAGCTGGTGTTGTCGGGAAGGTCGCGGTCGGGGAGCTGCCCCGGGCGGTGGAAGTCTGCCGCCCGGGGGTGTTCGACGGCCTGGCGGTGTTCGACGGCGCGGAGGGGGCGCGCGTGGGGCCGGACTCCACGATGACCGTGATCGACCCGTCCATGTCCGGCGGGACGAGCACCGTGATCGGCGCTCCCGAGGTGGTGGCGGGCGGCGAAGGTGCTGCCTCGGGCGAGTCACCCGTCCCCGCGCCGCCGAGCGCTCCGTCGACCCCCGGTGCGGTGGCGGCCGATCCGTCGGGTGTCGCCGTCCGGCCCGCGGCGGAGCCTCGCCCGGAGGGGGCAGCCGTGGGCACGCCGCGTGGGGACGGTACCGAAGTGTTAGTGGCGTCCGGAGTTGGCCATGGCGCTTCCGCAGCTGGGGGCCCGCTCGCCGTCGAGGTGGCGGCGGGGTCGGTCTCAGACGAGGCGCCGGCTCCCGGCGTGCGGCTGCCGGTCCCGCTACTGGGGGGCGCCGTGTCGGGAGCGTCACGGGGGGATGGAGCCGTGCTGGGCATGTTCGGGTGGTTCGTCGGGGCACTCGCACCTGACCGCTCCTTCGCCCCGGGGGTCGGGGGCGCCCCGGTGGTGTCGCGCGCCGTGGGCGATGCGGTCTGTTCCGCTTGTCCGGAGGCGGTCGGCGTCGCCGGCATCTCCCGCGGGTTGGTCGGTGCGGGTGGGTTCGGCGCCGGGCGCGGGGGCAGCGGGGGTTCGGTTGAGACGGGCGCGTCGGTGCCTTCCGTGGAGTCTGTGGACTTCGCGGGCTGGTCGGCCGTCGCGCGGCCCTCGGATCCGCTGGACGGCGTGGCCGATGGCTGCTGGTCTGGCGTCGCGGGCGCCGCCTGCCGTTCGACGTCGATGTCGTCCCCGGATCGATCGGTCGCGCGGTACCCATCAGAGACCATCGGCATCCTCAGCGAGGCGGGCGCGTCGGACGCCAGGGCTCTGGGAGTCGAGTTCGCGGCGGGGTCGGTCGGAGAGGTGGCCGCCTGGGCGGAGCCGGTCCCGGCGAGTGCCCCGGATAGGGCCACCGTGGCCGCGAGGGGCAGGGACGCCGCCATCTCGAGGATGCGTCGGGTGGGAGTCATGCTGCTCTTAGTCCTTGTCTTCGGAAGTCGTCGGAAAGTCGTCGGGATGGGATACGTGGGTTGTCGTGGTGGTGTGTGGTCGTAGGTGTGTGGCGGAGGGCGTGTCTCAATGACGGGGTGGGAGAAGGTAGACGACCTCGGAGTCTGAAACCTGGGCGCGGACCAGCGCGCCGGCTTCGGTCAGGTCCTCGGGGAACGACTCGTCCCCTTGCACCGCCCCGAGCGGGATGCTCGGTCCGGTGAGCACCTTCTGACCGGCGATCTCGCCGAGTGCCCGATCCGCGGACACGAGCTGGGTGGACCATCGGCCGAGGTCCGTGGTGCGTCCCTGCTCGAGGTCGATCAGGGTCCGGCCGAGGATGCCCCATCGCTCGGAGGGTGAGGGATGCCAGGCCGCGCTGCGGTCCTCGAAGACGCCCTCGCCCAGCCAGGAGAAGCGGACGTCGCCGTCACGGTCCGCGAAGACGACGAGGGGTGCGTTCGTCCCGGTCGCGGCGGGCAACATGGTCACGATCGATCCGCCGAGGTAGGACACCACGGACAGGGACGTCGCGCCGCCGGGGATCTCCCACGGGCGTGGCGCCCCGGGAGCCTGCCCCACGGTGAGATGCCACCACCCGCTGCCGGACGCCGCGGTGATCAGGCCGTCGGCGCGGCCTGCGAGGGCGACGGCACCCTGAGGCAGGTCGACGGTCTCGATGCGTCCCTGATGGACACGGCCCGCGGTGGTGCCGTCGTCGGCGACGATCACGGGCGCGTCGCCGCGCAGGCCGGCCGAGGATCCGTCGGGGAGATCCACGCTCTCGGCGCGTCCGTTCTCGACGTCCCACCAGGCCAGGTGTTGGTCTATCTGCGCGGCGATGACGGTCCGCCCATCGACGGTCGTGGTCGTGAGGTCGGTCCGCGGGGTGCCGGTGGGGTAGGGCGCACTCCACCGCACGTCCCCGGTCGCGGCGTCCACGAGGACAACCTGGCGGGTGTCGACGACGAACGCCACGTCCCCGTGCGGCATGACGAGGATCCGGCCGGCTTCCGGGAGGAGCGCGGGGGATCGCCACCGCGATTCGGGCGCCCATTCCAGCGGTGCGGTGGCGGCCATCATCTCCCCGCGGATCATCGCGGGGTCGGGCGTTCCAGCGCCGTGGCGTAGTGCCCAGAGTCCGACGAGCGCCACGAGGCCGACGCACGCGATCGGGACGAGCAGACGGATCCATCGCCGCACGTCGAGGGCCACGCCGCGCCGCCGCGGCTTTCGACCGACGGCTGCTCCGGCTCGCCTGCGAAGGCGTCTCGTCTCGCGGCGCAGCGTCGGACGCTCGCCGATCTCGCCCCCAGGGGAGCCGCTGCCTTTCCGTGCGGAGGCGCGCGCTTGACCTCTGGCGGAGTCTCGGGACGGGACTCGGGTCGGGGCTGGCGTCGGGGTCGCTTGCGGGCGGAGTTCGGCTCCTTGCGCTCTGTCGGCGCGTCGAGTCCGCTCGACGGTTTCGCTGAGTGTCGCCTCGGCAGGGTCAGCCATCGCGTCCCCGGACGGGAGGACGGCGCCGTCCCGGGAGACCACTAGTCGGGATTGCTCGACCCCGGCGCTACGGACCACGATCGTGACGAACCCCGTGGGCGAGCGTGCCGCGAGCGTTTGGACCGCGAGTATCGCCTCGGCGTGCGCGGTGGCCAGGTCGCCCCGCGCGACCTGGCCACCGTCGAGGACGGCAACGTACTCCTCGCCCACGCGATGCCATTCCAGGATGAGCGGTACGGGTGTGCCAGAGCCCGTCACGTCGCGCACCGCCCCGCGGGATCGGCGCCGCGCCGACCGATCGAGGGCGTCAGCCCCCCATGGAGCCGCCGATCGAGGCACGCACGGTGGGCCAGTGCACCCGCCAGCGCAGGCCGACCTTGCCGGCGGGAATGGTCCCGTCGCGCAGCAGGGACCGGACGGTGACCTCGCTGAGCCCCAGCAAGACGGCCAACTCGTGAGTGGACACGAACTCCCGGGTCGTGTCGGGCGTCGTCGGAATCGTGCCGGAGGTCAGCTCCGCGAGCAGCGCGGGCCGCCAGAAACGCCAGGAGGTCCCGATCTGCGCGCCCGGAAGGCCGCCTGTCCGGGCCCGCTTGCGCACCGTGACGGGGTGGACGCCGAGGAGGTCGGCAGCTTGGCGGAGCGACAGCACATCGGGGTGCACGAACCCTCCCACAGGCATGACTGAGAGCGGCGCACATGCCGATAAATTAGGGCACTGCGCGCAGCGAGAACGAACTAACTGTGTGTTGAGTCGACCCGGATCACGTCATTGTCCGATCCGACTTTGGTCGAACGTCCAGTTTCGTCAAAGTGTATCCGGCGCGGCGTCACCACGTCTCTGGGGCGGGACGTCTTCGGCGGCAAGACGCCTCGACCGATCCGTTGAGCAGACGGCCCGGGGGACCGGATGCTCGCGGATCGCAGTTCTGTCACATTGGTCGTCGTGGCCCCTTGACCAGGCGTTCCGGACAGTCTCGTCATGCGGACCCGTGCTATCCGCTCACAGAGACGGTATGGCCCCTCGAGTATCGGACCGCGGTCATGAGCGGCAGGGCGAGTGCACCTTCGGCGCGCTCATCGGGCTGAGGCAGGATCACCTCCAGTGCGCCGGGGATTGCGCTCGCCGACAGCCTTTGCTGGGGGATGACCCGCGTGGTCCACGATGAGAGAGAGGTCGAGGGCGCCACGCCACCGCGCAGCGATAGGCGACGATTGAACCCACCCCCGATGGTCAATCACGGTCCACGGGACCACCCGGGGGCGCTTCCCTGTGGGGCGGGAGATCCAAGCGGTAGCCCTGACCTCGCACGGTCACCACGATGGTCGGATCCGACGGATCGCGCTCGATCTTCGTGCGCAGTCGGCTCACGTGGACGTCGACCAGCCGTTCGTCGCCGAAGTAGTCGTGGCCCCACACGCGGTCGAGCAGTAGCTGCCGGGACAGGACGCGGCCGGCGGAGCGCGCCATTTCGGTGAGCAGCCGGTATTCCGTGGTCGTCAGCCGGATGTCGGTCTCGCCGCGCAGGACCATCCCCGCGCGGTCATCGAGGACAAGGGGGCCGTACGTGTCCAGGATGAGTCCGTCCGCACTGTCGCCGACTTCGTCAGCATCGACCCGGCGCAACAGCGCGTGGATGCGAGCGATCAGCACCTCGTCGTCGAACGGCTTGGTGACGTAGTCGTCGGCGCCGATCTCGAGCGCTCGGACGATGTCCGCGGGGTCCCGCCGGGCGCTGAGCACGATGATGGGGGCCTGCGAGTGCCGACGGATCTCGGTGATGAGCGCGAAACCGTCGATGCCGCGGAGCATAAGGCCCACGAGCAGCAGTTCCGGCGGCCGTCGACCGAACGACACCAGCGCCGACTCGCCGCTTTCGCAGGCGTCGACCTCGAATCCGGCGTCCTTCAGCGCCATCTCGACCCGCGCGCGGATGCCGTCGTCGTCTTCGGTCAGCAGGATCCGCGTCGTCATGCCGCCATGCTGCCAGCGGCGTCTGGGCCGGGCTAGGAGACGGCTCGGATTCGAGCGTTCTCGCGCTGATCGGCCGGTGGAGGAGGTGGTCCGCCGGCGCACTCGACTCCGATCGGCGCCGAACACCCCTGTCATGAGACTGACACACGATGGGCAGACCACCGCAAGGCGCTGCGGGCATAATGAAGGCTCGGCAGCTCGACGGCGAGCTGGCGAGGTACGGCGAGGGGACCCTTGGTGATCGCGACGGACCTATTCAGTGCGGCACGCCCCGTGCGTGCTGCCGTTCCACGGCTCGGTCAGGCCCGGGACTCGAGCTCCCCGCCGCCGCTTATCCGGCGGCGCCGCGGAGACCGTTACAACACGGTGCGATACCTCAGTTCTTACCCCGAGTGTGACCCTGCGCCTTCGCGGCCTGTGTGTGGGGCCTGAACATGTCGAGCGTTGTCGAGGTGCTGACATGACCCTGACGGCCGTGGGCGTGACAGGCAGGGGGACCCGGCGCGCGATCGTCGCCGGGGTGATCCTGCCAGACGAGGCTGATGTGCAGGTCAGACGCGGCACGCGGGTGAATGCCACTGCCCGAGCGAGCAGCCAGGCGGGTGTGACCGCGATCACCGCGGCGGTTCTCGCCTCGCACGCCGTGGTGTGGGCGGTGGATCGCGCGACGCAGTCCGGTCAGGTCCTCACGGTGGCGGTCGTGGCCCCGCTCCGACCCGACGCCGCTGTGCTGCCGGTCGACACCGCGTGCGCTGCTGCCTACATCGCGGACGGGGTGTGCGCGCGGCGACCGGGCCTCAACGCGGTGGTCGAGATCTTGTACGGGGATCCCGTGGCGCACCTCGCGCTCGTGTCGGAGGACGCGGACCTGATCGTGCTAGACGCCACCGGCGACGGCCGCTCCGACGCAGTCGTGGCACGGTCCCGTTGCCCGGTGACGGTGGTTCCCGCTGACGGCGTCCTTGAGGTCGACGCGACCGCACCGGTCGTCGTGGGCATCAAGGACCTCGCCGGGTCGGCGCACCTGCTCCGGTTCGCCGCGCTGGAGGCGGTGCGCGCCGAGCGACCGCTGGACGTGCTCCACTTGTGGACCTACCCAGGCCCGCGGGTCTACGACGAGGCGATGGCCATCCTGGGCAGCGAGAAGGAGCGGCTCCTCGCCAAGGCCGTCGACCCGATCGCGGACGCTCTGCCGGGGCTGCAGGTGACGAGCGTCGTCACGCTGGGCCGCGCCGAACACGCTCTCGTGGAGGCGTCCCATTCGGCCGCGCTCGTGGTGCTGGGGTCGCGCGAGGACCGGTGGCGTTCGCCGCGGCTCCTAGGCCCGACCCGTCGGGGGATCCTCGATGGAGCAACATGCCCCGCCGTCACGGTGCCCGACGCCCCCGCCATGGCGCACGTGTGACCGACTCCGGGCGACCGACTCCGGGTGATCGACTCCCGCGATGTGCGAGGAGGGGTCGGCTCAGGTCGAGCCGACCCCTCCTCGTTTTTCTCCTCCGGGCGGGTCCTCCGCGGGCGCTGAGCTAGCTCGCGCGCTGGTGCGTCTGCTCGAGCCGTCCGAGGCGGTGCTCGGCCGCTCGACGCACGTGGGCGTCAGCGTCCTCCGCCAGGATGGCCAACGCCTCGAGCGTCGTCGCCGGGTGCTCGGCCGCGTGCTGCCGGACCGCCACGTAAGGACTGAACACGAGATCCGCGAGCGGCGTGGTCCTCGACATGGCATCGGCGTCGTGTGTCCCCGCGCTGTCTACCGTCGTGACTGCGGCTCGGTATGCGTGTGTCATGGCAATGCTCCCCTCCCTCACGCGCCGGTCCCCCCGGCGGCGCGCCCTGCCCCAAACGCCCGCCCCCCGCGCTCCTCGAATGAGTGTGCTGAGACGACCGTCCAAAACTATGGTAACCCTAATGTCGGGTGTCGCCACATACATCGAGCCGCGGCGAGGCGTTCACAGTTCACAGGGCGCTCCCGACCGTTCTGAGGTGTGGACAACGCTGCCTCGTCAGGCGACGAATCCGTACCTTTCGTCATGGAATCCATTACTTTTTGCTATGTGTGCAGTGCGCGGGTCTTCGAGGCGCGTGACGTGCAACAGAGCGGTTCGACGGTCGCGACGGTCGTCCAGCACTGAGGAAGAAGCGAGGTTGCATCGATGAGCGCGTCGGGGGCTGAGCGCATTACCCGGGCCGTGCGGGCCGGGCTGGAAAGCGACACGACGTACGGCGCGATCGTGCCGCCCATCTACCTGTCGAGCAACTTCGCGTTCGCCGGCTTCGGCGAGGCGCGCGCTCATGACTACACGCGCAGCGGCAACCCGACGCGCGACGTCCTGACGACCGCGCTGGCCGAGCTTGAGGGCGGGGCCGGCGGGGTCGTCACTTCCACGGGTATGGCCGCGATCACGTGTGTGGTGTCCGCGCTGCTTCGGGCCGGGGATCGCATTTGCGTGCCTCACGACTGCTATGGCGGGTCATGGCGGCTGTTCGACTCCCTGCAGGAGCGGGGCCACTTCCAGGTGACCTACGTCGATTTCACCGACCCGGCGGCCGTGACCGACGCTCTTGCGCGCGATGGTCACGGTCACGGCCCGAGCGTCGTTTGGCTGGAGACCCCCAGCAACCCACTTCTGCGCATCACCGACCTGGCCGCGGTCGCCGCACAGGCCAAGGAGTGTGGCGCGACGGTGGTCGCGGACAACACGTTCCTGTCGCCGCTGCTGCAGCGACCGCTGGAGCTCGGGGCGGATGTGGTGGTCCACTCGACGACGAAGTATCTCAACGGGCACAGCGACGTCGTCGGCGGCGCGGTCATCGCCAAGGACCCTGAGGCGGCCGAGAACTACGCGTGGTGGGCCAACGTGCTGGGTCTCACCGGCAGCCCGTTCGACGCGTACCTGACGACGCGGGGGCTTCGCACGTTGCATACCCGGCTCGTGGCGCACGAGGACAACGCGAGGGCCGTCGCCGAGACGCTCCTGGGGCATCCTGCGGTGCGCGCCGTCTACTACCCGGGCCTGCCGGACCACCCCGGCCACGACATCGCTGCCCGCCAGCAGGACGGATTCGGGGCCATGGTCAGCTTCGAGCTGGCGGGCGAGGAGCAGGCGCGGGCGTTCGTCACCGGACTGCGCTACTTCAGCCTCGCCGAGTCCCTGGGTGGTGTGGAGTCGCTCGTCGCGCACCCGGCGTCCATGACGCATGCGTCGATGCCGCCGGAGGTCCAAGAGCAGGCCGGGATCACCTCCAGCCTGCTGCGACTGTCTGTCGGCATCGAGGACGGGGGGCACCTGGTGGCCGACCTTTTGGCCGGTCTGGACCGGGCTGCCGCGGTCGCCTGACCCCAGGCATCCCGCGCGTCGACGGGGAAGGGAGGACCGCCCGTCGCGGACGCTGCTCGCGCAGTCTCGTCGAGCACGTGCTCAGCGCGGTTGCGTCCGCTAACCTCCCCGCATCGGGCCGCGCCGTGAGGCGGGCCCGTCGACAACCGCGAGGAGACCGGCGTGAGCGACACCTTCTGGCAGGGCCTCGCGATGGCCATCTACCTCGGCGGGATGCTGGTCATCGGCTGGTTCAGCTACCGGCGAACGCACAACCTCAGCGATTACATGCTCGGCGGGCGGGACTTGTCTCCGTCAGTGGCCGCCTTGTCCGCGGGCGCAGCCGACATGTCGGGGTGGCTGCTGCTGGGTCTGCCCGGCGCGATCTACGCGACGGGCCTCATCGAGGCGTGGATCGCGGTCGGTCTCACCGTGGGAGCCTGGCTGAACTGGAAGTTCGTGGCTCCCCGGCTGCGCGCCTACACGCAGGTAGCGAACAACTCGATCACCGTGCCCAGCTTTTTCGACAACCGACTGCGCGACACGTCCCGACTGCTGCGCATCGTGTCCGGCCTGATCATCCTCGTGTTCTTCACGTTTTACGTCAGCTCCGGCATGGTGGCGGGCGGGGTGTTCTTCCGCAGCTCCTTCGGGATGGACTACCGCACCGGGATGCTGCTGGTCGTGGCGGTCGAGGTGACGTACACGCTGTTCGGCGGGTTCCTCGCGGTGAGCTACACGGACTTCGTGCAGGGCCTGCTGATGATGACCGCGCTGATCCTCGTGCCGCTGATCGGGATCGTGACGGTCGGCGGGTTCGGCGGGTTCGCGGACGCGGTGAGCGCCGCGGACGCGCAGGCGGGGCTGGACCGGCTGGCCGTGCTGCCGGCGGAGCTGACGAGCGTGGCCGTGATCGGGTTGATCTCTGCTCTCGCCTGGGGACTGGGATACGTGGGTCAGCCGCACATCATCGTCCGCTTCATGGCGCTGCGTTCGGTCGCCGACGCGACGGCGGGCCGGCGAATCGGCATCGGCTGGATGATCGTGTCCGTCATCGGCGCCGTCTTCACCGGCATCGTCGGGGTGGCGTATTACCAGAAGATGGGTCTGGCCCCCCTGGAGGGCCCCGCGACCGAGACCATCTACATCAGGCTGGGCCAGGTGTTTTTCCACCCGCTGATCGCCGGGTTCATGCTGGCCGCCGTGCTGGCCGCGATCATGTCGACCGTGTCGAGTCAGCTGATCGTCACCTCCTCGGCCCTGATCGAGGACGTCTACAAGGCACTCGGTCGCACCGACAAGCCCGACAAGCACTACGTCCTGATGGGACGCCTCGCCGTCCTGGCCGTCTCGATCGTGGCCGCCTCGATGGCGTGGACGCAGAACGACACGATCCTTCGGCTCGTCGCGTTCGCGTGGGCTGGGTTCGGGGCCTCGTTCGGGCCGATCGTGGTGCTATCGCTCTACTGGCGCAAGCTCAGCGCGGTCGGCGCGCTGTGCGGCATGGTGACCGGCGCGGCCATCGTCGGTCTGTGGGGCAACCACGTCTTTGGCACGGAGGGCATCTTTGCCCTGTACGAGATCGTGCCGGGCTTCCTGGGCTGCCTGCTCGTGGCCATCGTCGTCAGCAAGGCGACGTACCGCCCCAACCCCGAGATCGACGCCGAGTTCGACGAGTGCCTCGCGCTGGTGCAGGATAAGTCGCGTGGCGCGGGCGCACCCGCCGCCGAGGCCGTCGCCGGCTGATTCTCGCCGCGCTCCACCAGGGAGGCATCCGTCGGATGGCATGCCGCGTCGCTGAGACCGGCCTGGCTTTTCCGAACATGACGCCCCCCTGGCGCAGAGGGGTGGTGCCCCGGCGGGGGGAACCCATGAGCGCGCGTCCCGCCGGCCCCGGCCGTGAGACCGGGGGTCTGAGGTGGGTCGCAGTGCGACCCGGATGGTTGCTCGATGAGTCGGCCTGACGGGCGCGTCGCGCGTCAGGCGTGCCGGTCACCCAACCGCGGGGGCAGGGGCGCTCGGGTACGTGGGCGATGCGCCGGACGTGGGACCGGCGTCGTCGGTCAGCGTGGCGCTCACGACCGCGAGCCGCGGCCTCGCGACGCGGGTCTGGCCGAGGGCCGGTCGAGAGGGGCCGTCGGCGCCGGTCGGAGCCGGAAGTGCCCGCAGGTCGGCGCCCCGCCCGGGGCAGACCTGCCGGCCGCGTGGGGCCCGCATGGGGCCTGGGCTCGCCGCGCAGGTCCGGGCCGCGATGCGCTCGGCCACGAGGGCCTGAGCCGCGCGGGCCTGATCCTGCCGCGTGGCCGCGCTCAATGAGGCGACCACCCAGAACAAGCCGGCGGTGGTGAGTGTGACCACGGCGAGCGAATACCACGCGGGCACGTCCGGCAGCAGGCAGGCCGCGTTGCCGACCGAGAGCCCGAGGCTGAGAACGAAGGCGGTGAGCCGAGCCTGCTGCTGATCGGCGCGCTGTTCTGCGAATGGCCTGCTCGCGCCGGAGCTGATCACGGCGCACACGGACATCGCCAACAGCACAGCATGGACCGACATCGTCGACATCCTCCCCCACGCGCCGCAGGTCCCCCCTGCCGCGCCATCCCCAGCAACGTCGGCGACATCCCCCGCCGCGACGCCGGCCCTGGCCCCTCGGCTCCCCAGCCGAGGTTCTCAGATGACCTTCTAAGATCGTAGTGGACGATCGTCCCACTGACTAGGGTGAGGGGCGTCGAGACGCTGCTCAGAGGGCTGTTCGGGCCCGTCCGACCCTCGCCCGTAAAGCGGCTCGCCCCTGGATGACGTGTCCGTGATGTGGACAGGGCGGTCGGTCAGGCGCGGCGTTCGGCCCTGTGACCCGACATCCTCTGGGCGTCCTCGGAGGCGCGGGAGGCGACGGGCGTTGTCTCGTCGGTCTCGTCGATCTCGTTGAGCGCGGGCGTGCTGGGTCCGGCGTGTCGCCCGGTCTGGTCGTGGACCCGGAACGCGAGACTGGTTGCCGCAGCGTGTGCCCGGCCGGCCGCGCGGTGGTAGGCCCGGGCGCCTCCCGCCGACCAGAGCGCGCCGACGAGCCCGAGGAGCCCGACGACCATCGCCGTCGCACGGGTCCCGGTCGCCGCGAGTTCGTCCGCGTCCACAAGGGCTGGTAGCGAGACGTCGACCTGGACGTCGTCGCCGAGCAGCACGGCGACGACCAGCACGATGGACAGCAGGGCGACGACGGAATAGCACGTCAGCGTTGTCGCGGGGGAGCGATCGCGCGAGCGACGGTGAAGGATGCGCCAGTTGGTCGCGGCGGGGGAGCTCGTATGGGGTGTGCAGGAGGCGACGGCCTCGAGCGGGCCCGCCAGGACCGCTGCTGCCGGCGCGACCGGTACGGACGGTGCGACCGGTACGGACGGTGCGGACGGCGCGGCGCTGTCGACAGGAGCTGCGACAGGCCAGGAAAGCGCCGCGAAGGTGCCGCTGTCGTCGCCCACCTTGTCCGCGTGCCGCGCTGACCAGATCTCTTCGAGTCCCACCGTGTGACGGCACCCGGTTCCGGAGGGTTGGCGCGGGCAATCGTGGTCGCGGCTCAGGGCGCAGCGATGCGGGCGGCTGGCGCGGGGATTTTTGCGCCGGTCCTCGCGCGGCGTCCCGTCGGAGGCGTGCCGGCCGCGCTGATGGTGCAAGGCGCAATGGTGCGGCCGCGCTGCGCGTGTGACGCTGCGGGACAGCCGAGAATCGCCGTCGTGATCAGTCGTCCACACGACAACCGTCCAGGTGACGAGGCGCGGCGGCGGGTGTGCTGGCCTGATTCACGGTCGTTCCTCCGTCCCGCGCGTCCTGCGTCGATGACTGTCCCTCAATGCCTTTACCATCGGCAGGGCGGCCGCCCGCCTGAGCGGTTGTCGGCGACCGGTGCAGCCTCCGGGGTGACCGGCCCCGGGAGCTGCCACGGATCGGATTCGGTACGTTGACGTCATGGCCCGTCCTCACATCGCCGCCGTCCTGGAGGACACGTGGCACAGCCGCCTCTACAGGGTGCTGCGGATGACGTCGTGGACACCTCGGGTGATCGCCCACACGGGATACGGGTCGTCCTCGTTCGTGCGGGTCCTGGCGCGGGTCGTGCTGTCGCGGCACGGGCTCGACGAGGCCGAGACGCGCGCGGACGAGCACGAGGAGATGGCGCTGGCGCCGGTGCCGGAGGTGCGTGGGTGGCGTGCGTTCATCACCGCGCAGGCTCTGGACCTTGAGGTTCGCGTGGAGATCGCGGGACGCACGTATCGGACGCGCACGGACCGCGGTGGCTACGTCGACCTCACCGTGCCCGACCCGGGGTTGGCACCCGGCTGGCACGACGTGACGATCACCCCCGATCAGGGCCGCCCGCAACGGGCGCCGGTGCTGATCGTCGGGGACGACGTGCGTCTCGGGATCGTCAGCGACATCGACGACACGGTGATGATCACGGTGCTCCCGCGCATGTTCATCGCGGCGTGGAACACATTCGTCCGCCATGAGCAGGCGCGTCACATCGTGCCGGGGATGGCGCCGATGTACCGCGACCTGCTGGCGGAGCACCCGGGGGCGCCAATCTTCTACCTGTCGACCGGGGCGTGGAACACGGCCGCGACGCTGACCCGCTTCCTCAAACGGCACGGCTACCCGCTGGGTCCGCTACTGCTCACCGACTGGGGGCCGACCAACACGGGCTGGTTCCGCAGCGGCCGGGACCACAAGCGGGAGAACCTGCACCGGCTGGCGCAGGAGTTCCCGCAAATGGGGTGGATCCTCGTGGGCGACGACGGGCAGCACGACCCGGCGCTCTACGGCGCGTTCGCCAGGGATCGCCCGGACGTCGTGCGGGCCATCGCGATCCGCGAGCTCACGCCGGCCGAGCAGGTTCTCAGCCACGGTCTGCCGGTGAGCAACGAGGAGCTGGCACCCCGGGTGCACGCCGAGGTGCCCATGGTGCGGGCGGGCGACGGGTACGGTCTCCTGGTGAAGCTCCAACGGGTCCTCACGCGGCACGACCGCCCCTCGGTGCACGACGCTCGGTGATGAGCGGCTGAGCCGTGCCAGAGCTCCCCGAGGTCCAGGCGATCGTCGACTTCCTCGACACGCGGCTGCCGGGACTGGCCGTGGCCGGGGTGGAGCTGGCCTCGGTGGCGGTGCTCAAGACGTACGACCCCCCGCCGCAGGCGCTCGCCGGTCTCGTGATCGAGCAGGTGCTGCGGTTCGGCAAGTTCGTCGACATCGACTGCGACGGGCTGCACCTCGTCTTTCACCTCGCGAAGGCGGGGTGGCTGCGCTGGTCGGACGAGGTGCCGACGCGGCCGCCACGCCCAGGCCGGGGGCGAGGCCAGGGAGGTGGGACGGCGGTGGCCCTGCGTTGTCGGCTCTCCGACGGGAGCGGTTTCGATCTGACGGAAGCGGGGACGCGCAAGGGGCTGGCGGCGTACATCGTCGGCGACGTGGAGCAGGTGCCGGGCCTTGCCGCGCTGGGTCCGGACCCGTTGGGGGCGGGGTTCACGCCCGAGGTGTTCGCCGACTTGCTGCACGGCGCGGGCAAACAGGTCAAGGGGCTGTTGCGCGATCAGAGGGTGATCGCGGGGATCGGCAACGCGTACTCCGACGAGATCCTGCACGCCGCCCGCGTCAGCCCGTTCGCGATTGCGTCGCGGCTGGATGACGAGGCGGTGGCGCGGTTGTACGAGTCCGTACGCGGCACGTTGGCCAGGGCGGTGGTCGCCGCGTCGGGGCGTCCTGCCCGCGAGCTGAAGGACGCGAAGCGTGCCGGGATGGCCGTGCACGGCCGGACCGGTGAGGCATGCCCGGTGTGCGGGGATGTGGTCCGGGAGGTGTCGTTCGCGGACTCCTCGCTGCAGTACTGCGCGACCTGCCAAACGGGGGGCAAGCCGCTCGCGGACCGGCGGACGTCTCGTTTCGTGAAATGACAGGCATCGGCCGCGGCCCGGGTGGCGGCGATGCGTGAGCGCGAGGGGGCGCCCGAAGTGCGGTGACGTCGACCGGACGCGCGCGGCGTTCGATCGGCGACTCTTGCGCGTGATTGATTAATCTCTAGATCAAACTAGACGAGGCGATCGTCGCTCGCAGTAGAGCCTGTCATCGGCCCGCCCAGACGGGGGTCGCCGGGAGGTAGGCGTTGCAGGCGGCCGGTCCCCGGTAGACGCCGGCGACGGCCGCCTCGTGCCGCTCGCTCAGGATGCCGTGGGTGCGCTGGCCGGTGACGTCCGGCTCGGACGCGATGAGTGCGACCATCTTGTCCAGGTCCGTGAAGTCGTCGTCGGTCACGATCCCCCGGGAGTGTAGGCGGCCCATCACGGCCCCGGCGAGGCAATCGGCCTGGTTCTCGGCCGCGACCGACTGCGTGGGGGTCCGGGCAGGCGGGACGCCCATGCTCACCTGGACGTGGTGGGCGTACTCGTGCGCGACACCGAACACCGGCGCCGCGTCCCCGGCCTCCGCGTATAGCTGCCACAGCGCTGCTGGCCCAGCGGTCAGGCTCCGTCTGCGCATCCCTCCTCGGCGGGTCCGACCCGCAACTTCACACCCACCTAGCGCTCGGTGACCGCGGCGATGCGGCTGACGTCGTCGGCGCCCTTGACCAGCGTGTAGGTCACCAGGACCGAACCAGTGTCCGACGGTTTGGTGTAGCTCACGGTGTAGGAGATGGTCGACGCCGGCTGGGCACCGTACGTCGTGGGACCGACGAAAGAACGGAAGAGCGGTTCGCTGTAGGTCTGGTTGTGCTGCGCGACATCGGTGCGCTGCAGCCGTCCGTACAGGTCCGAGCGGGACACCGCAGCGCCGTACCACTGCACGGTCGGGGTGAACAGTCTCCCCATGTCGGATTGGCTGAGCGTCCCGGTGCGAAATGTGCGGTCGTACGTCATCACGGTGCCGTCGGCCTCACCCTGGGATGGCGCGATGACCTGGGCGGCGGGCGTCGGTGCGGGCGTGGACGCCGGGGTCTGCGTCGGGGCTGGCGTGGACGCCGGGGTCTGCGCGGGGGCGGGCGTGCCGGTGACCGTCTGGGTGACGGTCGCCGGCGGCGATGCGCTCGGCTGCGCGGTGGCTGCCGCCGGCGCGGTGTCCCGCGACGTGGACAGATAGATGGTCACGGCCGCCCCGATGCCCAGGAGGGCCACAAGCGCGCCGACGATCAGCGCGGTGTTGTTCTTCCGCCGCGGAGCCTGGGCGGGGGCGGGTGGGAACGGGGCGGTCATCCCGTACGGGGTGGGGTAGCCGCCAACCGGGGAGGCGCCCATCGGCGGCCCTCCCATCGGCGGCCCTCCCATCGGCGGCCCGTACGGGTAGGGCGGCGGCCCGCCCACCGGGCTGGCGTACTGCGTGGGGGTATTCCGGGTGGTTGCCGCGCCGCCCGGTTGGGAGAGAAGCGTGACATCGGCCGCGGCGATGGCCACGGTCGGAGGTGGGGAGCTCGCCGCCGGAGCCGGCGGGGCGCCGACCAACGAGTGGGCCAGGCCGCCGAGGACGTCGGTCAGCACGGCCGCGCTCGGTCGATGCGTCGGGTCCTTGGCGAGCATTTGGGCCAGCAACTCCCACAAGGGATCAGGTACGCCGACGGGGCGGCCGGGGACTTCGCCCTGATGGGCCCACAAGGTGGCCATCGTGGACGGACGGCCCGCGAACGGGGTGACGGCGCAGCACAGCTCGTACAGCATCACGCCCAACGAGTACACGTCGGCCGCGGGCGTCGGATCGTGACCCTCGGCGATCTCGGGCGCCATGTAGGACGGCGTGCCCAGCATCATCGTGGTCTGCTGGCTGCCGTCCAGGATCTTGGCGATCCCGAAGTCCGTGAGTTTGGCGGCGCCGTTCACGGGGTCGAGCAGGACGTTCTCGGGCTTCACGTCGCGGTGCACGACGCCAGCGGCGTGGGCCGCCGAGAGCGCGGCCGCGACCTGGTGGCCGAGCCGCGCGACGTCGGCGGGGGCCTTGGGGCCGTGCGTGCGCAGGTCGGAGCCCAGGTCCTGCCCGTTCACGTAATCCATCACAATCGCGAGCGTGTCGCCTTCGACGACCAGGTCGTGCACCTGGACGACGTGAGGGTGGTGGATCGACGCCAGCACACCGCGTTCTTGGACGAACCGCTGCACGACGGCCGCGTCCCTGGCGAGTTCGGGGCGCAGCAGTTTGAACGCTCGCTCCTGCCCGGTCGCGTCGTGGCCAAACCACACCTGACCGCTCGCGCCCTGGCCGAGGGGGCGTTCCAGGGTGTACGAGCTGCCGAGTGGTCGCGCGGTGTCCATGTCTCTCCTGGCCGGGGTGATGGGCGGGCTGGCGGGTGTGGGGTCAGTTCCGTCGGGGTCAGTCGTCGGGGTCCGTCGACGGGGTCCGTCGTCGGGGTCCGTCGTCGGGGTCCGTCGTCGGGATCATGGGAGCGGCTCCAGGATGAGACCCTTCGCGCGGATCGCGTCGATGACGCGGGGCAGGGCCTGCGCGGTGTGCGCGCCCGTCATGTGGAACAGGACGACGCCCCCGGCGGCCACCGGCGCGGTCTTCTCGTCGCCGATCAGGACGCGGTCGAGGATGACGTCCGCGGTCGGGCCCGCCCAGTCGCGGGGGTCGACGGTCCAGAAGCACACCTGGTAGCCCAACCGCGCGGCCGTATCGCGCACCCGATCGGTGAAGGCGCCCGCACCGTACCCGGGACGCAGGAGCAACGGATCGTCGCTGGCCGGACCACGTGCGATCTGCGTGCGGAGCGCGTCGTCGTCGAGGGTGTGCAGCCAGGCGTGGTCGCTCGTGTGGTTTTCCACCAGGTGACCCTGCGCGCGGATCGCCGCGACCATCTGCGGGTTGGCGCGGGCCCATCCGCCGGTGGCGAAGAAGCGGCCCTTGACGTGCCGGGCGGTGAGCTGGTCGACGACCGAGTGCAGGGCGGCCGTGGAGGTGAACCCGTCGTCGAACGTCAGCCACACCTGCTCGGAGGTGTGACCGCAGTGGGAGATGGCGTCGCGTTCTTGGGGGGTGGGCGCATTGGCTGGCGGGCCCTCGGCGCGCACCGCGTAGGTGCCGGGCTCCGTGCGGGCGACGCCCGTGGCATCGGTGAGCGTCGCGGCGGCGTTGACCTGCGCCGGGCCGGCGGCGGACGGGAGCGTGATCCAGCACAGCATCGAGGTGCCGGTGGCGTGGCGCCAGGGCAACCCCTCACACGTGCCTGGCCGGCTCGCGGCGGCGACGGCGAACGCGACCTGCTCGTCGGGGCGCGCGCCGTGCACGGTGGCGACCATCGGCAGCAGGGCACCGGGCGCGTCGCGGTCCGCGCCGTAGATGGTGACGGTGGCGTCGGTGGTGCGGGTGACCGCTGGGAGCGCGGCGTCGGCGGAGGGGCTTTGCGTGGTCAGCGATGGCGTGCCGGGCCCGGCCGCTGAGGACGGGGGTGGCGATGAGGTCTGGGGCGGTGCGGTGGTCGGGTCGGGGCTGAGCTGGGTGGCGCCGCAGGCCGCCGTACCAGCCAGGGCCGCCGCGATGAGCGTCGCGGCCGCGGCGCGTGCGAGCGATCGCAGCGGGCGGGGGAGGCCGGATGGGGATCCCGGGGTCGCGAAGGGGCGGGCCGGCGTGCAGTGTCGGCTCTGTGCGATGTCGCGGAGATGGCGCCTCACGGACGGTTCCTCGGTGTGGTGTCGCAGGGGGCCTGGCAGGTGGCGGACGCCCGCCGTCGGGCGCCAGGCTCCTGATCAAGCTATCGTCGCGCGGCGTCCGATCTGAAGCCCACGACTCCAACGTGATTCGACGGGTGGCAGGTCGGCCGACGACGCCGTGTCTGTGTATGGGTAACGAGCTAGATACCTTGATAGTAGGCGAGCGAGTCAGCGCGCAGCTCGGGGCGGCACGGCAGGCGCCCGTCCGCTGGCCGGGCGTCGAGGGTGGTGAGTCGCGCCGGGCTCCTGGGTGATGCGGTGACCGGGGCTTCTGAATGTTTCTGTGCATCTCTTGCGTTGACCCTAGAACGCTGTATAGATTGCGAGCGTGGACCCGATTCGTAATCCGTACGCTCCCGGGGCCGGGCAGCGTCCCCCCGAGCTGGCCGGTCGTGACGAGCAGCTGCGCACGTTCGAGGTGGTGCTGGAACGGGTGGCGCGGGGACGCCCGGAGCGCTCGATCGTGCTGACCGGCTTGCGGGGGGTCGGCAAGACGGTGCTGCTCAACGCCCTGCGCGGCGCGGCAGTGCGGGCGCATTGGGGGACCGGCAAGTTCGAGGCGCGCCCGGACCAGACGTTGCGTCGGCCGCTGAGCGCGGCGTTGCATGTGGCCGTACGCGAGCTCGGGCACCCCGCCGGCGAGGAGGTCAACCACGTCCTCGGGGTGATCAAGGCGTTCGCGCTGCGGGACGCCGGGCCGGCGGCGAAGCTGCGGGAGCGGTGGCAGCCGGGCATCGACGCGCCCGCCGTGACCGGCCGGGCCGACTCCGGTGACATGGAGATCGACCTGCTCGAACTGCTGACGGACGCCGGCGGTCTCGCGGCCGACGTGGGACGCGGGGTGGCGTTGTTCGTCGACGAGATGCAGGACCTGCAGGCCGAGGACGTGTCGGCGTTGTGCGCGGCGTTCCACGAGATCAGCCAGACGGGCCTGCCCGTCGTCGTGGTGGGCGCGGGGCTGCCGCACCTGCCGGCCGTGCTGTCCGCGAGCAAGTCGTACAGCGAGCGGTTGTTCCGGTACTCGCGCATCGACCGGCTCGACCGCATCGCGGCGGAGGCCGCTCTGCAGGTCCCGGCGCGCGAGGAGGGGGCGGAGTTCGCACCAGACGCGTTGGACATGATGTATGCGCTGACCGGGGGATATCCGTACTTCATCCAGGCGTACGGGAAGGTGGCCTGGGACGCGGCGCCGACCTCGCCGATCACTGCGGCCGACGTCGAGGTGGCGGCGCCGGAAGCCGAGGAGGAGCTGGCGGTCGGGTTCTTCGGCAGCAGGTTCGAGCGGGCCACGCCTGGAGAGCGAGAGTATCTGCGCGCGATGGCCGACGTGGCCGCCGCGCTGAGGGAGGACGGCGAGGAGCTGGACGAGTCGGAGTCAGTGCCGACTTCGGCCATCGCCACGCACCTGGGCCGCAAGCCGCAGTCGCTGTCCCCACCCCGCGACGGGTTGTTGAAGAAGGGCTTGATCTATTCGGGGGAGCGGGGCCGGATCGCGTTCACGGTCCCGCACTTCGGCGCATACCTACGCACCACCACCTGAGGCGTCCGCTGCGAGCAAAGATGAGACAACTCTCGCTGTTTGCAAGCGAATGTGAGACGCACGCCCTGAAGCAGTGCCGCGGCGACTGGACGAAACGCCCACCAGCGCCCCGGCAGACCCTGCCCGCTCCATGGGGGTATCTCGAAGTGGAAGCCGGCCATGGACTCAAAGGCATGGCGACATCGCTCTTGGAGTTCATCGGCGCGCCGGTGCCTGGGCGGGGATCCGGAAGTGACTTGATGCACCAGCTGCGCCGTCTTCTACCGGCCGTCGGGATGCGAGGGGTGAGCGTGGACGACGCCCACAACGCCGCCTCCCGGTCCTTCGCCGGTGCCTTGAAAGCGATGATCACCGGTCTGCCGGTCACGCTCGTCATCGTCGGCGTACGGCTGAACGACTCCGCCTCGGCGGCACCCGAGGTACGAAGTGCGGTTACAAGGTCAGATGGTGACCAGCGGCCAGTGGCCGGCCCCGTTCTGCCGCCGACAGCCCGGCCCCTGGGAACGCCTCGCCGCCAACATGAGCACGCTGCTCGAGCTCCCCGGAAAGGATGCACGCGCGGGCATGCGACATCGTGAATTCGTCACCACCCTGGCCACCGGAAGCGACGGTCGCCCCGGATTGGCCATCGAATGGCTGAAGGAAGCCGCCGAGTACGCCGTCACCCGCGGGCTGCCTCTCGACGTCACCGCGATGGCGCGCACGCAAACCTACGTCAGTGGACGGCTTCACGAGGCAGCGACCATCGCGCCCCGGGCGCCGAGAACGCGTCGATGAGACCGCTGCCGGTCGCTGTGACCCCATATGACGACGAAACCTGGCGCTGCCCGGCATGCCACGGCATACCCGCCCTGTACGGCTCTGGACACGGGTCGGTCCTCGGCGCAGCGCCGGCTTCGCCGACGGCCGGTACTGCGACCTGCCCGCTGGCGCGTTGCACTGTGGCGGCGATCTGACGAGCTCGCCTGACCTGGTCGCGTCATCGGCTGCGCTGACGGTCAACGCCGGGATGGCCCGACTGATCCACAAGAGACGAGGACGCTTCGCGGGGCTGCCGCTCAGCTCGCTGGAGGTGCTTCGGGGATGCCAGGCGGCGATCGGCATCGCCGTTCACCTCCGAGCAGTGGACACGGCCTTCTGGGGAAAGACGCATCGCTGGGCTAACCCTTCACGCGACCCGGGCGTCGTCGATGAGCTCGAGAGAGTCGTCGCGCCCGTCCTCGAGACGGAGAACCCCAAGGCGGCGGCGGCCGTGCTGCGCGCGTGGTGCCGCGAAGCCGGAATCCGCTCAACCCACGCGGACACCTTCCGACGGGCCACCCAGCCCAGCCGAGCTATGGCTCCCGTGATCACCGCCGGGGTTGGGAGGCATGCGCCTGTCGACGTTAGGACGCGCGCCGCCAGCTTCAGCTCCACTGGGCCTGCGCATTCGGTGCCCACGACTGGCGGGGAATCGACGACGTCCGTTGGCATCCCGATTGCGTCGAGACGCTCGTCGCATCACTTGACGTGCTCGTCAAACTGGATATCCGCAACAAGACGCGGAACCAGGCCTGACACCCGCCCAACGATCAACAGAGACGGAGCCATCACCGTGCGGTGCGCCTCTGCCCCCGAGCTGCCTTGCTGCAACAGAACCGGGGCACGTCGACGCCGGTGTACGAGGTGTTGGGTGAGGTGGCCGGGCAAGCGTCGGCCTCGCCGGAGGAGGATTGGCGTTGGAGCGGTTAAACCCGCAGTGTCTGCGGACAGGGCCGCGGGCGCCACTGGGCGGTGACGTACCAATTGGAGTAGTTCGAGGCGAGAGACCCGAGTCGGGTCCGGCGTTCGAGGGGCCCAGGCGCGGGTCGCTCGACCAGGATGGTGCCTTGAACGCGAGGCGCGGTGGCGGCCAACGTCCGTCAGGGTGCGCACCTACGCTCGAGCGGGAGACGCCAACCTTAGTCGGATGCGGTCCAGAAACCATATGTGGTTGGCGGTCATGTGGCGCCCGTGACGGCGGAGCTGCCCGGCGCGTCACTCTTGACCGGACAGTTCTTGGAAGGAGGCCAAATTGCCGTTCCTCATAGTGATAGCCGCTATTGTTCTGCTGGTGGTGATAGTGAATTACTGGGAAGTCGCCTTGTCGATTGCCCTAGTTGCCGTCGCCGCCGCAATTCTACCCCGAATTGTTCGGCATATTCTTAAGGAGCGCTATTTCGCCAGCGACGAGTTTCTGGCCCACAAGGCAGAGATTGCTTCGATCGTCGCTGAACACAATGAGATCGCCGTTTACACGTCGGAAATTCGCCATCGTGGATCATTCCAAATTGGCGCGTCGCAGACCGGTTCCCAGGCGCATTTGGCCACGTTCCGGAACACGAGTCGACACAAGTATCGCCGGGATCGCAACGTCGTAGACTATCAGACTTCGAACGTACACAACTGCTCCCTGCAGGTGGTTCGCAACGCCGCTGGCGACCCGCTCAAATACGTGATGAAGTACTTCGACATCAAGCCGACAGAGGCCACCCTCTCCAAGGTGGAAGACCTCGGAGAGAGTATTTCCCGACTTGAAAACGCCGTTGGCAACCTCAAGCAGAGAGAAATGGGCATCACCGGCTCATTCGATCCGCCTGCATTCATTTTGAAGCACTATGCGAATGATTTTATGAATCACGTAGGAATTGAACTTACACCAGTCAATATTCCGTACCCAGAGTATATCTTCGAGTATGTCAGTGCTGGCGGGAACAGTTCACAGCGGACGTCCGTCAAGTTGAAGACGCCAACGATCGACGCTCTCATTGAAGCGCTCTCACGTAAGATTCGCTTTAGAATGAGCGCTGCAGGCCAACGTGCGTTGATGACCGCCAAGCTTCGCGGATCCATCAAAAAGCGCGACAACTATACCTGTCTGCATTGCTCGGTGTCGCTCGCGAATGAGCCTCATCTGCTCCTCGAAGTCGACCACATCGTACCGATCTCCAAGGGAGGCCTATCCACAGTCGATAACCTGCAAACGCTGTGCTGGCGCTGCAACCGGACTAAGTCGAATAAAGTCCCGTAGATTCGTATGGCGGGACGCATAGGCGGGCGGCATCTCGACAATGCCCGCGCGTCGCGGTCCCTGCCGATGAGCGCTTCAAGTGGTGAAGACAGTGGGGCTGTAAGGCGGTCGCGGCCATCTCGCGGACGATCGGGAAGGCTATTCTCTCGGCAGGCTCGCTTGTGACAGATTGGCAGCAGCACGATGCAAGACCTCGTTCCCCTGCTCCAGCAGCTTGTTGCGCTTCTTGAGGTCACGCAGTTCGACATGGTCGGCGTCGGTCACGCCGGGACGATGGCCGTCCTCGACGTCGGTCTTCTTGAGCGACAATTCTGAGACACGGACCCTTCGAGCCCTCCACGCGACGCCCTGCCCCCACACCGACGCGTCCACGCCGCTACATCCTCGATCGCGAAGATTCGGTTACCGGGAGGTGGCGGGCGCCGTCGTATTCGGTGCGGCCGGTTTGCCCTGGGGGGTCTCGGCTGAGCCGTACATGGTGGCGATGATTGTCTTGGCCACGACAACGGCGGCGCCCTGGCCATCGACCGGCGAGGCCGCGAGGTTGGTCCCGATGATGATGGTGTCGTCGGTCGTGGTGTTGTAGACCATGAACGTGGAATACCCAGGGATTTGCCCGTCATGGCCGAGGACGCCGGGGGCGAACTGGGCGAGCCCAAGTCCGTAGCCGACGCCGCTAGCCTGGCCGGGGACGGTGGGCTGGATGCTGTCCAAGCGCAGCTTCTGCGTTTTCGCATTAAGCAGCCCACCGTGCACCAAAGCCTTGACGTATACAGCGAGATCGTCGGGTGTGGAGATCGCCCCGCCTGCCGTCCAGGTCCAGGAAGGGTTCGCATCCGTCTGTTTGATGGGTTTGAGGGTGCCGTCAAGCGCGGCTGGCAGTTGGGCGGCAGGAACCGCATAAGAGCCGATGGTCTCAACGTTCGTGCCGAATTGGTACCCCTGCGCATGCGGGTTCGGGATCAGGGAATCCGTGTTGACCGGCAGGGAGCTGTGTGTGAGCCCGAGCGGGTCGAAGATCCGCTTCTGGAACGCCTCGGAGGCCGACATGCCCGTCAGTTTCTCTATCACAGTCCCGAGCAGCACGATGTTGGTGTTGCTGTACTCGTACTGCTGCCCGGGTGGGAAGTCCGCCGGGTGCGAGAAGGCGATCGCCAACAGTTCATCAGGTGTCCAAGCCTTGCTCGGATCCTTATCTAGCGTGGCGTTGAACCCGGGGTCGAACGAGTAACTGTACAGGCCACTGCGCATCTCGGACAGTTGTGCAATGGTGATGTTCTGCCCATTGGGCACATCCGGGCGAAATTTCGAAATCGGGTCGTCCAGGCTGAGCTTGTTCTCTTGGACAAGCTGCAGGATGATCGTGGAGGTCATCGTTTTGGTGTTGCTGCCGACACGGAAGTAATCCGTCAACGACATCGGCACCTTCTCGCCGATCACGGCAGTGCCGAACGTGCCCGACCAGTCACCCTGCTTCGGGGATTTTATCAACACGACCGTGCCCGGGATGGCATTGGCCTTCATCACTGCAGGAATCTTCTCCTGCAACGTGGCCGCATACTTCGGCACCGACGCCGACGTGCCCGTCGCTGCGGTGGCGCCTGTATTCTGTGCGGTGCAGGCCGACATAGTCAGAAGCGCACTCACCGTCACCAGCGCGATTACTGCCCGTTTCATCATCCGACCACGCCAGCTTTCCCGATCATCGACCAGGCCGCACGTAACCCGACCCCACACGCATTCCCGAATGATCCGTCACTCACAATCGCGCGCGGATGCCCTCCCTGTCAACCTTTCCTGAGACACCCCATCCAGTAGCAAGTGCTGAGCCCGGATCCACCGCTCGGACCAGGAGTTCTACTCCGGGAAAGTGCACCACCATGGGATGAACGTGCAGGTCATCGTTGGACCCCTCGGCGAACTGCTGGACACCTCGCAGGCCAGGTCACCGGCGAGCTCACTGGGGGCTCCATCACTCGGCGGTTCCCCGAGCTCGGTTCTAGTGTGGGTGAATGACGAAGAAGAGCGCATCAGACAGCGACGATGGGCAGGGTCGATTGGCCGGGGTGCCGTACGACCTGCGGCGTCCGACGTGGTCCCGAGTCAAGTCGCGGTGGTGGAACCCGGATGACCGGCGGTTCTTCACGCCGAAATCGTTCGGGTGGGGCTATGACATCAACCTGTACCGGATGACACACCCCTTCACGAAACCGAAGGACTGACTGCCCGACCCTGGCCGACGACGCGGAGGTCAGGCGGGCACTGTCCTCTACCGGCGCGATTGAGTCCCTGAACACCTGGCGCGATCTCGCATACCTACGACCCCGGCCCACGCGGGTTGACGTCCGCTGCCGAAGCGACTGTCCCGTAGAAGCATCCATGACCGGGCTTGGGGCAAAGGCCCACTGGCGGTCCGGAGCGTCCGTGTGCTCGAGGCCGTAGGGGCTCACGCTGACCTGTGCCCGCCGGCCGGCGTCGGCGCATCGGCTCGCCGGAAGCGGTGCCTGAC
>JBDTWM010000029.1:0-25843 GCA_040006675.1 Dermatophilaceae bacterium | reverse complement strand
TCCAGGTGGTCGCCCACCATGCCCGCCGCCAGGGTCGCGCCACTCGCCGGGTCGATCACGATGAACGCGCCGCTGCCGCGCCCGCGCGCGTAGTCGTCGGTCGCGACCGGCTCGGCCAACGCGATCGACAGGCGGACGATGTCGTTGAGCTGCGCAGCGATCGCCCGGGCGCCCGCCGGAGGGCCATCGACCGCATCGCCGAGGAACTCGTCGGGGGTGGTCCAGCGCTGTTCGTCGACGTGCCAGCGCTGGACCACCGGCGAGAGCATCGCGCGCACGGCGTGGGTTCCCACCTTCACCAGGACCCGCTGGTTCGGCGTCGAGGGCCGCTCCGCCAGCCAACACACCACCGCGTCGAGCCGCTGGGTCACCATCGGCGCCGGCTCACCCGAGCGGGCAAGGACCTCGCCGCGGCCCACGTCCAGCTCGTCGCGCAGGAGCAGGACCACCGACTCGCCCGCTACCGCCTTCTCGGCGGGACCCGCGGGCGTGTCGATCCCCGTCACGACCGACGTCAGCGACGAGGGGTAGGCCGTGATCGTGTCGCCGACGCGGACGGCGCCGGCGCCGACGCGGCCGGCTAGGCCCCGGTAGTCGGGGTGCTCCGCCGTGCGCGGCCGGATCACGAGCTGCACTGACATCCGGAAGGACCGGGCCGCGTCCTGCGCGGCCACGTCCTGATCCTCCAGCCCTTCCAGGACGTCGAGCACGCTGGGACCGTCGAACCAGGCACCCGCCTCGTCGCTCGCGCCGTCCGCAGTGACGTTCTGGCCGCTCAGTGCGCTGATCGGGATGACCCGCACGTCCTCGATGCCGATGCGCCGCGCGACCTCGCGCACGTCGGCGGCGACCCGTTCGAAGCGAGCCGGATCCCACCCGACGGTGTCCATCTTGTTCACGGCCACCACCACGTGCCGGACCGCCATCAACGCCATCACCGCGAGGTGGCGACGCGTCTGCACGAGCACCCCGCCGCGCACATCCACGAGGATCAGCGCCGCGTCCGCGGTGGAGGCACCGGTCACCGTGTTGCGGGTGTACTGGGTGTGACCTGGGGTGTCGGCCAGGATGAACGAGCGACGCGGGGTGGAGAAGTACCGGTACGCCACGTCGATGGTGATGCCCTGCTCCCGCTCGGCCCGCAACCCGTCGGTCAGCAGCGCCAGGTCCACGTCGGAGGCGCCCCGCCGCGCACTGGCGGCCTCGATCGCCTCGTACTGGTCGGCCAGGATGGACTTCGTGTCGTAGAGCAACCGGCCGACCAGCGTCGACTTGCCGTCGTCGACGGACCCGGCGACGACGAGCCGCAGCTGCGGCCGCTGCGCGACCACGTCCCCGACCCCCGACGCGGGCGTGCCGTCGGGCAGGGTGGCCTCACGGGAGGCCGTGTCAACGGACATCAGAAGTAGCCCTCTCGCTTGCGGTCTTCCATGGCGGCCTCGGACAGCCGGTCGTCGGCGCGGGTCGCGCCGCGCTCGGTGAGCCGACTAGCCGCGATCTCGGCGATCACCTCGTCGAGCGTGCTGGCGGTCGACTCTATGGCGCCCGTGCAGGAGCCGTCGCCCACGGTGCGGTACCGCACCGTCTTGCGGACCAACTCCTCGCCGTCGCGGGGCTGCCCCCACGGACCTGGAGTCAGCCACATGCCGTCGCGTAGCCACACGTCTCGCTCATGCGCGTAGTAGATGCTCGGCAGCTCCACATGCTCGGCCTCGATGTACTGCCACACGTCGAGCTCGGTCCAGTTGCTCAACGGGAACACCCGCGTGTGCTCACCTGGAGCGTGCCGCCCGTTGTAGACCCGCCACAACTCGGGCCGCTGTTTGCGGGGGTCCCAACCGCCGAAGGCGTCGCGGATGCTGAAGATGCGTTCCTTCGCCCGGGCGCGATCTTCGTCGCGGCGGGCGCCCCCGAGCACGGCGTCAAACCGCTGCTCGTTGATCGTGTCCAGCAAGGGAACGGTCTGCAGCGGGTTGCGCGTCCCGTCGGGCCGCTCGGCCAGGCGCCCGTCGGCGATCCACTCCTCGACGCGCGCCACCACCAGCGTCAGCGTCCCGGCGGCCACCGTCCGGTCTCGGTAGTCGAGGAGTTCGGGCAGGTTGTGGCCGGTGTCCACGTGCAGGAGGGTGATCGGCAGCGGCGCCGGCGCCAGCGCCTTGCGCGCCACGTGCAGGAGCACCGCCGAGTCCTTGCCGCCGCTGTACAGCAGCGCGGGCCGGTCGAACTCGGCCACGACCTCGCGCACGATCTCGATCGCCTCGGCCTCCAAGGCGCGGATCGTGCTCTGCCGGCCGGCGGACCCCGACGCGGGCGGGACGGGTGACGGTACTGCGGTGGGGGCGCCGTCGGGGTGCGGCTGAGGCCCCCCAGCGCTCGTCAGGGTGGTTGTCATGCCAGGCCAGCCTCCTTGAGGTGGGCCACGACGGTCGCGGCGCTCGCCGCCACCTTCTGGCCGGTGGTGTCGAGGACGAGATCGGGGCGGGACGGGACGTCGTACGGGTCGTCGACGCCGGTGAGGTTTCGGACCGTGCCTGCGGCGTGCCCGGCGTAGAGGCCTTTGACGTCGCGGCGCGAGCATTCGTCCAGGGGCGTGGCCACGTGGACGAGACGAAATGGCAGTCCTTCGGCCTCGTGTTCGACGCGAATCGCCTCGCGAACGTCGTCGTACGGGGCGATGACCGGCACGATCGCCAGGACGCCGTGCCGGGCGAGCAAGCGCGCCAGGTAGCCGACCCGTGTCACATGGGCAGCACGGTCGGTGCGCGTGAAACCGAGGCCGGGGGAGAGGTGCTCTCGCAGGTCGTCGCCGTCGAGCACCTCCACCGGGCGCGTCGGGGCGAGCGCGACGGCCAGGGCGTTGGCGACGGTGGTCTTGCCTGAGCCGGACAGCCCGGTGAGCCACAGCGTCCCGCCTCGAGCACGGGTGGTCGACCCGGTTCGGGCTCGCCCTGGGGCGGCGGCCCGCCCGGCGGTCGTGGCGCTCACCGGTGGATCCCGCACTCGGTCTTGCCGGTGCCCGACCAGCGACCGGAGCGCGGGTCCCCCCCTGGGGCGACGGCCCGCGTGCACGGGGCGCAGCCGATCGAGGGGTAGCCGCGCTCGAGCAGCGGGTTGCGCACCACGTCGTGGGAGGCGCTGTAGGCGGCCACGTCGGCGTCGCTCCAGCGAACGATCGGGTTCACCTTGACCAGTCCGTGGGCGTCGTCCCAGCTCACCTCCGAGGCTGCGGCTCGAGTGGAGGCCTCCGCCCGGCGCAGGCCGGTACCCCACGCCTCGTACGGTTCGAGCGCCTCCGCGAGGGGGTTGTCCTTGCGCAGGAAGCAGCACAGGTCGGGGTCGCGGGCGAAGAGCTCCGCGCCGTACTGCGCGTCCTGCTCGGCGACACTCTGTCGCGGCAGCACGTCGCGGACGCGGACCGCGTACCGGGCGGCGACCTCGTCGCGCGTGGCGAGCGTCTCGTCGAAGTGGTAGCCCGTGGCGAGAAAGAGCACGTCGACGCCCGGAGCGAGCGAGGCGACGAGGTGGGGCAGCACGGCGTCCTGCATCGACGAGGCGATCGCCCACCGCGGCCCGAACTCGGAGGCGGCCCAGGCGATGACGTCACGCGCGTCCGCGCCGCTCAGGCGCTCCTGCGCGCGGAGCCCGATCTCGCGCAGCTCCTCATCACCTCGTCGGGACGCGTTCCCCGTCGCGGGGACGGCGTTCAATGGGGTCAACGGTCGGTTCCTCTCTCAGTCGCTCGCAAGGTCGGCGCGACGGGCGGTCACGGCGTGTGGGCGCCCACAGTGACGGGGCGCCGCCCGCGCGCACCCGTCACGAGCGACAGCAGTCGCTGCGGACGCGCTGAAGATCGATGTGGCGGCGAGCCACCAGGTGCACGGACCGATCGGACACGAGGAGAACTGTCGCATCCCGCGATGTGGGCCTGGTGCCAGAACGGGGGTTCGGCCATGACCTTCCCACATAACGAGAAGTTAGGATTTGTCTTGTGTGAAGTTATCGACCAATTCCTCGACTCGTCCACGGGCCCTGACCTGCGCGAGGCTCGCCTGGGTCGCGTTCTCGCAGGCGAATCGCCTGTCTCACATGATGACCCCGGGTGCTGCCCCGCCCGCTGGCCGTCAGCGTGGGCGTCAAGGAGAGCGGGAGGAAGCAACCGGGGTGTCGCTCCCGGCGGGGCGCCGCACTCTCGGCGGCGCGTGGCCGCCTGTCAGCGGCGCTCGACGGGGCGCACGGCGTAAGTCGCGGTCGGCTTGGGCGAGGCGCCGCACGATCCCGGGCGATCGGTGTGCACGTGTTCTGTCACCTCGAGGAATGTCACGGGCTGCGGACTCCCCCCGAGGGCCGTGCCCGGCAGATGCGACCTGGATCCCCGCGAGGCAACGAACGAGACCTCGACACGACATCGCGCGGTGCCATCGGCGCCAGCGGCGTGCCCCGGCTCCGGCTCCGCTGGGCGTTGCCGGCGAGTCGACAACGCGTCCACTCGGGCCTCGCCCGAGAGCCCCCGCGCGTACGCGTCCGCCGCTTGCTCCATCGGGGGCAGATGAGCCAGCCCTCGAAGGTGATACGACGCCGCCTCCACGCTCGCGATCGCGCGCTGGGCTATCTGGCCGCTCGCGGCGGCGTCCACGGCGTCCACCGCGAGCGAGCCGTCCAGTCGTCCGTACACCATCCCGCTGGGCAGCGCGACGGCGGTCGCCGCATAGCGGTGCCCGGACAGGTGCGTGCATTCCCACAGGGCCTCGGGACGTTGCGCAGCAGCCTGGTTGGCCACGAGTCGTCCGTGAGTAGCGCAGCAGACGTCTCGCTTGCCGTTCGTGCAGACAAGCAGGACGGGGTCTTCGCACGGCGCGAGTTCGGGCAGAGCCCGGCGTGCCGCCGGGGCATCGCCCGCCGCGAGCGCGGCCCATGGCAGGTCAAGAAGTCTGGCGGGGTCGGCGACCATCCCGCTGAGGAGCCACGGCGTCCCGGTCTGTGCACCCCCGGCGAGAAAGACCCGACGGGCGGTCCCGCTCGGACCGACGCCCCCGCGCCCGACGGGTCGCACCAGCAGGGCCCGCCCCCCGGCGGCCTCGGCCGCGTCGTGCACCCGTGCCCCGAGGTCCGGATCGAGCCGGGATTGCTCCCACGCCAAGGCCCCCCATGGCCCCCGCTGCTCCAGCGCGAGCCAGAACGATGTCGGCGGTGCCGTCCCCCACAGCGGCTCGTCGTCCCAGAGCTGGCTGCAGGATGTGGGCGGCATCGTCACACCGTAGTTCGTCGCCGGTCGCTGTGCGCCCGCCCCGTGGCCCCTCGCCGCGAGGCAGCACGAGGCAGCGCGAGGCGTGGACGGCCCGACGGGGACGTATGTCACGTGTGGCGCCGCGAGCCGTTCGACGCCGACGGGGCGATGATGGAAGAAGGCGCCGCGCCGGTGAGCGGGTGAGCTGGTGCGCGTCGGGAGGAGCGACCCATGTATTCGACGGCGTTGACGGCCGCGTCGCGCGAGGAAGCGCTTCAGGTGATGAGCGCCCCGGCCGGGGTCGATCTTGTGGTCGTCGGGGGCGGAGTCACGGGCGCGGGCATCGCCCTGGACGCGGCCACGCGAGGGCTGCGCGTCGCGATCGTCGAGTCGCGGGATTGGGCCGGGGGCACGTCCCAGTGGTCCAGCAAGCTCGTGCACGGTGGACTGCGCTACCTCTACCACCTCGACGTCCCCCTGGTCGCGGAGGCCCTCCGGGAGCGCGGCATCCTGCTCGACCACACGGCGCCGCACCTGGTCACGCCTCAACCGTTCCTGTGGCCGCTCACCACCAAAGTCGTGGAGCGGGCGTACAGCGCGGTCGGCATCGGCATGTACGACGTGCTCGCCCAACTCGGCGGGCTCGGCCGACCGGGTGTGCCGGTGCAGAAGCACTACACGCGCGACGGCGCCCGCGAGCTCTTCCCCGGCATCAAGGAGGACGCCCTGGTCGGGGCGATTCGCTTCTACGACGCCCGCGTCGACGACGCACGCCTCGTGATCGCGCTGGTGCGTACGGCGGCGGGGTACGGCGCACTGGCGGCGAGTCGCGCCGAGGTCGTCGGTTTCGAGCGCCACGAGTCCGGGCGTGTGGTGGCCGCTCGCGTGCGCGACGCGGAGACGGGGCGGGAGTTCACGGTGCGGACCCGCTACGTCCTGTCGGCCACCGGCGTGTGGACGGAACGCACCCAGGATCTCGTGCGCGACGACGCCGGACTGCGCGTTCAGGCCAGCAAGGGCATCCACATCGTCGTTCCGCGCGAATGCGTCGACGGCACGGTCGGGCTCTTCCTGCGCACGGAGCGCTCGGTCCTGTTCGTGATCCCGTGGGAGCGGTACTGGATCATCGGCACGACCGACACGGCCTGGACCGAGGATCTGGCTCAGCCCGTGGCGACGGCCGCGGACATCGACTACGTCCTGAGGCATGCCAACGCTGTGCTCTCGCGACCGCTTACCCGTGCGGACATCGTCGGCACCTACGCCGGACTGCGACCGCTTCTGCAGCCCAAGACCAAGGGTGCCGGCTCGGGGGTCGATTCGGCGAAGGTGAGCCGTGAGCACACGGTCGCCTCGGTGGCGCCCGGCATGAGTGCGATCGCCGGCGGGAAGCTCACGACCTATCGGGTGATGGCCTCCGATGCCGTGGACGTCGCGGTCGCCGACCTCGACGAGCCGGGAAGTCCGGAGCGGCCCTGCACGACCGAGGACGTGCCGCTGGTCGGCGCCGCCGCCTTCCGCGGCCTGTTCACGCAGCGCGTCGAGCTTGGCCGCCGGACCGGGTGGGAGCCCGATCGGGTGGATCGGTTGCTGCACCGGTACGGGGATGAGCTGCGGGTCCTGATGGCGGTGGTGCGCGCCCAGCCGGACCTGGCCCGGCCGTTGGAGCACGCGCCGGACTACCTGCGCGTGGAGGTCGCGTTCGCCGTCACCCACGAGGGCGCGCTACACCTGGAGGATGTCCTGACCCGTCGGATCCGGCTCGACTTCGAGGTCCGTGATCGCGGGGCGAGCGCCGCCGGCGAGATCGCCGACATCATGGCTCCGCTGTTGGGCTGGGACGAGGGGACCCGGGAGGGGGAGCTGAACACTTACCGCGGGCGTGTCGCGGGCATCGCCGCCGCGGAGGCGGAGCAGACGGATGCGGCGGCCGTGCGCGCGCGGCACGCCGCCGAAGGCCTGGCCTCAGTCGGGGGTTGAGAGCCCGCCGCCGTGCGACCATGACGCACACCGACGTCGGCGCACCGTGAGGTCGCCGAGACGGCCGAGAGGAGCGGGTGATGACGGCGGATTACGTCCTCGCGATCGATCAAGGCACCACCAGTACTCGAGCGATCGTCTTCGATCGGGCCGGGGCCGTGGTCAGTGTCGGGCAGCTCGAGCACGCACAGCACTTCCCGCGGGCCGGGTGGGTGGAGCACGACCCACTGGAGATCTGGGGCAATGTTCGCGAGGTCGTCGGGCAGGCGTTGGCCCGCGCCGAGATCAATCGGCACGCGCTCGCGGCGGTCGGCATCACCAACCAGCGGGAGACGACCGTCCTGTGGGATCGGGGCACCGGCGAACCGGCGTGCCCCGCGATCGTCTGGCAGGACACCCGGACGCAGGCCATCTGCGATGACCTCGCACGAGAAGGCGGTACCAACCGCTATCGGGACCGGTGTGGACTTCCGCTGGCCACATACTTCGCCGGGCCGAAGATCGCCTGGGCCCTCACCCACGTCCCCGGTGCGCGGGAGCGCGCCGAGGCCGGCGACCTACTGTTCGGCACGACCGACAGCTGGTTGCTGTGGAACATGACCGGGGGAGTCGACGGCGGTGTGCACGCCACGGACGTCACCAACGCCTCGCGCACGATGCTGATGGATCTTCGTTCGCAGAGCTGGGACGAGGGCATCTGCGCGGACATGGGGATCCCGCTGGCCATGCTCCCGGAGATTGGCTCATCCGCGCAGGTGTACGGGCATGGGCGACCCAACGGCCCGCTCGTCGACACGCCGATCGCTGGGATCCTGGGCGATCAGCAGGCGGCCACGTTCGGTCAGGCGTGCTTCGCTCCCGGCATGGCCAAGAACACCTATGGCACCGGCAATTTCATGCTCTTGAACACGGGGGAGGCTCCGGTCTCCAGCGAGAACGGACTGCTGAGCACGGTGTGCTACCGCATCGGTGAACAGCCCGCGGTCTACGCGCTGGAGGGCTCGATCGCGGTCACGGGCTCGCTGGTGCAATGGGTGCGGGACAACCTGGGCCTGATCGAGTCGACGGCGGACATCGAACCGCTCGCCGCATCCGTCGCGGACAACGGAGGCGCCTACGTGGTCCCCGCCTTCTCCGGGTTGTTCGCTCCCTACTGGCGTTCTGACGCGCGCGGGGCGATCGTCGGGCTGACCCGCTACGTGACCAAGGCGCACCTGGCTCGAGCGGTCCTGGAGTCCACCGCTTACCAGACCTGCGAGGTGATGGACGCGATGATCGCCGACGCAGGGGCGGCGGGCCTGGCTCTGGACCTATCGGAGCTGAAAGTGGACGGCGGCATGACCGCCAACGAACTTCTCATGCAGTTCCAGGCCGACATGATCGGCGTACCCGTCGTTCGGCCCAAGGTGGCCGAGACGACCGCGCTGGGGGCGGCGTACGCCGCCGGGCTGGCCGTCGGCTTCTGGTCGGGCACGGACGAGGTGGCCCGCAACTGGGCCGCTGATCGGCGGTGGGAGCCCGCGATGGACGAAGGCCTACGTGCCGAGCGGCTGGCGACGTGGAAGAAGGCGGTCACCCGTACCTTCGACTGGGTCGACGGCTGAGGGCGGTCGTTCCGATGCGCGAGGCGCCGAGCGTGGCGCGCCTGGGCGGCCCTACTCCTTGCTGACCTGGACCGCGTCCCCGACGTCGTCGGGGTCGTAGTCACTGCGGTCCACCGCCGGGCGAGGCCGAGGGGTCTGGACCTGCGCGTCGTCGAGGTCGAACAGTGCATCGCCGCTGGCCAGCCCCGAGACCGAGGTCCCCTTGCCGGCAGGCTCCCCCGTGGCCGCGCTGCGTCCCGAACCAGGGGCGTCGCGGTGCGCGCCGGCAATCGCCACGATGGGAGCGGCCGCGGACGCTCCGGACCCGTCGCGCTTGCCGGTGGCCTGCGGCAGCGCGACCGGCGCGCCCCCCAACCCGGCCGCGCGGGCCGGCGACGCGCCGGCCCAGCCCACCAACAGCCGCGCTTCACCGCTCAGGAACCGGTGCGCGCGTATCCCGCCCGTAGCGCGACCCTTGACGGGGAAGTCCGCGAACGACGTGACCTTGACCGAGCCGGCCTCGGTGCCGGGCACGCCGTCGTCTGAGCCGGCCACCGTCACGACGATTCCGGCCGGGTCGAGGGGGTTCACCGCGCCGAACCAGATCGCCTCGTCTGCGACCCCCAACTTGATACCCGCCATGCCGCCCGCGCCCCGGCCCTGCGGGCGGACGGCGTCGGCGGGGAAGCGCAGCAGCTGCGCATCCTTCGTGACGAAGACGAGGTGCTCGTTCCCCGTGCGTAATTCGACGGCCCCGACGACGGTGTCGCCGTCCTTGAGGGAGATCGCCTCCCACTCGTTCCGTCCGCCCGGGTAGTCGGTCGTCAGCCGCTTGACGATCCCTCCCGCCGTCCCGAGGGCGAGCCCGGGGCTGTCCCCGGCCAGGGACAGCAGCGCCAATGGCACCTCGCCGTCGCCGAGATCCAGGAAGGCCGCCAGCGGGGCACCCCCCGCCAGTGAGGGGGCGTCGTGCGTTGGCGGCAGGGCCGGCAACTCCAGCGCTGACAGGCGCACCACTCGTCCGGCGCTCGTCACGACCCCGACGTCACCGCGCGCCGTCGACTGGACGCGAGAGATCACGGCGTCGTGTGCGCAGCGCGGGCCGGCGTCCGACGGGGGCGCAGCATCGCGGGTCCGGGCCACAAGGTGCGCGGAGGACAGCAGGATCCAGCATGCGTCGTCGGCGACCTCCAGGGGCGTGGTCACGACCCTCGGCGCTCCTCCCGATTCCAGCAGCACGGTGCGTCGCGGGGTGCCGTGTTTCCTCGCGACCTCCGCGAGCTCGTCGGAGACGACCTTCAGCAGTCGCGCGTGGTCGGCCAGGATCGCGCGCAGCTCCTCGATAGCAGCGCGCAGTTGCTCTTGCTCCTCCTCCAGCTCCAGGCGCGAGAACTTGGTCAGGCGGCGCAGCTGGAGGTCGAGGATGTACGCGGACTGCTCCTCCGAGAGCGTGAACACCCTCCTCAACGTGTCGCGGGCGAGCGCGGCGTTATCGCTTCCGCGGATGATCCGGATGACCTCGTCGATGTTGAGGATGGCGACGAGCAGGCCGTCCACCAGGTGCAACCGCTCTTGTCGGCGGGAGAGACGGTGGGCCGTGCGACGGCGTACGACCTCGGTACGGAAGTCGACGTAGACGGTGAGCATCTCGCGCAGCCCGAGCGTGCGCGGCTGCCCGTCCACCAGGGCGACGTTGTTGATGCCGAAGCTCTCCTCCATCGGTGTCAGCTTGTACAGCTGCTCCAGCACCGCTTCGGGATGGAACCCGTTCTTCACGTCGATCACGAGCCGCAGTCCGTGCTTGAGATCTGTCAGGTCCGTGAAATCGGCGATGCCCTGGAGCTTCTTCGCCTGGACGAGGTCCTTGATCTTCTCGCGGACCTTCTCGACACCCACCAGGTACGGCAGCTCGGTCACGACGATGCTCTTGCGTCGCGGGGTGAGGCTCTCGATCCGGGCGGTGGCCCGCGTCCTGAAGGGCCCGCGGCCGCCCTCGTAGGCCTCCCTGATGCCATCCAGGCCGACGATGCGCCCGCCGCCGGGCAGGTCCGGACCGGGCACGAACCGCATCAGCTCCTCCAATGAGGCGCCCGGGTGGACGATGAGGTGGCGGGCCGCTGCGATCACCTCGACGAGGTTGTGCGGCGGCATGTTGGTCGCCATTCCGACAGCGATGCCGGATGCTCCGTTGACCAACAGGTTGGGGAAGGCGGCCGGCAGCACCTCCGGCTGGGTGAACTGCTCGTCGTAGTTGGGCACCATCGCGACGGTGTCCTCGTCGAGGCCCGTCGTCATCAGCAAGGCGGCGGGTGCGAGCCGGGCCTCGGTGTATCGGCTGGCGGCCGGTCCGTCGTCGAGCGAGCCGAAGTTGCCGTGACCATCCACCGGCGGCAGCCGCATGGTCCACGGCTGCGCGAGCCGCACCAAGGCGTCGTAGATGGCGGTGTCGCCGTGCGGGTGATATTTGCCCATCACCTCGCCGACGATGCGGCTGCACTTCACGTGCGGACGATCCGGGCGAAGGCCCAGCTCGCTCATCCCGTACAGGATGCGTCGCTGCACCGGCTTGAGCCCGTCACGCGCGTCCGGCAACGCGCGCGAGTAGATGACGGAGTAGGCGTACTCGAGGAACGCTCCCTGCATCTCGTCCTCGACGTCGACGTCGACAATGCGCTCGTCAACGGGCGGCTCCGCGGTGGTGGTTCGACGGGCCATGCGGGTGTCGGCCTCCTTGCCGAGGGCGTGGGGGGGGTCGCCAAGGGTGTACGGACGTGTCCGGCCGATGCGGGGAGGCATCGGGAGACGAGGGGTGGTGCGGCCGCGGCTCCGTCTCGTTTCCCTCGGACGAAGCCGCTGCCGTGGCCTCATCTTGCCCCGACGACGAGCGAAGGCTGCGGCGACGCGCCGAGGGCACCCCGGGCGGCCTGACCGTCGACTGGCGAGGGCAGGTCGCAACCAATCGGTACGATGAGCGGTGCGGGCCGTCGGCCGTCGGGGACGATGGTTCCGCGTGAGCGTGCTGCCAGCGGCGATAGGGCGGCGTGGTGGAGCGAGTGACCACGTGCCGCTTGAGAAACAACGCGTATGCTTGGTATGTGCGGCATCGCGCGTTGACCGGGGGTGAAGTCCCCGGAAGGATGGCATCATGACCGACTCCCAGCAGACGACGGGCCCCGGACTCGGGTCCGCCGATCAGGCTGCGCCGGGGCCGCCGACCGGAGGCGGAGCGGTCGAGGACATGATGATCGGCTCGGGGGTCCTCGACGGGGACTCGGGCCTGCCGTCGTGGTCCATGGAGTCGGAGGTGACCGACGAGCCGCTCCCCGACAACTACCCGACGGCGTGGCAAGCCGACGTCGTGTTGCGCGACGGCTCGATCGCGCACGTGCGCCCGATCACCCCGTCCGACGGCGACCGGCTGCGGCGCTTCCACGCCGGTCAGTCCGAGGAGTCCATCTACCTGCGCTTCTTCGCGCCGATGCGCGAGCTGTCCGACCAGGATGTCCACCGCTTCACGCACGTGGACTACAAGGAGCGGGCGGCGCTCGTCGTCACGGTCCGCGGCGCGATCATCGGCGTCGGGCGCTTCGACTGTCTGCCCGACGAGACCATCGCGGAGGTGGCGTTCAACATCTCCGACCATTTCCAGGGCAAGGGCGTCGGCTCCGTGCTCCTGGAGCACCTCGCGGCCATCGCGCAGGAGCAGGGCGTCAGCCGCTTCATCGCGGACGTGCTGCCACAGAACCGCAAGATGATGAAGGTATTCATCGACGCCGGATACGAGGTGGGCCACCACTACGACGACGGCGTGATCAGCGTCGAGTTCCAGATCGCGCCGACCGCGGAATCGATCGCGGTGCGAATGTCGCGCGAGCACCGCGCGGAGGCCGAGAGCATGGCGGACGTGCTCAGCCCCGCGAGCCTGGCCATCGTCGGGGTGAGCCGCCGAGCCAACGCCCTCGGCAGCATTGTGCTCGACAACATCCTGGACGGCGGGTACACGGGCCGGGTGCACATCGTGAACTCCGAGACCGACACGGTCCGCGGGCTGTTCGCGTACGACCGGGTCAGCAGCATCGGCGAGCAGATCGACCTCGCGATCATCGCGGTGCCCGCCGACGCGGTCCTGGACGTAGTGGAGGACTGCGCGAGCGTCGGCGTCCGTGCGGTTGTGGTCATCTCATCGGGCTTCGCCGAGGAGAGCCCGCGCGGGGAGATGCGCCAAGCGGAGCTGTTGCGCCTCGCGCGCGCCGCAGGAATGCGCGTCCTCGGGCCCCTGTCGTTCGGTTTCGTCAACAACCATCCTGACGTGATGCTCAACGCCACCGTCGCGCGAGACAACCCGCCCGCGGGCGGCCTCAGCCTGTTCAGCCAGTCGGGCGGCCTCGGCGTCGGGCTGCTCGCTTCCGCGACGAGACGCCTGCTCGGCCTCTCCACGTTCGTCGCCTGCGGCAACCGGGTCGACGTGTCTGCCAACGACCTGATGCAGTACTGGATCGACGACGACGACACGCTGGCCGTCGGCATGTACATCGAGTCGATCGGCAACCCGCGCAAATTCAGTCGCATCGCGCGGCAACTGTCCCTGCGCAAGCCCGTCATCACCGTGAAGCAGGAGACGTCGCGGCAGGTCCCGCCGGGTCACCGCGCCCGGCCGACCAAGGTGCCTCCGGCTGCCTTCGACGCGCTGCTCTTCCAGGCCGGTGTCATCCAGGCCAAAAGCGTCCACGAACTCATCGATGTGGCGGAGCTGGTGACGCTCCAGCCCTTCCCCAGGGGCAACCGAGTGGCCGTCGTCGGCAACTCCGACGGGCTCAACGAGATCGTCCTGCAAAAAACCCTTCGTTCCGGCCTGCAGGTGCCGCACGAGGTGTATCGGGTGCCCCTCGGAGGGTCGGCGCAGGACGTGGAGGAGTTCCTGGTCGCGGCCTACGAGTCGGACGACATCGACAGCGTCATCGTCACGCTCATCCCGCCGCTGGCGGATTCCGACGAGGTCGTCGCCTTGTCGGTCGCACACTCGGCATGGGGGTACGACAAGCCGTGCGTGGCCACGTTCTTCGGCATGCGAGATGTGTCGGGGGCGCTGCGTAAGGGTGGCCAGCCCGGCCAGAACAACGTGGACGGTCACCGGCGGGTGATCCCGCTGTACAAGACGCCCCTGGACGCGGTCGCTGCCCTCGCCGCAGCGACGAAGTACGCCGTCTGGCGCGACGGGGAGCACCCCGATCCTGTGCGTCCGGCGGTCGATCGCGGAGAGGCCGATCGGATCCTCGGCCAGGCCCTGGACGACCAGACCGACGGTGATCTCCTCGACGAGGACACGACGGCCAGGCTGCTCGAGACGTACGGCATCCACCTGTGGCGCACAGTTCCGGCCCCCGACCCGGATGCGGCCGTGGCCGCCGCGGAGCAGATCGGCTACCCGGTGGTGCTGCGTTCGCTCGCCGACGGCGTCCGCAACGTCCCCGGGTCGGGCGGTGTCCGTTCGGACCTTCAGGGCGCCGACGCCGTTCGGGGGGCATACGCCGCCCTGGTGAGCCGCCTGTCCGCGTGGCACGATCCGGTGCTGGTCGTGCAGCGGATGGCCCCGCTCGGGACCGCGACGGTGATCGAGTCCCACGAGGATCCGCTGTTCGGCCCCGTGGTCAGCTTCGGGATATCGGGTATCGCCTCCGAACTGCTCGGCGACGTGGGGTACGCGATCCCGCCCCTCACGAAGCCGGACGTGCACCGACTCGTGACGACGCGCAAGGCGGCCCCACTCCTCGCGGGATATCGCGGTCACCCTCCGTCCGACGCGGAGGCCCTGGAGGATCTCATCTTGCGGGTCGCGACCCTCGCCGACGATATGCCCGACATCGCCGATCTGGAGCTCAACCCGGTGAGCGTCCACGCGAACGGCCTGAGCGTGCTCGGTGCGCGGATCCAGCTCGACGCATCGCAGGTGCGCACGGACGGGGGGCGGCGAGCCCTGGAGTGATGCGCGAAGATGAGGGCATGAGCTTTCCGAGCCGCCTCATCGGCGACCACGCCCTCCCCGCGGACCTGACCCGCGACATCGAGCAGGCCGGCTACTACCCGGGGCTCGTGGCCGACGTCGTGGCGACTGCGCTCGCCGGTGACAAGGTCGTCTCGCACTTGGTGCATCAAGAGACGACCCTGGATCACGACGCGGTGCGTCGGCACGTGACCGTGCTGGTGCTGACGCCGACCCGTCTGGTGGTCGCCCACGCGGACGATCACGGCGAGGAAGACGGCCCCGTGGTCACCGCGACGGCCACCACGGAGTCCGTGCCTCTGGCGGGGGTGCGGGGCGTCATGCTGACGCACCTGGTCGCCAACCCGGCTCAGTACCGGCAGGGCTCCCTCGGGCATGAGGTGACGGTGACGATCGGGTGGGGGTCGGTGAGCCGCATCGACTTGTTGCCTGCCACGTGCGGGGATCCGGCCTGCGAGGCGGATCACGGGTATGAAGGCACGGTGACGGCGGACGACATCAGCTTGCGCATCTCGTCGGTGGCCGATGGCGACGCGACGTTGCGCCAGGCCATGGCGTTCGCGCACGTACTCCAGAGCGCGACGGCGCGCTGACGTGTCGCCCGCCGGAGAGGTGCGGGACGGGCTGACGCGGCCTCGTTACGATGCGGGCGGGCTCGCGGGGGTGCTTCCGGCCGTGGCCGCCTCGCTCGGGGCGCCGGTTCGACGCACGACGCCGGAGGGACGGTCCGTCCTTGGTCTGCCCCAGGCGCGGCGCGCGGTCGTCGCTCTGGTCGACGGGCTGGGGTACGAGCTGCTGAGTCGTCGCGGCGGGCACGCGCCGTTCTTGCGCGGGCTGTTTCCCGACGCGTTCCGTCTGACCGCCGGGTTCCCATCGACCACGGCGACGAGCATGGGCACGTTCGGGACGGGCCTGCCACCGGGGGCACACGGGCTCGTCGGCTACGAGGTGCTGATCCCGGAGCGCGACCGGGTGTTCAACGAGCTGAGCTGGGAGGATGGCCCGGACCCGCTGGTCTGGCAGCCGACCAGGACGGTGTTCGAGGAGCTCGCAGCGGCCGGCTTGGACGTGGCGATGGTCGGCCCGGGCTACTTCGACGGCTCAGGCCTGACCCGCGCCGCGTTGCGCGGCGTGACCCGTTTTTTGGCCGCGAATCGTCCGGGGCAGCGGGTCCCGGCCGTTCTCGAGGCACTGCGGGGGATGCGGCGGGGGCTGGTCTACCTGTATTGGGGCGAGGTCGACAAGACGGGCCACCAGCACGGTTGCGACTCCTGGCAATGGGGCCTGGCCGTCGAGGAGGTGGACGCCGCTCTGCGAGAGCTGGCTGCATCGTTGCCTGCCGATACGGCGTTGTACGTCACGGCGGACCACGGGATGGTCGACATCCCTTTCGCCTCTCGCGTGGATCTTGCCGAGGAACCCGAGCTGGCGGCGGGCGTCCGGCATCTGGCGGGGGAGGCCCGCGTCCCCCAGGTGCACGTCACCCCAGGTGCCTTGGAGGACGTGCGGGCCGCGTGGGAGGCACGGCTCGCTGAGACGGCTGTGCTGCGTACCCGCGACGAGGTGCTGGACCTGGGGTGGTTTGGGCCGGGGGCCGTGCGCGACGAGGTGGCCGCCAGGATCGGCGACTTGGTGGTGGCCTGCCGTGGCGAGATCGCCGTGGTCGATTCTCGCACCCAGCCGCGGTACCTGCTATCGCTCCTCGGTCTCCATGGCTCGTTGACGCCTGATGAGGTCGCCATCCCGCTGCTGTCCGTTGCGCCGGGCAGTCAACGCTCCTGACCGATGACCGATGACCGATGACCGATGACCGGCGTGCCGGTCGTGATGGGCTTACGCCCCGGTGCGGATGCGAGCGGATGCGAGCTGACGGTCGGTCGGGAGTCAGGCGGGCCCGCGGGTGCCGAACATGATGTCGTCCCAGGAGGGAACGCTGGCCCGGCCGCGGCCAGTCGTCCGAGAGCGCTTCTTGGTCGTCGGCGAGGTGGGGGCGTCGGGCGACTCGCCGGTCTGTGCGTCGGGTCCGGGCTGCTCAGCGGCACCGTCGGGTGCCGGGCTGATCGACCCGAACGCCGTGCCGGGCATCGTCCGTTCGGGGCGGGGCTCTCGCGATCTCTGCCCCGTCGAGGCGTCGGCGACCGCGCCGGGCCTCGCCCGGTCCGGCGCGTCATCTGCCGTGGGCGCGTCGTCGACCGCGGCGTCCACCTCGTTGTCCACCGCGGCGTCGTCCGCGTCCACTCCGGCGTCGGGTGCACTCCGCGTCGGTGCCGGGCGGGATTTGGGCGCCCGAGGGGCCTTGCGGGGCGCGCGCGAGGGGGGCGTGAGGGCGGCGGCCCGCGCGGCGGTGGGCTCGGGACGCCCGTCCACGCCGTCGGGGTCCGGATCCGCGTGTGCCGCCGGCGGCGGCGGCATCGAGTCCGGGTCGTACCGGAGGTCGGCCAGGGGCAGTGCCTCGTCCCCCGGCAGAGCGCCTGCCGAGGGCACCTCGCTCGGGGAGGGGGGGGTGGAGGGGCGCCCCACGGGAGGGTCGACCCTCTTGCCGCCGCGCCGCTGACGAGCCGCGGAGCGCAGCCGCACCGAGCCGGCGAGGTCGAACCTCTCACCATTTTCGTGGGCCACGCTGACGTCGAACGGCGCGTTCTGTGCGCCCCCGATAATCGGGGTCACGACGTGAGTGGCCGGCTCGGTCGGGTCGGATGCCGCAGTGGAGTGAGCGACGGGGTTCGCGGCAGTGCGCCGGTCCGAGGTACTGCCCACGACGTAGTCGGTCGTGGGATCGCGATCGGCGTCCCCGGAGAGCCAACGCGCCTCGTCGTCCACGGGTTGGACCGTCACCGTCGAGCGATTGAAGCGCCACGCGGCCGTACGGCTGCGACCGCCCGCGGCGAAGAGGAGCTCGACAGTCCATTGGCCGTCCTCGGAACGCCACGAATCCCACACGGCACCCTCCGGGTCGGCCCCGCGGCCGGTGAGACGCTCGGCGATGCGCTCGCGCAGCGTCGTCACGTGCTCGGCGCCCCGGCCGCGCAGTCTCGCGTTGCCGGCGAGGATCGCGATGTGCTCGCGCTCGGCGAGAATCGGTCCGTCGTACTTGTGGACCTTATCCACGGTCCAGCCCGCCCGCTCGGCCGTCTCTTGCGCCGTCGCGCCGGCACGGATCATGGCCTGTACTTCGCGAGGCCCGAGGGTCACGGACGCAGACTGCCCCGGCTGCAGCGGCCGGTACTCTCGCCGTGCCGCAGCACGCACCTCTTGGTCCAGGCGTAACCGGAACTCATCGCCGGCGTCGTCGCGTAGGAGCAGGTGCTCGCCGTCCTCGTGGACTCCGATGAGGTGCAGGTCCCGCATAGTCGCCTCTCTGGGGGGTGTGCTCAGGGCGACTCTGCCACCTTCGCAGGCCCGGCGGGAACGGGGCGCGCCGCCGGATCGTCGTCGCGGCATCGACCAGCGTCGACCCCGGCGACCGGCGACCGGCGACCGGCGACCGGCGAGCTGCAGCGGGATGCGCGGCCGGTGGCGGAGCCGGTGGGATGCGCGGCGACCCGACGGGTACGGTGAGGGCGTCCCAATCCTGCTGCACGGAGGGTGCCTCATGGTCGGCGACGCAGCGTCCCCGCCCGACGCCCTGGCCCCGTACGACGGGGTGCTGCTGGCCTCTTTCGGCGGCCCGGAACGACCTGGCGAGGTGATGCCGTTCCTGCACCGCGTGACCGCGGGGCGGGGGGTGTCGCAGGAGCGGCTTGACGAGGTCGCGCAGCACTACCTGGACCGCGACGGATGCAGCCCTCTGCCGGCGGAGAACCGGAGGCTGACGCGTGCTCTGGAAGCCGAACTGGCCCGCCGGGGTACTCCGCGCCCCGTGCTCCTCGGCAACCGTTTCGCCCCCCCGTTCCTCGCGGACACGGTCGCGCAGGCCGCCCAGACCGGGCACCGCCGCCTCGCGGCCGTCCCCACCAGCGCCTACCCGTCCTACTCCGGGTGCCGCGCCTACCGCGACACGATCGCGGCGGCGCTGCGGGATGGCGCGCCGCCGGACGCGCGCACGACGGATGCGCAGGCCCGCCTCCAGGTGGACACGATCCGCCCGTACGCGCTCCATCCCGGCTTCTCGGCGACCAACTCCCGTCTGGTCACGGACGCGACCCGCACCCTGCTGGCGCGGACGGGCCTTCCCGCGGGGCAGGTCCGCCTGGTCTTTGTGACCCACTCGATCCCGGTTGTCCAGGATCTCACCTCTGGTCCGCCGCGCGCCCCCGGCGTGCCGACGCCGGAGCGAGGCCTTTACCGGTCCTGGCACGCCCAGCTGACCCGCGCGATCATCGACGAGGTGTCCGCGACCCTCGAGGTGACGATGCGGGGCGATCTCACCTACTGCTCCAGGTCCGGGCCACCCGGCCAGCCGTGGCTGGAGCCGGACGTCAACGAGTACCTGCAGAGTGCGGCCGCCGACGGGGCGCGTGGGATCGTTCTCGCGCCGATCGGGTTCACCAGCGACCACATGGAGGTGGTGTACGACCTGGACACCGAGGCCGCCGCGACGGCTCGGGTCCTCGGGCTGGCCTTCACCCGGGTTCCCACCGTCCGCGCCGACCCCGAGTTCGTCACGGGGCTCGCCGACCTGCTCCTGGAACGCGCCGCCGAGGCCCGCGACGAGGTGCCGCGGCGCCCGTGCTGGCCGCGCGTTACGCCGCTGCCGTCGCAGTGCGTCCCCGGCTGCTGTCCCGCGCCCGCGCGACCGTCCCGGCCGGGTTCGCCAACCCCCAAAGGCTCCCGATGACCCTGCCCGATCCCGCCGTCGCGCCGCCCTCGCTGTCGGAGGAACTACGTGCCGCTTTGCCCGAGCTGCGCGCGCTCGCGGTCGACCTCGCCTCCGACGCGGGCCGGCTCGTGGCCCGCGAGCGGGCTGCGGCGCTCGCTGGGTCAGGCGCGGTGGAAACGAAGTCGACGGCGACCGACGTCGTCACGGTGATGGACCGGCGCAGCGAGGAGCACTTGCGGGGTCGTCTCGCCCGCGAGCGGCCGGGGGAACGCGTGCTGGGCGAGGAGGAGGGGGGCGACGTTCGTCGAGAGGCCCGTGAGGCAGGCGCGCTCACCTGGGTCTTGGACCCGATCGACGGGACGGTCAACTACCTTTACGGATTGTCGGAGTATGCCGTCTCGGTGGCGGCCGTCCTGGGGGACCCGACACGGGCCGACCGGTGGTGGCCGGTCGTCGGTGCGGTCGCCGAGCCCGCCACCTCATGCGTGTACCACGCCCACCTCGGGGGCGGGGCGGCGGTGAGCGGGCCGGACGGGTCCGTCGCCCTCGCGTGCTCCTCGGTCGAACGCCTGGACCTGACGCTCCTTTCCACCGGGTTCGGCTACGACGCCGCGGTTCGCCGCGAGCAGGCCCGCGCTCTCGTCGAGATCCTCCCGAAGGTCCGCGACATCCGGCGCGCCGGCAGCGCGGCCCTGGACATGTGCAGGGTGGCCGCCGGTCTCGTCGACGCCTATGCCGAACGTGGCGTGCACGTCTGGGACGTGGCAGCAGGCTGGCTGGTGGCCGCCGAGGCGGGCGCGCGGGTGTCGACGTGGGACGGCGGGCCGGGCCGTCCCCGCGGCGTTCTCGCCTGCCCCCCGGCCGTCTATCCCGCGCTGGAGACGCTGGTCAGCCGCGCGTACGCGCATGCTTGCCGGATTTCGGCGACCTCCGACCGGTAAGGCCTGTCGCGCCGACGCTCGTCGGTTCGCCTGCCGCCGTAACCGGGCGGCCCGCGGCGTTGCCGTCGTGTCGCTGGTCACGTCGCACCGGGCGTCGCCTCCCCACGTGAGCCAGTCCGGCTTGGCGCGAACGACACTCTCGTTCATCGACGACGAGTCGCGAAACAGGCGCTGACGGGGCGTCGAAGGTACCCTCGGCAAGTCCACCGAACAGAACACGCGTCCCAAGGGGATGAAACCGACGCGTATTTCCGGCACAATCCGCTCCGTCGGGCATCCCACGGTGCCCGAGGACGTTGACAGGGCGAACACGGTGTCTCGATGGGCCGCGAGATCGTCGCGGAGACCCTCGCCGACGTCGACGCTACGCACCCCGTCAGACCGCACATCCATGTGCGGTCTGCGTCACCGATGGGCAACAGGAGAGCAGCCTGATGGCGACTGACTACGACGCACCACGCAAGACTGACGACGACGATCTGGGCGAAGACTCCCTCGAGGAGCTCAAGGCTCGCCGCGGGGACAAGTCGGCGAGCAGCGTGGACGTCGACGAAACGGAACAGGCCGAGGGGTTCGAGCTGCCTGGGGCGGACCTGTCCGGCGAGGAGCTGTCGGTCCGGGTGATCCCGAAGCAGGCCGACGAATTCACCTGTTCGCGATGCTTCCTCGTCCATCACCGCAGCCAGCTGGCCAAGGAGATCAATGGGCAGCTGATCTGCATGGAGTGTGCGACCTGAGCGTTGACCAGGACGGCGTGCGGGTCCTCGTTCAGCGCCTCGACGCGGGGCTCGCCCTGCCCGTGTACGCGTGCGACGGCGACGCGGGCCTGGACCTTCGGGCCCGTGAGGACGCGGTCCTCGCCCCGGGGCGCCGCGCGCTCGTCCCGACGGGCGTCGCGGTGGCGCTCCCGGACGGGTACGTGGGGCTGGTCCACCCTCGCTCGGGGTTGGCCGCCAGGCACGGCGTGACGATCGTGAACGCGCCGGGCACCGTCGATTCGGGATACCGCGGAGAGATCCTGATCAACCTCATCAACCTGGACCCGGACGAGTCTTTCGCGCTGCGCAGGGGGGATCGGATCGCCCAACTTGTCGTACAGCGATACGCGCGCGCCGAGCTCATCGAGGTGTCGGCTCTGCCGCCGAGCGAGCGTGGCGCGGGGGGGCACGGTGCCAGCGGTGGCTTCGGGCCGAGCACATTAGGACGGGCACACTGGGACGAGCACACTAGGACGAGCACGGTACGAGACGAGCAATAGCCGCGGGTAGATCCCGAACTCGTTGCCGGGCCGGTCGGTTCGGCCGTAGCGATCGCAGGCGGCTGCCACGAGGCGGCCGCGACGTGAGGAGAGACATGGCACTGTTCCGGCGCAGGCGCCGAGAGGGCGATGACACGGTGGGGCGCCGCGCCCTCGTCACCGAGTATCTCGAGGCGGGGGAGCCGGACCCCGTTGATCAGGAGCAACCCCTCCACCGCCGCGAGGTCCTCGAGGCAGACGCTGCTGACGGGCCTGGCGACGTCGGTGCCGATCGTGAGCAGAGCGACGTCGAATCCCCGGCGCGGTCCGAGACGGGCCCGTTCGACCGTTCCGAGGTGGACGAGACCGTCGGCAACCGCTTCGACCTGGGCTCGTTGTGGCTGGGCGCCGTGGAGGGTCTGGAGCTGCGCATCGAGATGGAGGAGGCCGACGGCTCGGTGCGCGAGGTGCGCGCTGAACTCGACGGATCCTCCATGCAGGTTCAGGTCTTCGCTGCGCCACGCAGCACCGGGATCTGGTCTGACATCCGCGCGGAGATCGCCGAGGGCGTCCGCGCGCAGGGGGGGCAGGCGGACGAACAAGCAGGTTCGCTCGGGACGGAGCTGCTCACGCGCCTGCCCGCGAAGGGTCCCGACGGGCGGATCACGTTCCAGCCCATGCGTTTCGTGGGGATCGACGGCCCGCGGTGGTTCTTGCGGGCCGTGCTGACCGGCTCCGCCGCCGGGGATGACCAGTCGGCGGAGCCGTTCCTGCAGGTGCTGCGCTCCAGCGTCGTGGTGCGCGGCGACGAGGCCCGCCCGCCGCGCGAGATGCTGACGCTGACGCTGCCGCACCAGCTCGACGCGGCGTCTCTCGACACGCCTCACGGCGAGCCCACTCCCGACGGCGAGCCCACTCCCGACGGCGAGCTCACCCCCGACGGTGAGCTCACCCCCGACGGCGAGCTCACCCCGGACGGGCAACCTCCTCGGCTGGCCGACCTCAACCCGTTCGAGCGGGGTCCTGAGATCACCGAGATCCGCTGACATCGCATCTATGTCACCCATGGCACCCAAGCCCCCAGAGAGACGGACGCGCGCGGACGCGGCGCCGACGAGGCTGTTCGGCAGGATCGCCGCGCGCCTCACGCGCTCCGAGAAGGACGCCGAGGACGCGGAACTCGTGGAGCACACCGACGCGCTCGGCGCCACGCGCATCGCGGACGTCGTGGATCGGCGACCGGCCGTCATCAGCGGCATCGTCCGTTCGCTCACGCTGCCGCCCAAGACGACGGTGCCCACCCTCGTCGCCGACCTGTACGACGGCACCGGGGCGATGGCGCTCGTGTGGCTCGGCCGCCGGGAGATCCGTGGCGTCACGCCAGGCGTCCGGATGCGGGTCAGGGGACGTGTCACGTACCGCAAGGGCGTCCCGACGATCTTCAACCCGCAGTACGAGCTGCTGCCCCGCCATGTCCGCTGAGCCCGCGCCGTCGATGGGCACCGTCGAGGAGCTGCTGCGGCACCGCCTGACCGAGGTGCTCGGGGGCCGGCGCGGCGCGGTCGAGACCGGAGTGCCCACGGTGGCGTTCGTGGTGGTGTGGATGCTGAGCGGGAACGTGCGCGCCGCCCTCCTCACCTCCGGGGTCGCGGTGGTCGCGCTCGTCGCGTGGCGACTCTGGCAACGGCAGACGGTCCGATACGCCCTGTCGTCCGTGGCGGCGACCGCGATCGCGGCGGTGTTCGCGCTGCGGAGCGGGCGGCCGGAGGACGCCTTCCTCCCGTCGATCCTGTGGAACCTCGCGATGGGGCTCATCTACCTCGTCTCGGCGCTGGTGCGCTGGCCGCTCATGGGCTTCCTCATCGCCGCCGCGGATCCGGACGCCGCGACGGATCCGGCCGTCTTCACGCGCTGGCGGGCCCAGCCGGGGGTGGTGCGCGTGTGCCAACGCCTGACGCTGGTCCTCGCCGCCCTCATGCTCGGCCGCGCGGCGATCATGTTGCCGCTTCACGCGGCCGGTGCGGTGGCGCTGCTGGGGGTGGCGAAGATCGTGCTGGGCTGGCCCGCCTACGCAGCGGTGCTGGGCGCGATGATGGTTCTGCTGGTCCGCGGACGCACACCCCTCACGGACGGGGAATCGCCCGGCCCGCTCTGAGCAGGCGACCTCACTCCTCGTACGCGAGGGCGTGCGGGTTGAGCAGCGTCTCGACCGTACGCTCCAGGTCAGGGTTGGTCACGATCAACAGCTCGTCGCCGACCTCCAGCAGGTCGTCCTGGGAGGGCGCGATGGCCCGCTGCTCGCGCACGATGCACGTGAGGACCGTGTCCTGCGGCCACGGCACGTCCGAGGCCAGACGCCCGGCCCAGGCGCTGTCCTCGGGCAACGTCAGCTCGACGAGGACGGAACCGCTCTGGCGGAACTCGAAGATCCGCACGAGGTTGCCCACGCTCACGGCCTCCTCGACGAGCGCGGTCATGATTCGCGGCGTCGACACGGCCACGTCGACGCCCCAGCCCTCGTCGAAGAGCCACTCGTTCTTCGGGTTGTTGACGCGGGCGACCGTGCGCGGCACCCCGAACTCCGTCTTGGCCAGCAGCGACACCACGAGGTTGACCTTGTCGTCACCGGTGGCGGCCACGACGACGTCGCACTTCTCCAGGCCGGCCTCGTGCAGGTTGGAGATCTCGCACGCGTCCGCCAACAGCCAGGACGCGTCGGCGACGCGGCTCGGCTGGACCTCCGAGACGGCGCTGTCGATGAGCAGCACCTCGTGGCCGTTGCCGATCAGCTCGTAGGCGATCGACCGGCCAACGCTGCCTGCCCCGGCGATGACGACGCGCATGCTGCCTCCTCCTCGTGCGGGCACGAGCCTCCTGCGGGGTGTCCGCGTCGTACTGCGTGGTGTGCGCGGGGCCCGGCGTCAGTCCGCGGGCGGCGGCAAGGCCAGGACCCGCTCAACGCGCTGGACCTGATCGGCGTAGGCCAAGACATTCAGGATGTCGCCGTCCTGCAGCATCGTGGTGGCGTCCGGGATGAGCCCTTCTCCCAGACGCAGGATAAAGGCGACCCGAGATTCGACGGCCTCGGCGATCGCGGTGACGGGGCGGCCGATCCAGGACGGGTCGTACTGCACTTCGGTGACGACCACCTTGCCGGTCGGATCGGTGTACTGCGGCACCGCGCCGTGGGGCAAGAGGCGACGCTGGATGCGGTCCGTGGTCCAGCGGACCGTGCCGACCGTGGGGATGCCGAGGCGCTGGTAGATCTCGGCCCGCCCCGGGTCGTAGATGCGCGCCACGACATTTTGGACGCCGTAGGTCTCGCGGGCCACCCGGGCCGCGATGATGTTGGAGTTGTCACCGCTGCTGACGGCCGCGAACGCGTAGGCGTTCTCGATACCCGCCTGCCGCAGGGTGTCCCGGTCGAACCCGAGTCCGGTGACTCGGCGTCCCTCGAAATCCGCGCCGAGGCGACGGAACGAGGCCTGGTCACGGTCGATCACCGCCACGTCGTGGCCCTGCTTCTCCAGGGCCAGCGCGAGAGCAGAGCCGACGCGCCCGCATCCCATGATGACGAAGTGCACCGCTCGACCGTACACCTGCCCGGTCGGCGGGGCGGGCCACGCACGGGCAGCGGCGCCGGGGCCGCGCGACGGACTCACGCTGTCTCGGTGTGGGTCCGTCCGATGCGGTCCTACAGTGGTCCTCGTGTCTAACGCAAGTCGCGCGCTGAAACGCGTCCTCATCGGCCGCGCGATGCGCAGCGACCGCTTAGGGGAGACGTTGCTGCCGAAGCGCATCGCGCTTCCCGTCTTCGCCAGCGACGCCCTGTCGTCCGTGGCGTACGCCCCCGACGAGATCTTCCTCACCCTCGCGGTCGCAGGCGGCTCGTTCGCGGCCACCCACTCCTGGCAGATCGGGCTGGCGGTCGCGTTCGTCATGATCGTGGTCGTGCTGTCGTACCGGCAGAACGTGCACGCGTACCCCAGCGGCGGGGGGGACTACGAGGTGGCCACCGAGAATCTGGGCGCGAAGGCCGGCGTCACCGTGGCGAGCGCGCTGCTCGTCGACTACGTGCTCACGGTGGCGGTGTCGATCTCCTCGGGCGTGCAGAACGC
>JBDTWM010000028.1:0-26316 GCA_040006675.1 Dermatophilaceae bacterium | reverse complement strand
GCCGTGACAGGGCGGCGCGCTAACCAACTGCGCTACGGGGCCTTGGATAAGGCCTGTACTGCGTATCCCCAACGGGATTCGAACCCGTGCTACCGCCGTGAAAGGGCGGGGTCCTAGGCCGCTAGACGATGGGGACCTGGTGCGGTGTCACCCGCCAGTCCCGTCGCCGCCTGCGAGCTGCGCTCGGATCCGTCGAGGACGTCAGAAGCATAGGCGACGGCCCCCCTAATCGGCAAAGCGCCCCCCTGGACGGCGCCGGGGGGGGTCAGGTGGTGGCGGCGCGATGCGTCCAGGCCAGCAGCTCCACCAGCGGCCACGTGTTCACGATCCGCTCCGCCGGGATCCCCACCTCCTGGGCGCGCGCAGCGCCGTACGCCAACCAGTCCAGCTGCCCCGGGGCATGCGCGTCGGTGTCGATCGCGAACAGACACCCGAGGTCCAGCGCCAGAGCCATCAACTCCCGCGGCGGATCCAGCCGTTCGGGGCGGCAGTTGATCTCCACGGCCACGCCGCGCTCGGCGCAGGCGCTGAAGACGGCGCCCGCGTCGAACGTGCTCGGCGCCCGGCGGTTCTGCGTGCGGGCCGCCTGCGCGCGCGGCGCCACGAGCCGCCCGGTGCAGTGACCCAGCACCGACACGCTCGGATGCTCCACGGCCGCGACCATGCGCCGCGTCATCGCCCACGCCTCCATGCGCAGGTTGCTGTGCACCGACGCGACCACCACGTCCAGCCGGTCCAGCAGGGCGTCGAGTTGGTCCAGGCCGCCGTCGTCGAGGATGTCCACCTCGATCCCGGACAGCAGCCGGACCTCCGTCCCGGCCAGGTGACCGTTCACCGCGTCGACCACCGCGATCTGTTGGCGTAGCCGCTCGGCCGTCAACCCGCGAGCCACCCGCAGTCGCGGGGAATGGTCGGTCAGCGCCAGGTACTCCCGGCCCAGCTCCAACGCGCTCGCCACCATCTCCTCGATCGGCGCGCCACCGTCGGACCAGTCCGAGTGGCAGTGCAGATCGCCCCGCAGGGCTGCCAGCAGCGTCTCTCCGCCCGGCGCGAGAGGTCCGCTCGACGCCTCCAGGTCGGTGAGATAGTCCGGCTCCTGGCCGGCCAACGACTGCGCGATCACGCCCGCCGTCTTGGGTCCTATGCCGGGCAGGTCCGTGAGCGTGCCGGCGCCCCGTCGCCGCTCGAGGTCGGAGCGGCTCATGCGTACGATCGTCGACGCCGCGCTGCGAAAGGCGCCCACCCGGTGCCGCTCCGCTCCCGAACGCTCCAGCAGGAACGCGATCCGCCGCAGCGCGTCCAGCGGCTCGAGCGGGACGGCCGCGCCGGGTGCGATGGAGTCCTGGGCAGCCATGGATCCACCGTAGAGCCCGCCCGAACGGTGAACGGTGAACGGTACGCGCGGGTCCACTTCGCCACGCGTGCGATGGCGGCCGCGCATGTCGCACACAGTTCTCGCCGACACGCCAACCCCTGGCGGATGAGGGCGGGAGACCGCGTCGGGCCCGATCCCGACCTCGTGTGGTGACCCAGAGCCCCGGCGGGGCGGCGTCGCGGCCCGTACTCTCCTTGTCGAAAGGCACGCGACGACGAAGCCGGTAAGGGAGGCGTGCATGAGCGATGTGTCCGGCAGCGGCCACCTGGGCAAGGACCCCATCCCGACGCCGGGAGCAGGGGCGGGGGCGCCCTTCGCGCTGCCCGACGTCGGCGTGCGGTACGGGATGGCGACCACGACGCGCCGCGGCGCGGGCGGCTCGTCGGTCCTGCCAGGCAGCGCCGCCGCGCGCGTACGCATGGTGCCCCTCGCGTTCCTGGGGGTGATCGCCGTCGGCACCTGCCTGCTCGTCGTGCCGTGGATGCACGCGTCGGGCGAGCCGGATCTGATGGCCGCTGCCTTCACGGCCGTCTCAGCCGTGTGCGTCACGGGCCTGGCCACCGTCGACACCACGACGTTCTGGACGCCGCTCGGGCAAGTCGTCATCCTGGCGTTGATTCAGGTCGGCGGCTTTGGGATCATGACGTTCGCGACGTTGCTGTCGCTGCTGATCCGCGGCCGGCTCGAGGTGAGCGGTCAACTGCGCGCCCGCGCCGAGACCCACGCTTTCGACAAGGGGCGAGTCACCCACCTCATCGGTCGTATCGCGGTGCGGGTGCTGATCATCGAGAGTGTCATCGCGGCGGTCCTCACGCTGCGATTCGCGATCGCCTACCACGAACCGCTCGGCACCGCCGTGTGGCACGGGGTCTTCCACGCGGTGTCCGCGTTCAACAACGCGGGGTTCGCGCTGTTCAGCGGCAACCTCGTGCCATTCGTCGGCGACCCGTGGATCGTCGTCCCGATCTGCGTCGCCATCGTGGCAGGCGGCCTCGGCTTCCCGGTCTACTTCGAGCTGGCCCAGCACTGGCGTCGCCCCCGTCGGTGGAGCGCCCACACGCACCTGACCGTGGTGGGCACGAGCATGCTTCTCGCCGGCGGGTTGCTCAGCTACCTGCTGTTCGAGTGGTCCAACCCCAAGACCATGGGCGGCATGTCCGTGTGGGACAAGGTCTTGGCCGCCGGCACCGCCTCAGTAGTGGCGCGCACGGCGGGATTCAACACGATCGATTACGGGGCCATCACCGGGGCAACTCTCGTGATCACGCTCCTGCTCATGTTCATCGGCGGCGGCAGCGGCGGCACGGCCGGTGGCGTCAAGGTCACCACGTTCTTCCTGCTGTGGAAGGTGATCGTGTCCGAGGCGCGCGGCGAGACCGACGTGGTGGTAGGGCGGCGGCGCATCTCGTCCGCGACGGTCCGACAGGCGCTGTCCGTGGCGCTGCTCGGCGTCGGGACGGTCACGATCGGCACGATCGGGCTCGTCGTGATGACGGGTCTGCCTCTGGACGCGGTCACGTTCGAGGCGATCTCGGCGTTCGGGACCGTCGGGTTGTCCACCGGCATCACCGCGCACCTGTCCGTGCCGGCCCAACTCCTCGTGATGACGATCATGTTCGTCGGCCGGGTCGGCACCGTCACGGTCGCCTCGTCGTTGGCGTTGCACGGCCGTGGGCGCCGCTACCGCTACCCGGAAGAGAGCCCCATCGTGGGTTGAGTTCCGCCGCCGAGCCTCACCAGGGGAGGCTGGACGGGGACGTTGACCACACATCCATACGCGCCGAGGTTCGCGCCGTAAGCGTCTTGCCTGCCGCGTCCGCCGTACCCACGAAAGGAGCAGCCGTGCCGATTCGCAGACCATCGCCGCGGGCCCCCCAATCGATCCTGGTGGTCGGCCTCGGCCGGTTCGGTTCGGCGCTGGCCGAGACGCTCGTCGCGATGGGTCGTGAGGTGCTCGGTGTCGACGAGAACGCCGATCTGGTGCAGCGTTGGGCGCCGTTCCTGACCCACGTGGTGCAGGCCGACACCACCGACGAGGAGGCGTTGCGGCAGCTCGGCGCGGCCGAGTTCGATCGCGCGATCGTGGCGATCGGCACCGACATCGAGGCGAGCGTGCTCACCGTGCTCGCACTCCACGAGATCGGCGTGAAAGAGATCTGGGCGAAGGCGATCAGCGTCAAGCACGGCAAGATCCTCACCGGGATCGGCGCCGCGCACGTCATCTATCCCGAGGGGGAGATGGGACGGCGGGTGGCACACATGCTCGCCAGCTCGCTGCAGGACTACATCGAATGGGACGGCTACGCGCTCGCACGGGTGGGCGCGCCGCAGGTCACTTGGGGGGTGCCGCTCGGCAAGTCGCAGCTGCGCGCGAAGCACCGGATCACGGTGGTGGGGGTACGCGAGCCGGGCGGCCTCTATACGTACGCCGACATGGACACAGTGATCCACCGAGGGGACGAGCTGCTGATCACCGGGGCGGTCGCCAGCATCGACGCGTTCAGCCGCCTGCCCACCGGCGACGAGTGAGCGTGCGGCGCGCAGCGCGCGGTCGTATGCTGACCGTTCGTGGACGACCACGTCCCGGCGGTGACGCCTTCCGCCGGCCAACCGCATGCAGGGGTTGCGCCTCTCCTGCCCGGTACGGCCCCGCACGCGGTGATCGGTGCGGTGGCTCCCCCTACCGAGCGCTGGGCCTACCGGACGGTGGTGCGCCTCCTCGGCCCCCCGCTCGTCACCTCGGACCTGCAGCACGAGCGGCTCAGCAACAAGCTCGCGCTGGGGGTGCTGTCCAGCGACTGCATCAGCTCCTCGGCGTACGGCACCGAGGAGATCCTGCTCGTCCTGGTGCCGCTGTTCGGGCTGGCGGCGTACAACATCCTGCTGCCGATGACCGGCGTCATCCTGCTCATCCTTCTCCTGGTCACGCTCTGCTACCGGCAGGTGGTGATGCTCTACACGCAAGCGGGCGGCAGCTACGTGGTGGCGCGGGAGAACTTCGGGCCGTTCGTCGCGCAGATCGCGGCGGTGGCGCTGATGCTCGACTACATCGTGACCGTGGCGGTCCAGTCGGCGGCGGGCACGGACGCGGTGGTGTCGGCGTTCCCGCTGCTCGAATCATGGAAGCTGGAACTGACCGTCGGGGTCGTGCTGATCCTCTTCTACGGCAACCTGCGTGGGCTGCGAGAGGCGGGGCGGGCGTTCGCGGTCCCGACGTACTTCTTCGTCGTCTCCATGAGCGTCGTCATCGTGATGGGCGCCTTCCGCGAGATCACCGGGGATCTGCCGATGTACGACCCGGCCACCGCACCGCACGCTTACCCCCTCGGCGGCGGCTCCAGCCTCCTGTCGGTCGGCGCGATCTACGTCCTGCTCAAGGCGTTCGCCAACGGCGGCTCCTCGCTCACCGGGCTCGAGGCGATCAGCAACGGCGTCAGCGTCTTCCACCGGCCGACCGGGCTGAACGCCCGCAAGACCCTCGTCGTCATGAGTTGCCTGCTCGGCTTCCTGGTCATGGGCGTGTCGTGGCTCGCGCACGTCACGCACGCGGTGCCGTACACCGACGGCAACCCGACAGTGATCTCGCAAGTCTCGCGCGCGGCCCTGGGGGACAGCGCCGTCGGCCACGTCGGCTTCCTGATCGTGCAGCTCGCGACCTGCCTGATCCTCTACACGGGGGCGAACACTCCGTTCAACGGGTTCCCGTTCCTAGCGAACTTCGTCGCCGAGGACGGCTTCCTGCCGCGCTGGCTCACCAAGCGTGGCCACCGGCTGGCGTTCTCCAACGGGATCATGGTCCTGACGTTCGTCGCGTTGGCGCTGCTCATCGGCACGGGCGCCCACGTGGACAAGCTGGTCGCGTTCTACGCGATCGGGGTGTTCACCGGGTTCACCCTCGCCGGCTTCGGGATGGCCAAACACTTCCTCGCCGGCCGCGCCGAGAAGGGCTGGCGGATCAAGGGCGTGCTCGACGTCGTGGTCGGCTGCGTCGCGGCCCTGGTGGTGGTCATTTTCGCGGTCACGAAGTTCACCGAGGGCGCGTGGCTCGTGGTGGTGATGTTCGCGGTCCTCGTGCCGACGCTGCTGCGCCTGCGGCGGGTGTACGTCGGTGAGCGCCGCATCCTCGACGCGTTGCCCCCCCAGCCCACCACGCCCAGGTCCAGCCGCAGCACGATCATCGTGCTCGTCGACCGGGTGGACCTGGCGGTGCTGAGGGCACTGTCCTACGCCAAGACGCTGCGCGCCGACCGCATGAGCGCCGTGCACGTCGTCCTCGACACCGCGCAGACCCGCCGGCTGGAGGCCGACTGGGCCGGCTCCGCCAACGCGGACATCCCCTTGGAGCTGCTCGACTGCCCGGACCGGCGCATCGGCCATAGCGTCGTCGAGCTCGCCACCCGGATCGTGCACGACCGCAAAGGCGCCCAGGTGACCGTGATCCTGCCGCGGCGCTCGTTCGGGTTGCTGGGACGCATCCTGCACGACCGCACGGCGGATTCCATCGCCTCCGCCCTGTCGGGGGTGCCCGGTGTCGTGGCGACGATCGTGCCGTTCGACATGCGCCACCCGGTGGGCCGGGTCCGGGAGGCCGCCCAAGGGGGGCAGATCGATCAGGCGTCCGAACGGCAGGTGGCGCGGGAAGCGGTCGCCGTCACGGCCCCGGCCAGGCCCGCCCCCCTCGGCGACGCCGACCGGGTCGGGAACGGGCACCGGCGGCGCCGCGGCGACCGGAGCCCGACAGCCCTGCGCTCCGCGGCCCAGCCGTACCCCGGCGCCACATGGATCGCCGACGTGGCGAGGCGTCGGCGCGAGCGCGTCGCGGGCACCGTGCGGTCCGTCATCGTCTTGCCGATCGCGGGCCGGGCCAGTCTGCTGGTGGACCTCGCCGACGAGACCGGCTCGATCGCGCTGATCTTCTACGGCCGCCGCCAGGTCCTCGGCATCGAACCCGGGGCACGCCTGCTCGCTCACGGCATGGTGGGCTCCCGAGAAGGGGGTCCCGCGATCGCCAACCCCACGTATACGCTTCTGCCGCGCTGACCCGCCCGCCCGGAGCGTCATAGGTCATGATGCTGAGCATGCGCCTGCTGCTGATCCGTCACGGTCAGACCTCGTCCAACGTCATCCACGCCCTCGACACGGCCGCGCCGGGTGCGAACCTCACCGAGCTGGGCCGCACCCAGGCGGCGGTCATCCCCGAGGTGTTGTCCGGCGAGCGCATCGACGGGCTCTACGTCTCCAACCTGGTGCGCACGCGGCAGACCGCCCAGCCTCTCGCGGACGCGCGCGCTCTGACCCCGATCACGCGCTCGGGAATCCGGGAGGTCTCGGCGGGCGCCCTGGAGATGCGTTCCGACGACGAGGCGCTCAAGGAGTACATCGAGATCGTTTTCGGCTGGCCGAGCGAGCCCGACGTGCGCGTCGGCGGGGGCGAGAACGCGCACGAGATGCTCGCGCGCTTCGACGCGGTGGTGGCCGAGGCGGCGGCGGCCCGGATGAGCGACGTGGCGATGGTGTCGCACGGGGCGGTGATCAGGGCGTACGCAGCGGCCCGGGCCACGAACGTGGCGCCTGACTACGCGGCGCATCACTGGCTGCACAACACGGGCATGGTCGTGCTGGAGGGCTCCCTAGAGGCCGGGTGGGAGATGACCCGCTGGATCGAGGACCCGCTGGGTGGGCGTGAGCTGTCGGGCGAGCCGAACGAGGATCCGACCGGCGCCCCGGAGGAGCTGACGGTCGACGGCTCCTGACGATCGTGCCCCGGTGCCCCGGTGCCCCGGTGCCCCGGTGCGCGGTGCATCGCGTAGATAGTGGCGAGACACGCCGCGCATCGGTTCGAATCGGTCCGCCCGCAACATTACGGTGTGGGTTATGTCCCATGTACTGCCGATGAAGCCGGTAGCTACCGTGGACGCCCGCGAGAGCACCGAGGAGAAGAGAGCCATGGAAGTAGTCATCGCCCAGGACGCTGAAGAGATCGGCCGTCTCGTCACCGACGCCATCGAGACGCTGGTGAGCCGCGTGCCCGACGCCGTGCTCGGTCTGGCCACCGGCTCAAGCCCGCTCGTGATCTACGCCGAAGTGGCCCGCCGCGTGCAGGCCGGCCGCTTCTCCCTGGCGCGCTGCCGAGGCTTCACGCTCGACGAATATGTGGGGCTACCGCCGAAGCACCCCGAGCTGTACCGCACGGTCATCGAACGCGAGATGGTCGAACCGACCGACATCCGCACCGAGTACGTGCAGTCCCCGGACGGTGGCGCGGAGGATCTCGTGGCGGCGTGCGCGGCCTACGAGGCGGCGTTGGCCGACGCGGGCGGGGTCGACCTGCAGATCCTCGGCATCGGGACGGACGGGCACATCGGCTTCAACGAGCCGGGCTCTTCTCTGGCGTCCCGGACCCGCGTGAAGACGCTCGCGGAGCAGACCCGGCGCGACAACGGGCGCTTCTTCGGCGGCGACCTGTCGGCCGTCCCGGCGCACGCCGTGACCCAAGGGATCGGGACGATCCTGGACGCGCGCCACCTGGTGCTCGTCGCGATGGGCGCGGCCAAAGCCGAGGCGGTGCACCACCTGGTCGAGGGACCGATCAGCGCGATGTGGCCGGCGACGGCCCTGCAGCTGCACCCGCACGTCACCGTCCTGGTCGATGAGGAGGCCGGGGCGCGGCTGCAGTGGGGCCGCTACTATCGGCAGGCGTTCGAAGCCAAGCCTGATTGGCAGGGTCTGTAGCCGACGCGGCGGGAGCCATCGCGAGGCGCATGACCGTGCCCTGGAGTCAGGCGTGCGCCAGATCTACCGGGAGGCCTGCGCCGATGCGGCGGAATGGTCGAGCAGGGCGTCGGCCCTCGGCAACGTGAACTCGAAGGTGGCGCCGCCCCAGTCGTTGCCGTGTGCGTTGATCGTCCCGCCGTGCCGCCTCACGATGGCGTGACACACGGCCAGGCCGAGGCCGATCCCTTGTCCGTTCGCGGCGCCGACGGCGCCGCGCGAGAACGGCTCGAAGATCGTCTCACTGTCCTCGTCGCACAGTCCCAGGCCCTTGTCCTCGACGCGGACGCGTACCCAGCCGGGCTCGGCATCGGGTGCGGAGCTCACCCGAACGTACGCGGGCTCGCCCGGGCGGGCGTACTTCACGGCGTTACCCACCAAGTTGCCGATCAGCTGTCCGAGCAGCGCCCGGTCCGCCTGCACCGTCTCCTCGGCCGTCACGTCGATCGTGGGCGCCCCCTCGCCGTGGCCGTACGCGGACGATACCTCCCGGACAAGACGGTCGAGCTCCACCGGAGCGGGCCGCAGGAGGCCCTCGCGCGTCACCGTGTAGTTGAGGTACTCGTCGATGATGGTGCTCATCCGCCGGCTGGCCTTGCGGGCCTGCTCCAGCGCGTGCTGGCCGGATTCGATGTCGTCGTCGAGTTCCGTCTCGGCGACGTCCATCCACAAGGCGAGGGCCGACAGCGGGCTCTTGAGGTCGTGCGCGACGGTCCCGGCGAAAGACTCGAGCACTCTTCGGCGGGAGTGTTCGGTCGTCGCGTCGGAGATGAGCACGAGGCTGAGCCGGTCGTGGCGATGTACCAGGGCGCGCGCGGCCAGGGTGACGTAGCGACTACGGTCCCCGTCGGCGCCGGGCACGGCGACGGTCAGTCGGGCGAAGCCGTCCGCGGGCGGGTTCAGGAGCTCGTTGAGCTGAGCGTCGCTCAGGCTCGACCCGCCCTGCGTGCGGAAGGCGTACGAACCTGCCCATCCCACCGCGGATGAGCGCGACGTCGGTCGCCCGAGCATGGCGCGCGCGGCGGCGTTGGTCAGCTGAACCCGGCCACTGGAGTCAGCCAGCAGCACTCCGTCGCGCATGGTCTGGATGACGGAGTTCAGCAACTCGCTCTGAGCCACCGAGTTGGCGGCGGCCTCGGCCGCTTTCGCGGTGAGCCGGGCGCGTTGCTCGCGGAAGGCCACCAGCACGAAGCTGAGGATGATCGCGGTCGTCAGCAGGAGCTCCAGCACCGAGGACGCCGGCAGCAACTGATCCGGCTCTGCCCGCCAGTGCGGAGAATCACGGAACACCGTGGGGATGAGCGACATCGCAATCACACCCCACGCCACCGTGCGCGGCGTGAGTGTCACACCGATCCACACCGCCGGGATGAGGACCATCCAGTCCAGGGGGTAGCTGGGCGTGAGGAAGGGGATGAGCAGGCACGCCACGCCGAAGGGAATGATGAGCGGCAGGTAGCGCCGGTATTCGATCCGGGAGTAGGCCGGGCGCGGGGGAAACCACAGGGAAATCATCGCGAGCAAGCCGAACATGAGGTGCGCCGCCATGCGGACGAACCACAGGACGCTCTGGCTCAGCGACGCGCCGTCGGACCACCAGACGTAGGGGATGCCGCCGGCCAGCACTATGACGGCCGTCCCGACGGCGACGAGACACGTGAGCCGCCCCACGTGGAAGCAGCCGTCGGGGAACCAGTCGCGCGTGCTGGAGGCTCGTCGATAGCCGTACAGGATGGCCAACACCACGACCGCGTCGACGAACGCGATGCGAGCCAGGTCGACGGGCGCGAAACCGAAAGGCATGCCGACCAGCACCATGATCGACACGAGCGCGGCGACGATCGCGATCGCCCGGCGCGGACGGAAGAGGCCCTGCGCCCACGCGAACGTGCACACGCCGCCGAAGGCCGTTGCCCCGGCCCAGAGGTGGGGCTGTTGCAGCTGCTGGTCGTAGGCGGCCAGGCCGATCGTCATGGTGATCGCGGCCGACGGAATCAGCGCGTACTGGAAGGCGCGATCGACGACGGACCACTTCGTGGGCGCAGCGGTCACGTGGCGGCGCCCACCGTGGGGAGGGTGAACCGGAATGTGGCGCCGCCCCACTCGTTGTTCTCCGCCCTGATCTGACCCCCGTGCCGCGTCACGATGGCGTGGCAGAGCGCGAGGCCGAGCCCGATCCCCGGCACCACTCGCGCGTCCTTATCGCTGCGGTTCAGACGGCCGAAGATGCGTTCCTCGTCGCCGGGCTGCAGCCCGCGACCCCGATCGGCGACGCGGACCTCGGTCCAGCCCTGCGCCTCGTCGACGCTGCTCACCCGGATGTGCGGCCGCTCGCCCTCGCGTACGTATTTGACGCCGTTGCCGATGATGTTGGCCATCAGCTGGCGGGTCAACGAGGCATCCGTACGCAGCACGTGGTGGACGTCGACGTCGAAGGTCGGCCCGGCCGTGGCCGCGTCGGTGTGGACCGACACGATCTCGCCCACGACCCGTGCGAGGTCCACGTCGGTGATGCGCAGCTCGCCGCCCTGGCTGACGGCGTACGCCAGGTAGTCGTCGATCATCGCCCGCATCCGTTCGACGGCTTGATGCGCGCGTGCCAGGGCCATCCGCCCGGCGGCGACGTCGCGGTCGGCCAGCTCGTCGACCGCGGCCTCCACCCATCCGTTCAGAGAGGTCAGTGGGCCCTTCAGGTCGTGGGCCACCGTCCCCGCAAACGACTCCAGCTCCTGCTGGCGCTGCTGCGCGGCGGTGATATCGCGAAACATGAGCAGCGTGAGACGCTCGGACCCGGAGGGTAGATCCTGACTGGAGACGGAGATTCGCCGGGCGCCTTCCGGGCGCGGGAGCACGACCTCCAGTTGCTGCGCCGCGCCGCGTTCGGGTCGCAGCAAGCTGTGGAGCAGCACCTCGCTCGCGACCCGCTGCGCGTCGACCACCTGCATCTCCAAGGCGCGCACCCACCGGATGTCCAATTGGTCTGGAACGCCCGCCGTCCACGCCGAGTCGACGGCCCGGTTCGTCATGGCGACTCGGCCGCTGCGGTCGGTGAGAATGAGGCCGTCGGCCATCGAGTGGATCACCGACGTGAACATTTCGTGGTGCGCGGCGTCGACTTCGGCGAGTTTCGTCATGTGCTGCTGCACGCGGGTGGTCTCGTCGCGCAGCGTGATGATCAGCATGGCGAGATGGCTGACGAAGGCGAACGTGACATCCACGATGGCCTCCGGCAGCAGCAATCCACCGAGCGGAGGCATCGGGAAGGCCGCGTACGGAACGAACACGGCCACCAAGGTGAACGTGCACGTGTACGCCGCGGTCATGCGCCGCGTCATGACGAGGGCTGCCCACAGTGACGGAATCGCGTAGAGCCAGGACATCGCCAGGCTCGGGAACATCACCGGCAGCGCCAGGCAGGCGATCCCCAGAGGGATGCTGCACACGATTTTGCTGATCGGGTAGCGGGACGGCAGGCAGTCCGAGTTCGTGAAATACAGCGGGACGATGCAGTTCGCGGCGATGGTGATCGAGGTGTAGCTGCGCGCCGCCGCCCAAATCGTGTGCTGCAGATCCATGTCGGGGCGCAGCCCGCTGCTCGGGTACGCTCCCACGAGCGCTCCCAGCACCGTGGCGGCCAGCAAGGAAAGCATCAACCGAATCGTCTCCTGGGTGTTGCGGGGCACCCAGGAGACGGTCCCGCGAAACTGGTAGAACCAGATCGCGCAGGCCGCCACCAGCACGTTCGCCGCGCCGAAGCCGAGCAGGGAGAGGAGCGGGGCGCCGGCGGCGAGACCGCCGAGCACGAACCCCCCGAACGTGACCGCCGTGGTCGCCCACAGGGACGGCACCGGTCGGTCGGGATCCCGGTGGCTCGACATCGCGAAGGCCACGTACATCGTGCTGTGCACCATCCACAGCTGAGACACCCCGGTCGATGGGTCGACGCTGAGGAAGCCGAACCAGCCCGCGAAGAACGCCCACACCCCGTGAGACACATGCATCCACCCCGCCGACAGCAGCGGACGTGCAGGCGCAAGCGACCGCTGGCGCGGGGTCGCGGACACAGCCACAGGCACCATCCTTGGTCGACGGGAATCCAGTTCTCCCATCGGCCTCGACCCGGAACCGCTGAGGCGCCGCTCTCACCCGGTTCCCGTCGCCCCGCGCCACGGATGGCGTGAACGGGGCTCGCACTCACGCGAAAATCTGTGGGCCCTGCGGGGCTCGAACCCGCGCGCTTCGGATTAAAAGTCCGCTGCTCTGCCAACTGAGCTAAGGGCCCTGGCACAGGCGCGTCGCCCCCGCGCGAACGAGGAAGCGCAGCGCCCAAACCGGTGCCTTGACAGGGTATCGGCAGCCGCGGGCTCATCGGCGTCGGCCTCATCGCCCTCCGCCTGGGGGATTGGACGGGGCCGTTCGTCGCGGGCGGCAGAATGGGGCCGTGACCACGCTCCCCAGCCCCCTCGACGTGGAGGCCGCGTACGTGCGGCTGCGCGGTGTCGTCCGCGAGACGCCCCTGCCCCGCAGCGCCCGGCTCTCGGAGGCCACCGGGGCCAACGTCTGGGTGAAGCGGGAGGACCTTCAGCCCGTCCGCTCGTACAAGATTCGCGGCGCCTACAACCTCATCTCCCAGCTCACGCCCGACGAGCGCGAGCGCGGCGTCGTCTGCGCGAGCGCCGGCAACCACGCCCAGGGCGTCGCGTACGCGTGCGCCCACCTGGCGATGCGCTGCCGCATCTACGTTCCCCGCACGACGCCCCGGCAAAAGCGCGACCGCATCGCCTCCCTGTCCGGGGGGTGCGCGGAGGTCATCGTCGGCGGGGACACCTACGACGACGCGTACGCCGACGCGCTCACCGACTCCGAATCGACCGGGGCCGTCCTCGTGCCCGCCTTCAACCATCTCGACACGATCGCCGGACAGGGCACCCTCGCCGTCGAGGTCGTCCAGCAGCTGGGCCACGAACCCGACCTGATCGTGATCCCGGTCGGCGGGGGTGGCATGCTCGCCGGCTGTGCCACCTGGCTGCACGCCCGCCACCCGCGGGTCCGGATCGTCGGTGCGGAACCCTCCGGCGCCGCGTCGATGACCGCCGCTCTCGCGGCCGGCGCCCCCGTGGCGCTGTCCGAGATGGAGACGTTCGTGGACGGTGCGGCGGTGCGGCGGGTGGGCGACATCCCCTACGGGGTGGTGAGCGAGTTCGATCTGCCGATCGTGACGGTCGGGGAGGGCCGGATCTGCACGGAGATGCTCGACCTCTATCAGACCGACGGCGTGATCGCCGAGCCCGCCGGGGCCCTGGCGTCGGCGGCGTTGCTCGCACGCGTCGACGTGACACCGGGCAGTGACGTCGTGGTGGTGCTGTCTGGCGGGAACAACGACGTGTCGCGGTATGCGGAGGTCGTCGAACGGTCCCTGGTCGACGAGGGCCGCAAGCACTACTTCCTCGTGAACTTCCCGCAGGAGCCGGGCGCGCTCCGCGCGTTCCTGGAGCGTGTGCTGGGGCCGGACGATGACATCGTGCTGTTCGAATACGTGAAGCGTTCCAACCGAGACACCGGGCCCGCCCTGGTCGGGCTGGAACTCGGCAACCCCGGCGAGCTGGCCAGTCTCCTCGCCCGCATGACCGACAGCCGCATGGTCGTCGAGCGGATCCCGGCCGACAGCTCCGCGTACCGGTTCCTGATCTAAGCAGGACGCTGCGGGCTCAGGGTCGGCACCGGCGGCGCACCCGGGCCGGGTGGGACACTGGCGGCCATGTGCGACGACAGCGGCACCGCCCACGGCGCCACAGCTCAATGCGTACGAATCCGCCCTAAGGAGCCAGGCGACGCCGAGTCCGTGGCGCGCTACCTCCGGCAGGCGTGGGGCGGGCCGATCGTCGTGTCGCACGGACAGGCCTACGACTGCGCGACCCTCCCGGCACTGCTCGCCGAGTCCGGCGCCGACCTGGTGGGGTTGGTGACCTACGTGATCGCCGACGACGCGCTGGAGATCGTCACGATCAACGCCAGCCGCCGCGCCGGTGGGGTCGGGTCGGCGCTGCTCGCCGCTGCGGAGGGCGTCGCGCGCGACCTGCGGCTGCGCAGGCTCTGGCTCATCACGACGAACGACAACCTTGATGCCCTGCGCTTCTACCAGCGGCGGGGCATGCGCATGGTCGAGGTCCTCGTCGGCGCCATGGATCTCTCGCGCGACACGAAACGCCGGATGGGGGCCGGCGACGTGCCGTTGATCGGGCACTACGGGATCGAGAGCCGCGACGAGATCGCCCTCGAGCGGCAGCTCCCCGTCCCGACGTAGGCTCCCCGCATGGCCCGCATCACCCCCGGCACGGTGCTGACCGTCGCCGACATCGCCGCGCTGATCGACCATGCGCTGTTGGCCCCGACCCTCACTCCCGCCGAGGTGGCCCGCGGGGTCGACGACGTCCGGGACGACCCACCGGGCAGCGTCTGCGTGCGGCCGGTCGACGTCGCCGCCGTGTCGCGGCAGCTGCGGGATTCACCGGTGCGGGTCGGGACGGTCCTCGGTTTCCCGCACGGCGCCACCACGACGACCGCGAAAGTCGCCGAGGCGCGGCGGGCCCTCGCCGACGGCGCCACAGAGCTCGACATGGTGCTCTCGATCGGGCGCCTGCGCGGCGGCGACCTCGACGCCGTCACCGAGGACATCGCGGCCGTGGTGGGCGTCGCGCGCGCGGCGGACGCCCTGGTCAAGGTGATCCTGGAGACGGCATACCTGGACGATTTCGACAAGGTCGACGGGTGCCGGGCTGCCGTCGAAGCAGGGGCGGACTACGTGAAGACCAGCACCGGATTCGCGGTCGTCGGCGGCGCGGTGCAGGCAGGTGCGGGGGTGAGCGGGGCCACCGTCCCCGATGTGCTACTCATGGCCGCGAACGTGCCGGACCGGATGGGGGTGAAGGCCTCGGGCGGGATCCGCGACCTGGAGACGCTGCTGGTCATGGTGGGCGCCGGCGCGAGCCGGATCGGCAGCTCGGCGACCCGCACGATTCTGGGCGCCGCCCGCGAGATCGCCCAGAGCGCACGGATCGTCGTGCCAGAGCCCCCACGGCAGGTGGGTCGCCTGGCGTGAGCGCGCCCGACGTATGTGTTCTCCGCGTCGCTGTGCTCCGCGCCATGGACCTGAAACAATGACTGCGCCCACGACCCTAGGAGCTGGCTCACCCATGCCCGTCACCGGCACGTACCGCCTCCAGCTGCACGACGGCTTCACCTTCGCCGACGCCGAGTCGATCGTGCCGTACCTTGCTGACCTCGGCGTCTCCCACCTGTACCTGAGTCCGATCCTGCAAGCCTCGTCCGGGTCCATGCACGGCTACGACGTCATCGACCACGCGGCGATCGCGCAGGGGCTAGGAGGGGCGGCCGGGTTCACGTCGCTGGCCCAGGCTGCGCACGACCACCACCTAGGGATCATCGTCGACGTCGTCCCCAACCACATGGCGTTCGTGGCCCCCGAGTTCCTCAACACGGCGCTGTGGGAGGTCCTGAGGGACGGACGGGACGCCCGGACCGCCGAGTGGTTCGACATCGACTGGAAGGCCGGCGGCGGACGCATGGGGATGCCGATCCTCGGGGCGCCGCTCGCGGAGGTCCTGGCGGACGGCCAGATCACGCTCGACACGATGCCCGACCCGCTCACCCCTCCCACCCGCGCGGACGTGCCGATTCTGCGCTACTTCGACCACGTCCTGCCGGTCGCGCTCGGCACGGAGGGCAGCGGGGGCGGCGGCGACGACGGACCGGATATCCGGGCCGTGCTGGACCGCCAGCACTACCGCCTGACGTCGTGGCGCGACAAGGACACCCTCAACTACCGCCGTTTCTTCGAGATCGACCAGCTCATCGCCGTGCGCGTCGAGCTGCCCGAAGTGTTCGAGGCCACCCACGCCCTCCTGCTCGACCTCAACCAGCGGGGCCTCATCGACGGGTTCCGCATCGATCACCCGGACGGACTCGCCGACCCGGCCGGATATCTTGAGCAGCTGCGCAGGTCCGCCACCAAGGGCACGTACATCGTGGTCGAGAAGATCCTGGAAGCGTCCGAGCGCCTGCCGACGACGTGGGCCTGCGACGGCACCACGGGGTACGACGGGTTGCGCGCCATCTCCGACGCGCTGGTCGACCCGGCCGATGCGCAGGTCCTGACGCAGCAGTGGGCGCTCGCCGGCGGCCCGGCCACCCTGTCCGAGGCGGTAGACCTGGCCAAACGGCAGGTCGTCGGCCAGTCGCTCATCCCCGAGGTGGAGCGCCTTACGCGCCGCGCCCGCGAGGCGCTGCCCGAGCTCGACCCCGACCGCCTCCGCATGGCGGTCGTGGAGCTTCTCGTGGCCGGGCAGGTCTACCGCGCGTACGTACGTACCGACGAGCGCGTCTCAGCAGCCGCTGTCGAGCACCTGACCGGCGCGTTCCGTAGGGCCCGCGCCGCGCGGCCCGACCTCGACGAAGAGCTGAAGGCGCTCATTCCGCTCACCGTGGCCGGCGAGCACGACCCATCGGCACTCGACTTCACCACCCGACTCCAGCAGACGTGGGGACCGGTGATGGCCAAGGGCATCGAAGACACGACGTTCTACCGCTGGCACCGTCTCATCGCTCTCAACGAGGTCGGCGGCGACCCGCAGGGCTTGGACACCGGCTCCGGGCAGGAGCTGCACGAGTGGGCCGAGCATCAGGTCAAGGACTGGCCGCGCGGCATGACGGCCCTGTCGACCCACGACACCAAGCGCAGCGAGGACGTGCGCGCCCGCATCCTCGCCGTCGCAGGCGACCCCGACGCGTGGATCGAGTGCTCGACCGTGGCCCGCGAGCGCGCGGCGGAGATGGGCGTCGACGCCCCGACCGCGCACCTGCTGTGGCAGACGATCCTCGGCGTCGGCGACATCGGCACCGAGCGCATGGAGGCCTACCTGCTCAAGGCCCTGCGCGAGGCGAAGCAGGGCACCGCCTGGGTCGACGGCGATGAGCAGTACGAGCGGCGGGTGCTCTCGTTCGTGGAGAAGGTACGCAGCGACGGACGGCTGTACGACGCGATCGGACGCGCGCTGGCGGCGAACGCCGGAGCCACGCGAGCCACGATCCTGGCAGCCAAGGCGTTGCAGCTCACGATGCCAGGGGTCCCCGACTGCTACCAGGGCTGCGAGATCGTCGACCTGTCCCTCGTCGACCCCGACAACCGTCGGCCCGTGGACTACGGCGTGCGTCGGGATCTGCTGGCCAGCCTGGACGAGGCCGGCGGGCTCGGCGGGGACAGTGGGCTTGGCGAGGACAGTGGGGGACCGGCCGGGGCGCCGCGGGGGCTCGACGCCGAGAAGCTGCTGCTCACCAGCCGCGTGCTGCGTCTGCGCCGCGATGAGCCGGACCTGTTGACCGGAGGTAGCTACGCCCCTGTGGAGTCCGCCAGCGAGCACGCCCTGGGGTTCGTGCGGGCGAGCGGCGGAGGGATCGCGGGGGCGCTCGGTCTGCGTCGGACGGTGCGCCTCGTCACGCTCGTGACGCGTGCCCCCGCGCGGCTGGCCGCCGCCGGAGGGTGGGGCGAGGCGAGCGTGGACCTGCCCGAGGGGGAGTGGCGGGACATCCTCACCGGTCGAGCGTTCGAGGGCGGTCCGACGTCGGTGGCCGCCCTGTTGCGGGAGCTGCCGATCGCCGTCCTGCTCCAGCGGTGACGTGGCGGCGGCGTTGATGTGACGGCGGCGCTGACGTGACTGATCTTTCGCGCGGCTACCATGCGGTACTCCTCGCCCGGAGCGCGCCGCCGTCATGGCGTACCGTCGGATGGTCAGTGCGCCGCCGCGCGCCCTGTGGATGATGCCCCTGTTTGCCGACGAGGACTCCATGAACCGCTCAGACAGCACCGCGAGAGCGACGCTCGCCGACCCCACCCTCACGGAGGAACGGCGCACACCCGTCGGCCGCGTCTTTTCGGTGTGGGCGCCGCGCGCGAGCCGTGTCGACCTGGTCCTCGGCGAGGAGGTGCTGCCTATGACGGCCGACCATGACCGCGGCGAGGGGTGGTCGAGCGTCGAGGCCGCGGCGGTGCAGGGGACCCCCTATGGCTTCCAGCTCGACGGTGGACCGGTCCTACCCGATCCGCGGTCGCTGCGTCAGCCGGATGGTCCGCACGGGCGCTCGGCGGTGTTCGACCCGGGCGCTTTCGAGTGGACCGATGACAGCTGGGAAGGCGTCCCGCTGGAAGGCGCGATCCTGTACGAGATGCACGTGGGCACGTTCACCCATGAGGGGACGTTCGACGCGGCGATCGGACGGCTCGACCATCTCGTGGGCCTCGGTGTCGACGTCGTCGAGCTGATGCCGGTGGCCTCGTTCCCGGGGCGGCACGGGTGGGGGTACGACGGCACCTGCCTGTGGGCGGTGCATGAGCCCTTCGGTGGGCCGCGCGGGTTGCAGCGGTTCGTCGACGCGTGCCACGCCCGGGGCCTCGGGGTGTGCCTCGATGTGGTGTACAACCATCTGGGCCCGGACGGAAACTTCCTGGGGCCGTTCGGGCCGTACTTCACGCAGCGGCACCAGACACCGTGGGGTCAGGCGGTCAACCTGGACGGGCCGGGCAGCGACGAGGTGCGCGAGTTCGTCCTCGACAACGTGGCGTACTGGCTGACGGACTTCCGGATGGACGGGCTACGCCTCGACGCCGTGCACGAGCTGCACGACTACCGGGCCGTGCACATCCTGGAGGACATCGCCGCGCGCGCCCGCCAGGTCGGTGAGGCGACAGGCCGGAGCCGATGGGTCGTGGCCGAGTCCGACCGCAACGACCCGCGGACGGTCATCCCGGTGGATCAGGGCGGCCTGGGCATGGACGGCCAGTGGGCCGACGACGTCCACCACGGCCTGCACGTGGCGCTCACCGGGGAGACGCAGGGCTACTACGCCGACTTCGCCGCGGAGGGGGCGCTCGCCACCCTGCTCATGACGCCGTTCTTCCACGCCGACACGTGGTCGAGCTTCCGGGGACGACGGCACGGTCGGCCCGTGGGCAAGGAGATCCCCGGGTGGCGGTTCGTCGCGTCCCTCCAGACCCACGACCAGGTCGGCAACCGGCGCACGGGCGACCGGCACAGCGCAACCCTGAACGCCCGCCGCCTCCAGTGCGGCGCGGCACTGCTCCTCACCAGCCCGTACACCCCAATGTTGTTCATGGGTGAGGAATGGGGTGCCTCTACCCCGTGGCAGTTCTTCACCGACCACATCGACTCAGCGCTCGGCGATGCGGTCAGCCAGGGACGTCGCCGCGAGTTCGCGTCCCACGGCTGGTCCGCCGCCGACGTGCCCGACCCGCAGGACCCCGCCACCCGCGATCGGTCGGTGCTGGACTGGGCCGAACCCGGTCAGGCCGGTCACCGGGAGCTGCTCGGGTGGTACCGGGCGCTCATCGCGCTGCGCGGCTCCCGGGGCGACCTGCGCGACGGCGACCTGCGCAAGATCCTGGTCACGGAGGACGAGGAGGGGGTCGTAGTGGTCCGGCGCGGGCAGCACCGCGTGGCCGTCAACCTCAGCGCCCGCCACGCGGACGTCGACCTGGGCCTGCGCTCGACGCGGGGAATCGTCGTCCTGCTCGCGAACGACCCGACCTTGATGCTGCGCCACGACGGGACCGTCCTGCTCTCCCCGGACGGAGCCGTCGTCGTCGGCCCCGCGAGCGCGGACTGATGACGCCCTGCGCGCAGCCTCCTCCGGCTGGGCAGCCCCCAACCGGGCCGCCACCGTTCGGGCAGCCTGGGGGATCGCGCCGGTTCCGGCGGCCCGCCGTGCTCGACGCGACCCGCCTTGACGGCTTCGGTCGCAGTGAGCTCGACCCGGCACAGATCGCCGAAGTGGCGCACGAGACCGCGGCGATCCTCGTGCGGACCGGGCGTGCCGCCTCGGATCCCGAGCTCACCGACCGCCTCGTACGTCTTGTCGACGAGCTGGGCTTGGACACGGTCGCGGACCTGTGGGCGGCTCTGTCTGCGCGGACCCTGCCCGGGGCGCTGTGGCGACTGTATGTGCTGCGCGAGTGGGTGCGGCGCGACGCGGTGGGGGCGGGCGCCGACTACGCGGCGGGTGTGGCGCGTGCCGATGTGGCCTCCGTGATCGCCGGAGCTGCGACTCCGCCCGGCCCCGAGGCGATGCGCGAACTCGCGGACACGATCCTGCGCGGCGTGTACGAGGGCGACGTCGCGGGGGCGTTCGACCGGGCGGCGGCCTTCTGCCGGGTCGTGGCGGTCGGCCGCGCAGGCCGCGAACCCGACGAGGTGCACGTCGACGCGTGCGGCCGCTCGCCCAGCCCGCAGGAGGCATCGAGCGCGCACGCGCGATCCGCCGCGTCCGTGTTGCAGATGGGGGAGGATCTCGCCGCCTGCGCGCGCCTGTGGCGCCGAGGCGACCTCCTGTGACGCTTCGACGGCCCTTCGACGCGCGCCCGGAGTCCGCCTGTCGTTCACGCACCCCACGGACGTGGGTTCCCGACCTTCCGGGAGATCCCGGCCTGCCTGGGCTCGGGCGGGGCCGGTAGCCTGCGCCTCGTCTCAGTAGCCGTTGGTCCCCAAGGAGTCATCTTGTCGCGCAAGCTTCTCGTCATCGTGGCGAGCACGCGGCCCGGGCGCATCGGGCTCGCCTTCGGCGCGTGGATGGCCGAGTACGCCCGCGCCAACAGCGGCTACGACGTCGAGCTGGTCGACCTCGCCGAGGTCAACCTGCCGTTCTTCGACGAGCCGGAACACCCTCGCTTCGGCCGCTACCAGCACGAGCACACCAAGGCGTGGTCGCGCACGATCGGCGGCGCGGACGCCTTCGTCTTCGTGATGCCGGAATACAACTACGGCTTCAACGCGGTCATCAAGAACGCGCTGGACTATTTGTCGGCCGAGTGGCGGGACAAGCCCGTCGGTTTCCTGAGCTATGGCGGCGTCGCGGGCGGCACGCGAGCGGTCCAGCTGCTCAAGCCGGTGATCGCGGCCCTCGGCATGGTCACGCCGCTGCCCGCCATCATCGTCCCGTTCGCTCCGCAATACATCGGCGAAGACGGCGAGGCCGCCCTGCCCGACCAGATCGCGCGTTCGGGCAAGGCGATGCTGGCGGAGCTGGAGCGGCTGGGGAGCTTGCTGCGCCCCTCGCCCATCGAGTGAGAACCTCGCTCCGCACCACGGCGTCAGGGCGGGCAGGACGATGTCAGGTCCGTGGCAGCGCACGACGGATCAGTTTGACGATCTCCTCAAACCACAGGACGATCGAGGCCGCGCCGATGGCGAGAAGCCAGTGGCGGGCGTCGAGGGACGCCGTGCCGAAGGCAGCCTGAAGCAGGGGGACCTCCACCACGGCGACCTGCAACACGACGACCAGCGCCACGGACCCGAGCAGCCACGTGTTGACGAACATCGCGTGGAACGCGCTGTGGACCCGCGAGCGGGCATTGAAGACGTTGAACAACTGGGCGAACACCAGTGTGGTGAACGCCGTGGTGCGTGCGACGTCCAACTGCTGGTGCGGCTCAGCCAGGTGATCCAGGCCTTCGAAGAACCCCCCGGGCAGGCAGAGGTCGAACGTGAGCAACGTCGCGGCGCCCATCACCATGCCGATCGCGATGACGCTCAGCCACATTCCGCGGTCCATGATCCGGTCGTCGTACCGCCGCGGTCGCCGTGCCATGACGTCGTCGATCTCGGGGTCTACGCCCATCGCGAGCGCTGGGGCGGAGTCGGTGACCAGGTTGATCCACAGGATCTGAGTGGCCAACAGCGGCACGACCGTCGCGGTGGGATTCTCCGGGTCGACCAGACCGAGGAAGCGCGCGAGAACGACACCGAAGAAGACGGTGGCGACCTCGCCCATGTTGGACGAGAGCAGGTAGCGCAGGAACTTCTTGATGTTGTCGAAGATGACCCGGCCCTGGCGGACCGCCGCCACGATCGTCGCGTAATTGTCGTCGCCGAGGATCATCCTTCCGGCGTCCTTGGTGACCTCAGTGCCGGTGATGCCCATCGCGATGCCGATGTCGGCGCTCTTCAGCGCGGGGGCGTCGTTCACGCCGTCGCCGGTCATGGCCACGATCTGCCGGTCGGCTTGAAGGGCGTCGACGATCTTCAGCTTGTGCGCGGGCGCGACGCGGGCATACACCGACACCTCTCGCGTCGCGGCCTGGAACTCTTCGTCGGACAGAGCGTCCAGTTCGGCGCCGGTGAGCGCGCGCGGCGGGTGCTGGTCCTCGACGATGCCGAGGTCTTCGGCGATCCGGGCGGCCGTCACCGGGTGGTCGCCGGTGATCATGATCGTGCGGATGCCTGCCTGGTGCGCTTCCTTGATCGCCTGGGCGGCCTCAGGGCGTGGCGGGTCGATGATGCCGACGACTCCGGCGTAGACGAGGTCGCGTTCGGCGGAGTCGTCGAAGGTGTCGGCGGCTTCGTCGCGAGCGGCTCGGGACGCGACCCCGAGGGTGCGGTATCCCTGCGTCGACAGCTCGGTCACGGTGTCGAGACAGGCCCGACGTCGCTGGTCCGTCAGCGGGACGACGTCCTCGCCGACGAACTCGTACCCGCAATGCTCGAGCAGGACGTCGGGGGCGCCCTTGCTGATGACGCGGCGACTGTGGTCGCCGCGTCTGGCCAGCACCGACATCATCTTGCGGTCCGAGGTGAACGGCACTTCGCCTTCGCGCGCGTACGAGCCGACGCGTTCGGCGACGCCATCGAGTTTGTGTTGGGCCACGAGGAACGCGGCTTCGGTGGGGTCGCCTTGGATCTCCCACACGCCGTCCACCTGCGCGTGCTGGGCGTTGTTGGCCAGCACGCCACCTGCGAGCACCCGCCTGGCCTCGCTCAGAGCGATGTCGGGGCCGGCGAGGACGGCCTCACCAGCGGGATCGTACCCGGCGCCGGTGAGCTCCAGCCGCCCGGATGCCGTCACGACGGTCTTGAGCATCATCTCGTTGCGGGTCAAGGTTCCGGTCTTGTCCGAGCAGATGACCGACGCAGACCCGAGGGTCTCGACCGAGTGCAGGTCCTTCATCACTGCGCTGCGACGGGCCATCGCCTGCACGCCGACGGCGAGCACGAGTGAGAGGATCGCGGGCAACCCTTCGGGCACTGCCGCGACCGCCAGCGAGACGCCCATGAGCAGGATGTCGACGGCTTCCTGCACCGAGTGGACCCCGTTGATCAGGGCCAGCGCCGCCATCACGATCACGGCGATCGCGATGACGATGCCGCCCAGCGCCTTCGAGATCTGGTCGATCTCGCGTTGCAGCGGCGTGGGCTCGGCATGTGTCCCCTCGAGCATGGTGGCGACGTGGCCCATCTGGGTGTCCATGCCGGTGCTCGTGACGACGGCGCGACCGATCCCGGAGACCACCGCGGTGCCCTTGAACACCATGTTGTGGCGGTCTCCGATCGGCGCGGGCGCCTGGAGGGGACGCGTCTCCTTGTCGCTCGCCGCCGACTCTCCCGTCAGAGAAGCCTCCTGCACCTTCAGGGCGATGGCCTGGACGAGGCGGGCGTCGGCGCCGACGTTGTCTCCCTCGGTGAGGAGGAGCAGGTCGCCCCGGACGAGCTGGGAGGATGGGATCGTCGTGATCGTGCCGTCACGGACGACGGCGGAGTTGGCTGCCGTCATGTCGGCCAAGGCTGCCACGGCGTCCTCGGCCTTGGTCTCCTGTGCGAAACCGAGGACGGCGTTCGCGATCACGATCGCCGCGATGACGATGACGTCGATCGGCGGCCCCGTGGCACCCTCGGCCAGCCAGGCCGCAAACGAAATCGCGATCGCCACGAGGAGCAGGTAGACCAGCGGATCCCGCAGTTGGCGCAGTAGCTTCTTCCACGTCGGCTCCGGGGCTTTGGACCGCAGTTCGTTGGGGCCGTCGGCCGCCAGGCGCGTCGCGGCCTCGGCTGCGGTCAACCCCGTCTCGGCATCAGTGCCCCAGGATGACACCACTTCGGCGACGGGGGTCAGGGAGGGATCTGGGGCCTCGTCCTTGACAAGGAGGGGATGCACCTGGCCAGTCATGCTTCAACTCTAGGAATGTCCCGTGACCATCCGGGCTGGGGGACACCCCGGGCGATTCGAGCTCTGGCGATGACGCGTGGCGCGATGGCGGTGGACATCAGCTGGAGCGGCGCCCCGGCCCGCCCGCCGGTCGACCCGACGGACCGGACGGCGGCAGCTACGACGACGCGTCCGGCGTGGCCGACTGCGTGGACGTGGCCAGATACCCGATTGACACCTGATACACAGCGATAATCCAGGCGCGGCCCGCACAGTTGTTTAGCACACGTCAAACAACTAATCGACAGGCGCTCTTGGAGGCGCTCGATGACAGCCACCACCCAGACGGCCACTGCCCACACGCCAACCCTTGTCGGCCCGCACTACAAGTGGACCGTCCTATCGAACACCACCCTCGGCGTTCTCATTGCGACGATCAACTCCTCGATCCTGCTGATCGCGCTGCCTGACATCTTCCGCGGTCTGCAGATCGATCCCCTCGCGCCGGGCAACTCCGGCTACCTGCTCTGGCTGATGATGGGCTACCTCGTCGTCACCGCCGTCCTCGTCGTGGCGTTCGGTCGGCTCGGCGACATGTACGGCCGGGTCCGGATGTATAACGCGGGCTTCGCCGTCTTCACGGTGTTCTCGGTGCTGCTGTCCATCACCTGGATGACGGGCACCGGCGGCGCGCTGTGGCTCATCATCATGCGACTGCTGCAGGGGGTCGGCGGCGCACTTCTCATGGGCAACTCCAGCGCGATCATCACCGACGCGTTCCCGCATGACCAGCGGGGACTGGCCTTGGGGCTCAATCAGGTGGCGGGGATCGCCGGGTCCTTCCTCGGCCTGCTCATCGGAGGGGTCCTCGCCCCCATCCACTGGCGCTGGGTCTTCCTCGTGTCGGTGCCGTTCAGCCTGCTCGGCACGGCGTGGGCCTACGCCAGGCTCCACGACCTCAGCGCCCGTCGGCACGTCAAAATGGACTGGTGGGGCAACCTCACCTTCGCCGCCGGCCTCATCGCGGTCCTCGTGGCCATCACGTACGGCATCCAGCCGTACGGCGACGCCATCATGGGCTGGACCAGCCCGGCCGTCCTTGCGGCGCTCGGCGGTGGGACGTTGCTGCTCGTGGTCTTCTGCTTCATCGAGACGAAGGTCGAGCACCCGATGTTCGACCTCAGCCTGTTCCGGATCCGCGCCTTCACGGCGGGCAATGTCGCCAGCCTGCTATCCGGTCTCGGGCGCGGCGGGCTGATGTTCATCCTGATCATCTGGCTGCAGGGCATCTGGCTGCCCAGCCACGGGTACTCGTTCGAGTCCACGCCGCTCTGGGCCGGAATCTTCATGGTGCCGATGACGATCGGTTTCCTCGTCGCGGGGCCGATCTCCGGGTGGCTGTCGGACCGCTACGGTGCCCGGCCGTTCGCGACCGGGGGAATGCTGGTCGCCGCCGTGAGCTTCGTGTGGCTCATGCTCCTTCCGGTGGACTTCTCCTTCCCCGGGTTCGCCGGGGCGCTGCTCCTCAACGGCCTGGGCATGGGGCTGTTCGCCTCGCCGAACCGGGCCGGCATCATGAACTCCCTGCCCGCCAACCGGCGTGGCGTCGGCGGCGGGATGAGCACCACCTTCCAGAACACCTCCATGGTGCTGTCGATCGGGGTCTTCTTCTCGCTGATGATCGCCGGACTCGCCGGGTCGTTGCCGCCTGACATGGTGGCCGGGCTGACCGCCCACGGAGTGTCCATGGACCAGGCCTCAGCGATCGCCCAGCTGCCGCCGGTCGCCGTGCTGTTCGCCTCGCTGCTCGGCTACAACCCGATCCAGTCGCTCCTGGGCCCGACCGCTCTGGCCGCCCTGCCGGCCCACGACGCGGCGTATCTGACCGGTCAATCATTCTTCCCCTCGCTCATCTCGGAGCCGTTCCACGCGGGGCTCGCTGTCGCGTTCGGTTTCGCCATCGCGGCCTGCCTCGTCGCCGCGGGCGCGTCGTGGATGCGTGGGAAGAAGTACGTGGACACCGAGGACGCCCATGTGGTCCCGGATCCGGCCGAGGGTGAGCGCACGGTCACCGTCCCGGTCACGTCTCCGGGGGTGGGTGGGCCTTCCCGTGCGGAGCCGGAACCGAGGAGGGTGCCGGCGTGACCCCCGCGACCCCCACGGCC
>JBDTWM010000027.1:0-26460 GCA_040006675.1 Dermatophilaceae bacterium | reverse complement strand
GAGCCCCGATAGGGAATCGAACCCTAGACCTTCTCCTTACCATGGAGACGCTCTGCCGACTGAGCTATCGGGGCGCGCCCGGGACTCACTGCGCCCAGGCGTGCGCGCCTACTGTACAAGCTCTGCCCACCCAGGAGGAAATCGTCCCAGCATCGTGCGCGCCGTGCTCAATCGTCGACGCCGCGGGCGATCAGGGCCTCCCCGACCCGGTCTGCGTGGCGCACCGTCCGCACCACCAAGGGAGTCACGAACGCGCGCACGCTGCGCTCCAAGCCGCGGGCGACCCGCGCCTGGCGGGCCGTCTCCGACAATCCCACGATCACCGGGATCGAGCGGATCGTGAGCGCGATCAGCAGCCCCGCCCGTTCGGGGTCGATGCCGCGCAGCCCCAGACGCCGCAGGCGGACCAACGCGCGCGTCACGGACTCCCGCATGTCCTCCACGCGTGTCGTGAGCGTCACGAGGCTGGCCGCCGCCACCGCCACCACCAGGTTCGCGCACACGACGACCGCCGACACCCAGCTCGCCGAAAACAGTTGGAAGGCCACAAGCAGCAGCACAAACCACCTCAACGGCCACACCTGCGCCCACGCCACCCGCGCGGGGATTCGCGCCAGCGCATACAACCCCGTGACGAGCAGCGCCGCCGCGCCCATCGCGACCGGGCCCCCGAGCGCCACGAGGAGGAGCATCAACACCGCGAGCACCGCCACCTTCAGGCCCGGAGGCGCGCGGTGCAGCGGACTGTCGCCCGCTACGTATGTCCCGGTCAGCACGACATCAGCTCCCGGTACGCGGCCACCGACGCGACGCCGGGTCCGTCCGCGACCACCCGCCCGCGATCGATGACCACCACTCGCTCCCAGTGCTCCACCAGCTCCAGGTGGTGGGTCACGAGCACCACTTGCTGCGGGAGGGACTCCAGCAGGGCGATGACCTCGCGCGAGTTGCGCAGGTCGAGCAACGTGGTGGGTTCGTCGCACACCAGCACGCTGGGCTCGGTGACGAGGACGGCGGCGAGCGCGAGCAACTGCTTCTGTCCGGAGGACAGCAGGTGGCAGGGGTGGTCAGCGTGGCCCGACAGCCCGAAACGCGCCAGCACCTCCCGTACCTTGTCTTCCCTGGCGTTACGCGTGAGTCGATGCCGCCTCAACGAGAAGGCGACGTCTTCGGCCACGGTCGGCATGACGATCTGGGCGTCTGGGTCGGGGAAGATGAAGGCCACCCGGCGCCGGACCGCCGGACCTTCCCGAGCCACATCCAGACCCTCCACGCTGACCCGCCCCGAGGTGGGCGTGACGAGGCCGTTGATCATGCGGGCCAGCGTGGACTTGCCCGATCCGTTCGCGCCGATGAACCCCACTCGACGCTCGCCCAACTCCAGCTCGACGCCGAGGATGACCTCTCGGTCGCCATACGAGTGCATGACCCCGTCGAAACGGATCACGCCCGATCGCTGTCCCACGCGGGGGTCACACGCGGCGACGCAGCGGCGGGGTCAGGCCGGGGACGGCCCGATGCACCGCGGGCGTAACAAGGCTGGCGATAAGGACCTTCACGATGTCTCCGGGGAGAAAGGCGACGCTTGCCACTGCGGCCGCCTGCCAGCTCATCCCACCGCGCCACGCCATCCCCGGGATGCCGCACAGGTAGGCCACGACGATCCCGCCGACCACGCAGGACAGCGCCACCCAGAGAGCCGAGACTTTCGGGAGACGGGTCTGCACGAGGGCGCCGACGACGCCGGCGCCCACGACATATCCGACCAGGAACCCGACGGTCGGGCCGCCGAGCGCCGGTAGGACGGGTCGCCCCCCGGACAGCACCGGAACCCCCAACATGCCGACGCCGAGCATCAGGGCCATCGCGGCGGCGCCTCGCTTCCAGCCCAGAATCGCGCCGGACAGCATCACCCCGAGAGTCTGCAACACGATCGGCACCGGGTTGCCCGGCAGGTAGAACGGCGGGGCGATGGCGAGGACCGCCGTCAGCGCCGCGAACGCGGCGATCAGGGCCAGGTCCCGAGCCGACCAGCGGCGAGAACGGTCAGAAACGTCCGCCCCTGGTGAGCGTGAGGTCTGGGTGGGCATAGGGCACCTCGGAAATGTGGGGTGGGCGCGGCGTCGCGGGGAACGGGGACCAACGCTAGCACCCACTTGAACGACGTTCAGGATGGTTCAAAGCGCCCCGGCCGCCGCCGTGTGAACTTTCCCGGTTCAGGTGAAGCCGCGCCCCAGCGACCAGGCCAACGGCTAGCCTGGGGCCATTCGGCCCGGATCTCACCGCCAGGGGCTGGTTTCCGCTCGGCGCGCACGTCCGGTGGTGCCCTGCCCGAACGGGCTATCAACGCTCCAGAAAGGCCCAATAGTGCTCATCGGGATTCCCAAAGAGACCCACGAGGGGGAAACGCGCGTCGCCGCGACACCACAAACGGTGGGTCAACTGATCAAGCTCGGCTACGACGTCGTCGTCGAGGCCGGCGCAGGCGCCGCCTCCGCACTCAGCGACCAGGCGTTCGAGGAGGCCGGGGCACGCAAGGGGTCCGCCCTGGACGTCTGGGGCGCCGACATCGTGATGAAGGTGAACCCGCCGAACGACAACGAACTAGCGCTCCTGCGCGACGGCGCCACCCTCATCGCCAACCTGAACCCACGACTCGACCCCGACATCGTCGAGAAGCTCGCGGCGCGCAAGATCACCGCGCTCTCGATGGACGCCGTACCGCGCATCTCCCGCGCCCAGTCGCTCGACGTCCTCAGCTCCATGGCGAACATCGCCGGTTACCGGGCCGTCATCGAGGCGGCCCACGAGTTCGGCCGCTTCTTCACCGGCCAGGTGACCGCCGCCGGCAAGGTGCCTCCCGCGAAGGTCTTCGTGGCCGGCGCCGGCGTCGCGGGCCTCGCCGCGGTCGGCGCAGCCGGCAGCCTGGGCGCGATCGTCCGCGCGAACGACGTGCGCCCCGAGGTGGCCGAGCAGGTCGAGTCGATGGGCGCCGAGTTCGTCAAGGTCGAGGACCCGAACGCTCAGGTCAGCACCGACGGTTACGCCAAGGAGATGGGCGAGGACTACAACCGGCGTCAGACGGAGATGTACGCCGCGCAATGCAAGGACGTCGACATCATCATCACGACCGCCCTCATCCCGGGCCGCCCGGCGCCCCGCCTTATCACGGGCGACATGGTCACGTCGATGAAGCAAGGCAGCGTCATCGTCGACATGGCGGCCCAGAACGGCGGCAATGTCGAGGGCACCGTGGCCGGTCAGAAGGTCGTCACCGACAACGGCGTCACGATCATCGGGTACACCGACCTGGCGGGCCGCCTCCCCACCCAGGCCAGCCAGCTCTTCGGACAAAACCTGGTGAACTTCATCAAGCTCGCCACCCCGGAGAAGGACGGCAACCTCACGCTCGACATGGACGACGTGGTCATGCGTGGCATGGCGGTCGTCAAGGACGGCGAGCTGATGTGGCCTCCACCACCGGTCCAAGTGTCGGCCGCCCCCGCGCCTGTCCAGGCTGCGGTCGAGGCGGCACCGGCCAAGGAGCCCAAGAAGCCGATGTCGGGTGGCGCCAAGCTGACGACCTTCATCCTGGTGGCAGCCGTCGCGTTGATCCTCTTCGCGTTCTCCCCGGAAGCATTCCTCGGCCACTTCATGGTCTTCATGCTGTCGGTGGTCATCGGTTACTACGTGATCGGCAACGTGCACCACGCGTTGCACACCCCGTTGATGTCGGTGACCAACGCCATCTCGGGCATCATCGTGGTCGGCGTGCTCCTGCAGGTCGGCCAGAGCGGCAACAGCCAGATGGTCAACGTCTTGGCGTTCATCGGCATCCTGCTCGCCAGCATCAACATCTTCGGTGGCTTCACCGTGACGCAGCGCATGCTCGGCATGTTCCGGAAGGGCTGAACCGCCATGACACTGACTCTGATCCAGGGCACGTACATCATCGCGGGCCTTCTGTTCATCCTCAGCCTCGCGGGGCTGAACAAGCACGAGACCGCCCTGGGCGGCAACCGCAATGGCATCATCGGCATGGGCGTTGCGCTCGTCATCACGATCCTCGCCGCAGTGCTCGGCATGACCGACTCCGCCGGCGCCGAGGTGCGCTCCGGCAGCGGCAGCTTCGGGCTGACGCTGCTGCTCATCGCGATGGTCGTCGGCGCGGTCGTCGGAATCATCATGGCGCGTAAGGTCGAGATGACCGGCATGCCCGAACTGATCGCGCTCCTGCACAGCTTCGTCGGTCTGGCCGCCGTCCTGGTCGGCTACAACAGCTTCTTCGACGCCGAGCAGCGCATCGACGCCGCTCAACAGGCCTCTAAACCCATGCCGACAGACCTGCTCGGTTCGCTCGGCCCGATCCACAGCGGCGAGGTCTTCGTCGGCGTGTTCATCGGCGCCATCACCTTCACCGGCTCGGTCGTGGCATACCTGAAGCTGTCCGCAAAGATGAGCTCCACGCCGCTGATGCTGCCCAAGCACAACTACCTCAACCTGGGCGCCGTCGTGCTGTTCGTCGTGCTGACCGTCTTCTTCGTCAGGAGCCCCAACGTCATCCTGCTGGTGATCATGACGATCATCGCGCTGCTGCTCGGCTTCCACCTCGTGGCCGCCATCGGCGGCGGTGACATGCCGGTCGTCGTGTCGATGCTCAACAGCTACTCCGGATGGGCCGCGGCCGCGGCCGGCTTCATGCTCAACAACGACCTGCTCATCATCACCGGCGCGTTGGTCGGTTCCTCCGGTGCGTTCCTGTCGTACATCATGTGCAAGGGCATGGGTCGCTCGTTCGTCAACGTGATCGCCGGCGGCTTCGGCGGCGAAGGCGTGGCCGTCTCGAGCGACCACGACTACGGGGAGCACCGCGAGATCGATGTCGAGGACGCCGCCGATCTTCTCAGGGACGCAAAGTCGGTCATCATCACGCCCGGCTACGGCATGGCGGTCGCGCAGGCGCAGTACCCGGTGGCCGAAATCACCTCGAAGATGCGCGAGCGTGGCGTCAACGTGCGGTTCGGCATCCACCCGGTCGCCGGTCGCCTGCCCGGCCACATGAACGTGCTCCTCGCCGAAGCAAAGGTGCCGTACGACATCGTGCTCGAGATGGACGAGATCAACGACGACTTCAGCGACACCGACGTCGTGCTCGTGATCGGCGCCAACGACACCGTGAACCCGGCGGCACTGGACGACCCGACCAGCCCGATCGCGGGCATGCCGGTCCTGCACGTGTGGGAGGCGCAGAACGTGATCGTGTTCAAGCGGTCGATGAACACCGGCTACGCCGGCGTACAGAACCCGCTGTTCTTCAAGGAGAACACGCAGATGCTGTTCGGCGACGCGAAAGACCGCGTCAACGACATCCTTGCGGCCATCAGCAAACACTGATTGCCCTTTCCAGCCCGCACGGTGAAGGGCCCGCTCCCCCGGGGGGCGGGCCCTTCACCGTTCCCACCCGCGTCAGGCGGTCAGAGGCAGCCCCAGATGGTGCCCCAACGCGCGGACGCCCAGCTCGTACCCGTACGTTCCGCATCCGACCACGATCCCGGAGGCGAGGGGAGAGAGGTACGACGTATGCCGGAATGGCTCGCGGGCGTACACGTTGCTGATGTGCACCTCCACGAACGGCAGGCCCACCCCCGCGAGGGCGTCCCGCAAAGCCACCGACGTGTGGGTGAAGGCCCCCGCGTTGATCACGACGCCGAGCACCCCGTCGCGGGCCATCCGCTGGACGGCGTCGACGAGGTCCCCCTCGTGGTTCGACTGCTGGGCGTCGATCGTCAGCCCGAGCGATCGGCCGACCTCCTGGCAGCGAGCCACGACGTCGTCGAGCGTCTGGTTGCCGTAGGTGGCCGGTTCGCGCGTCCCGAGGAGATTGAGGTTCGGACCGTTGAGGAGGCCGATCACGTCCGCCATGGTGTTCCCTTCGATCCGGTCGAGCCGACGTCCTCATTGTCGCGCACGCGCGCTTGCGCGCCGCGGCGCTACTCCAGGGCCGCGCCCTTGCGCTCGGGGAGCAGCAAGGCGGCCGCGGCCGCGATCGCGAAAGACGCCCCGAACGTGGCGAACACCAGCGACTGGCCGCCCCAACCCTTCAGGACGGGCACCGACAGCGGCGCGAGGATGCTCGCGATGCGACCGAAGGCAGCCGCGGCGCCGGTGCCCGCACCGCGGATAGCGGTCGGATAGATCTCCGGGCCGATCGCGTACAACGCGCCCCACGCTCCAAGGTTGGCAAACGAGAGCGCGCAGCCTGCGACGATGATGCCCGTCTGCCCGCTGACCACGCCGAACGCCAAGGCCGACACGGCCGATCCGAGCAGGAACACCGATAGCGTGGTCCGTCGACCCCAGACCTCGACCAGCCAGGCGGCCGCCGCGTACCCGGGCAGTTGCGCCAGCGTGATGATCAGGGCGTACTTGAACGACGTGACCAGCGGATAGCCCTGCGCGTGGATCAGCGACGGCAACCAGATGAACGCTCCGTAATACGACAGGTTCACCATGAACCACACGATCCACAAGGCCCCGGTACGGCGCCGGAGCAGCGGCGACCACAGGTCCAGCCAGCGCACCGGCGGAGCCCCCGCGCCGAGCGTGGGCGTGGCCTCCCGCGGGAGCGGCTCGCTGTGCGCGGGGACGCCCGCCGACGACTCGTATACTCGCACCGCGCGCTCCGCCTCCGCGTGACGTCCCTTGCTTTCCAGGAACCGCACCGACTCCGGCAGGGCGAAGCGCACGACCACCGTATACAGCGTCGGCACGATCCCGATCGCCAGAGCCCAGCGCCACCCGTCGTCGCCACGCGGCACCACGAAGTACCCGAGCAGGGCGGCGAACACCGACCCCAGCGCCCAGAACGCCTCGAGCCCCACCACGACGCGCCCGCGGATTCTCATGGGTGCGTATTCGCTCACTAGGGTGGACGCGACGGGTAGCTCAGCACCCAGCCCCAGGCCGACGAAGAAACGAAGGATGATCAGCACGGCCACGCTGCCCGCGAGAGCCGACGCGCCCGTCGCCACCCCGTAGACGAGCAGCGTCAGCGCGAAGACCGATCGCCGTCCGATGCGGTCCGCCAGCAGCCCCCCGAGACTCGCGCCGAACGCCATGCCGACGAACCCGATCGAAGCGATCCAGCTCGTGGTGGTCGCGTCCAGCGACCCACTGGACCGCGAGCTGCGCCATGACGTACGAGATGAGGAGCATGTCCATGGCGTCGAGTGCCCAGCCCATCCCCGACCCCACGAGCAGCCGGGCGTGCGCCCGCGTGAACGGCAGTCGGTCGAGACGCTCGGAGCGGGTGAGGCGATCAGCCTCACCCGCTCCGGCCTCGCTCACGCGCGGCCCGTCAGCCGCGTAGCCGTGTTTCGCTCACGCGTCCTTGCCCGCTGACGTGCCCGCTGACGTGCCTGCTGGCGGGCCTGCTGACTTCTTCGCGGGGGCCGACGTCTCCTCCGGCGGCGGGGCAGCGTCCTGGTTCCGCTGCCTGGCGTGGTATCGCTGTTCGGCGAGGTCGACGGAGTAATCCTTCCAATCCCCGTCGGGGAGGATCAGCTCCGGGTAGACCGGCTGCCACATGGCGTCATACATCTCCTGCACCGGATCGGAGAGTTCGACGTCTGACAAACCCTCCTTGAGCGCCGTCTCGGCGACACGGATCGCGACCGTGCCGGACACCTGACGCAACTGCGACATGCTCGGCAGCAGCGGCTTACCCCGCGGGACGATGTCGACGATCTCGGCGACCGCCTCGGCGGCGGCCAGGATCATCCCGGCGGAGACCCGTCTGGCCTTGCTGATGATGACCCCCAGGCCCAGCCCCGGGAAGACCAACGCGTTGTTGGCCTGGCCGATCGTGTGCGTCACCCCGGCGTATTCGACAGGCCCGAACGGTGACCCGGTAGCGACGAGCGCCGCCCCTTCCGACCAATGAATGAGGTCCGCGGGGGTGGCCTCGGCGCGGGACGTCGGATTGGATAGCGGCATGATGATCGGCCGCTCGCAGTGCGCCGACATCTGCCGGATGATCGCCTCGCTGAACGCGCCCGAACGGGCCGAGGTTCCGACGAGGATCGTCGGGTGCACGGCCGCGACGACCTCGGCGAGGTCGACGCGCCCACTCTTGCCCAAGTCCAAGGACGCCACCTCCTCGGCCGGTCGCGCGTAGGGCTCTTGGAAGGGCCGGATCCGGTTCATTCCCTTGGTGATCAGGCCCTGGCTGCCGAAGCACCAGAACTGTCGGTACGCTTCCTCCGCGCTCAACCCCTCGCGCATCATCTGATCGCGCATGAGATCGGCGATCCCGATTCCTGCCGTGCCGGCGCCAAAGATGACGACGCGCTGGTCGCGCATACTGCGCCCACACGTCTTGACGCCGGCCAGCGCCGCCGCCATCACCACGGCGGCCGTGCCCTGGATGTCGTCGTTGAACGTGCAGCACGTGTCCTGGTAGCGCTCCAGGATGCGGTGCGCGTTGCTCGCCCCGAAGTCCTCCCAATGGATGAGTGCGTTCGGGTACATCCGCGTGACCGTCTCGACGAACTGTTCGATGAAGAGGTCGTACTTCTCCCCACGGGTACGGCTGTGCCGCGTGCCGATGTAGAACTCGTCGTTGAGCAGCTCCATGTTGTCGGTGCCCACGTCGATGACGATGGGAATCACACGCCGGGGGTCGATCCCAGCCGCCGCCGTGTATACGGAGAGCTTACCGATGGCGATCTGGACGCCGCCGACGCCCTGGTCGCCGATGCCGAGGATGCCCTCCGAGTCGGTGACCACGACCAGGTCGCATTCGTCCGGACCCAGTCCGAAGTTCTTCAGCGTGTTCTCGATCTGCTCCGGATAGTCGACGGTCATGTACGCGGCCCGGGAGCGGCTGAACTCGTGACTGAACCTCTGGATGACCTCCCCAATCGTCGGCGTATACACAATCGGCAGCATCTCCTCGACGTGCTCGGAGAACAGTCGGAAGAACAGCACCGAGTTGCGATCGCGCAGGCCCGCCAAGTAGGCGTACTTGGCCATGTCGCCGCCCTGCTGCTGGTATTGCTCGTAGACCCGGCGCACCTGAGCCTCAATCGGAGCGACTCCCGGCGGTAACAAGCCCGTCAACTGCAGCGCGTGGCGCTCAGGCCACGTGAAGGCTGTGCCCCGGTTGATCTCGGCCAACGACAGGACCTGGTTGCCGCGGGCGTGGATAACCACACGCTGGCCCCGCGGGCCAGTCGAGAACTCAAACATCGAGGGAGCCATGCGGACAGGCTATCGCTCCGCCCAGCGCCCGGTATCAAATCGCTGACTGCTCACGCAGAAGGTCCCGCGGACGCCGTCGTAGGTCCCTAAGGGCGTCGCCACGTGGGCGAGAAGGCCGAGCGCGCAGCCTCAGGACGGGGCGCCGTGGAAGTTGGGGCGCTCCTTGGCGAGGAAGGCGCGCACGCCCTCCCGGAACGCGTCGGAGGAGTAGGCCCGCTCCAGCAATTGGGCGTCCAGCGCCGGGTCACCGCCCGATTCGGTGATCGCGAAGAGCTGTTCCTTGGTCGTGGCCACGGTCGTCGGAGCCGCCTGCAGCAACCCCTCCACCAACGCATGGAGCTCCCGGTCCAGCTCGACGCGACTGTCCGCGACCGCGAGCAGGGCCCCCAGATCGTACGCGCGGCGGGCGTCGATCAGGCGGCTCGCGAGGAGCATCTGGCGCGCCACCGACTCGCCGAACACGTGCACGCACCGCTCCAGGAGGGGACGGGACAAGGCGTTTCCTAGGGTGCGGGCGATCGGGTACCCGAACCGAGAGCCGGACGTGGCCAGGCGCAGGTCGCAATACGTCGCGACAGCCAGCCCACCCCCCACACACAGCCCATCCACGGCGGCGACGCTCACTTGGGGCAAGAGGGCCAGATCGGTGAGCAGGTCGCGCACCCGGGCCTCATACGCCACCGCCTGCGCGCCTTCGGTCATGCCCGCGAACTCGCCGATCTCGTTGCCGGCCGCAAACGCCATCGCGCCCGCTCCCCGGAACACCACGACGCGCGCCGACGCATCGTGATGAAGCTGACCGAAGAGGTCGCGCAGCCCCTCGTACATCACGGTCGTGAACGCATTGTGCCGGTGCGGGCGATTGAACGTGACCTCGACGACGGCGCCGTCCTGGTCGTGGGACACGAGCAGTTCGTCGGGGCTGTTCACGGTAGCTCCTTCGCGAGGCGAGGAAAGGGACATCGCCCTAGTCTCTCGCGCGGGCAGCCTGTCGAGCGGGCATGCTCGTGCACGGTTGGACCACACGCCCCACCAGCTCCATGACGGACGCACCGCACGCGGCCCCGGCGCAGCGTCTCCGCTGAACCAGGGCCGCAGGTGCCGGTGGTGGCAGGTGAAGGATTCGAACCTTCGTAGCTCTCGCGACGGATTTACAGTCCGCTCCCATTGGCCGCTCGGGCAACCTGCCGTGGCCCGCACACAATAGCAAGCCGCCGGGGGGGCGAGTCCAATCGGATCCGACGCGCCCGGACGCGACGCGAGGCACCAGGCGCCCTACGGCAGAATGGCCGCGACTCAGCGGCGAGACCTCTGGCACGGCAGCGTTCCCCCAGGGGGAACCGCGCCGGCGAAGCGGGAAGTGTACGCCGTCAGGGGCCCGCCCCGAAAGCGGACACCCGCCTCACGGGGGAAGACACCTGCCCCCGGGACATAGACAAAGGAGTGGCATGGCCGACAGCTCGTTCGACATCGTCAGCAAGGTGGACCGCCAGGAGGTGGCGAACGCCCTCAACCAGGCGGCCAAGGAAATCTCGCAGCGCTACGACTTCAAGGGCGTGGGGGCATCGATCGACTTCAGCGGTCAGGACACCGTCGTCATGAAGGCCAACACCGAGGAACGCTGCCGGGCGGTGCTGGACGTCTTTCAGACGAAACTGGTCAAACGAGGCGTGTCCCTGAAGTCGCTGGATATCGGGGACGGCGTGCCCAAGGCCTCCGGCAAGGAGTGCCGGTTGGAGGGTCAGCTGCGCCACGGCATCACCGCTGAGCACGCCAAGAACATCGCTCACCTGATCCGCGAGGAATTCCGCAAGACCGTCAAAGCGACGATCCAGGGCGATGAGCTGCGCGTGTCCAGCAAGAGCAGGGACGAGTTGCAAGCCGTGATGGGGATGCTGAAAGGGCAGGATCTCGATGTGGCTCTGCAGTTCGTCAACTACCGCTGACGCGCAGGACGACCCTCCGCCGCCAAGAGAACGTGGGGCACCCCCCGACGAGAGCGGGTGACCTGTCGTTTCGCCTCGAGCGTCGGCTCAGCGACCCCAGCCGTCCCGGCTCCACGCACTGCTGTTGCCGCGTTGGTTGTCCGTGTTCGATCCGCGATCGCCGTAGTTGTTGTTCCACCGGGAGGAGCCGCTGTCACGCTCGCGGTTCACCCGCGAGTTTCCAGAGCCCTGGGTGCTCGTCGACGGCGCGCTGGTCCGGCTCGGTTGCGTGGTCGGGGTGCCGGCTGGCGCGGGCTTCGAGGTCGGGGTGCTGGCTGGCGAGGGTTTCGAGGTCGGCGTGGGCGTCCTCACCGGCGCCACCGGGGCTACCGGGGCTGCAGGCTGAGGAACCGGAACCGGAACCGGAACCGGGGCCGGAGCCGGGGCCGGCTTGGGCGTGCTCGTCTGCGGCACCGAGACTGCCGGGGCGGCGGGGGCTGGCGGGGCGGCGGGGGCTGGCGGAGCCGGCTTGGGCGTGCTGTTCTGTGGCCCTGAGCGCGCCGGGGCGGCGGGGGCTGGAGGCGCCAACGGAGGGGGCACGGCCGCGCTCTGTGCCGGCCCTGCCTCCCCCGGCGCGGAAGCGGCCACTGTGCCGCCGTCCTTGATTCCCGTCGAGGTCGACGGGCTGCCGGAAACGGTCACCGACGTCTGGCCGCCGTCACGCAGCGAGAACGGAGAGTCTGCCCGCGTGGCGGCGTTGACTCCGGGGCTTGCGCTGACGTCGGCGGACGGGGTCCCCCCAGGGGCCTGGGTCATGACGGCGGCGACCACGATCGCCCACGCGCCGATCAGGCCGGCGCCGATCCGGTTTTCGCGGCTGAGATTGCGCCACCTTCGACCGATGCGGTTCGACGACGCCGGAGTGCCCGGTTCCCCAGCGCTCGGCTCCCGCGGGCTCGGCGTCTCCTGTGAGCTGTTCATGAGCTGGTTCCCCTCAACAGTCCCCGCGCGCCGTTCGGCAAGCAGGATCAATCCAGTTACGCCCTATAGCTTTACCAGGCGTTCAGGGCGGTGGGAAAGCTGGGGTGTCGCCCCAGTGGGACAACCGACCGCATTTCGAGCGCTGAGCGGGTGTGGGCCGCGGTTGTGGGCCAGATCCGTTCAGGCCTGATGGTATTGCTCCTCGAGTAGGGTTTCACCTGCTCCTTTGCGGTCACTGTCGGCGCCGGGGTGGATGGATCACCCTGCGCCAGGGTCGGATCCCTGTGCCGTTCAACGCAAACCCTGTCGAATCGCCGAGCGGGCCGGGGTACGCGGCGTCGCGTCACGCTTGGGAGGACGTCGTGAGACCCCGGTCAACGAAGCCGACTGCACAGCGCCCAGCGTCCGGACACGAGGGTGGTCTCCAGGAGGGCCCGGCCGTCGCTCTTCTCCCGACGCATCGGATCCGGCAGCCCGTCGGCCTTCACGGCGCGAGGGCTTAGCCGCGCGCCATCTGCTCCAGACGAGCGATCCGGTCGGTCATCGGCGGGTGGGTGCTGAAGAAGCGCGAGACGTCTTGAACGCGGAAGGGGTTGGCGATCATCAGGTGGCTGGAGTTCACCAGGTCCTGGTCCGGCGGGAGGGGCGCCCGCGCTGTCCCGTACTGCAGCTTGTGCAGCGCGCTCGCCAAGGCCAGCGGGTCGCCGGTCAGCTTCGCGCCGTCCTCGTCCGCGTCGTACTCCCGGGTGCGCGAGATGGCCATCTGGATCACGCTCGCCGCGATGGGCGCCAGCAGCGAAAGCGCGATCATGGCGATCGGGTTCGGCCGGTCCTCGTCTCCGCCGCCGAACCCGCCGCCGAAGAACAGGAGCATCTGCGCGACGCTCGTGATCACCCCGGCGACGGCGGCCGCGACGGAGGACGTCAAAATGTCGCGGTTGAAGACGTGCATCAGCTCGTGCCCGAGGACACCGCGCAACTCCCGCTCGTCGAGCAGCTCGAGGATCCCCTCCGTGCAGCAGACCGCCGCGTGCCGAGGGTTGCGGCCGGTCGCGAACGCGTTGGGCGCCTGGGTGGGCGACACGTAGAGCGCGGGCATCGGCTGGCCCGCGCGAACGCTCAGCTCGGTGACGATGCGGTGCATGGTCGGCTGCTGCTGCGGCGTGACAGGGTAGGCCCGCATCGCGCGGATCGCGATCTTGTCGCTGTTCCAGTAGCTGTAGAACGTCATCCCCACGCCGACCAGCGCGAACAGCCAGATGAACCGGCCGCCGCCGATGAGGGCGCCGAGCCCGAGAAGGAGCGCCCAGATCCCGCCGAAGAGGGCTGCTGTCTTCAGCCCGTTGTAATGCCGGTGCATGCCACGCCAACGTGGCGACCTGCCGCTTCGTTCCGTCCGCACAGGATTCCCGCGTTGACGGGCGCGCGAGATGAGGCCGACCTACGATGAACAGGTGCAGCGCCGCACCCCACGTCCAGAGGATTCGGTGAGTCAACGCCCATGAGTACCACTACCAAAGAGATCCGCAAGACCATGCGCGTCGCCGTCCGTTTCGCTGGAGACTCCGGCGACGGCATGCAGCTGACCGGTGACCGCTTCACCTCCGACACCGCCAGCGTGGGCAACGACCTCGCGACGTTGCCCAGCTACCCCTCCGAGATCCGTGCGCCTCAAGGCACCCTCCTGGGCGTCAGCAGCTTCCAGCTGCAGTTCGGCGACCACGACATCCTGACGCCGGGTGACAACCCCGACGTGCTGGTCGCCATGAACCCCGCGGCCCTGAAGGCCAACGTCCGCGAGGTGAAAAAGGGCGGCACGATCATCGTCAACAGCGACGATTTCACGAAGCGCAACCTCGCCAAGGTGGGGTACGCGAGCAACCCACTCGAGGACGGCTCCCTCGGCGACTCCGCCACGATCCACGCGGTCCCGCTCGCGTCGCTCACGATCGAAGCGCTCGCGGACTGCGATCTGACCAAGAAGGAGAAGGAGCGCGCGAAGAACATGTTCGCGCTCGGCCTGGTCTCCTGGCTGTTCAGCCGCCCGACCGACTCGACACGCAGGTTCCTCGAGCAGAAATTCTCCAAGCGGCCCGAGATCATGAGGGCCAACGTGCTCGCTCTCGAGGCCGGTTGGAACTACGGCGAGAACACAGAGGTCTTCGCCGTTCGCTACGAGGTCGAGGCCGCGGACATGCCCGCGGGCACCTACCGCAATATCACGGGCAACACGGCCACCGCCTACGGGTTGCTCATGGGCGCGCACCGGGCCGGGCTGCAACTCGTTCTGGGCTCCTACCCGATCACCCCCGCGACCGACATCTTCCATGTGCTCGCCCGCCTGAAGAGACTTGGCGTCATGACGCTGCAAGCCGAGGACGAGATCTCGGGCATCGGCTTCGCGCTCGGCGCGAGCTTCGCGGGCAAACTCGGCGTGACCACGACGTCCGGGCCGGGCCTGTGCCTGAAGTCCGAGTTCCTCGGCCTCGCGGTCTCCACCGAGCTCCCGCTCGTCGTCGTCAACGTCCAACGCGGCGGCCCCTCCACCGGTCTGCCCACCAAGACCGAGCAGGCCGACCTGCTTCAGGCGCTATACGGCCGCAACGGCGAAGCGCCGGTCGCGGTCATCGCGGCCCAGTCCCCGGTCGACTGCTTCAGCGCTGCGTACGAGGCCTGCGCGCTGGCGATCAAGTACCGGCACCCCGTGATCCTGCTGACCGACGGCTACCTGGGCAACGGATCCGAGCCCTGGCAACTGCCTACCTTGGATGACTTCCCGGCCATCGACCCCGACTTCGCCACCGGTCCTAACGCGGTCGACGATCTGGGCAACCCGACCTTCCACCCGTACAAGCGGGATGAGAAGACGATGGCCCGACCGTGGGCGATCCCCGGCACGCCCGGATTGCAGCACCGCCTCGGCGGCCTGGAGAAGGCCGACGGCACCGGCGCCCTCTCGCACGACTCGGCCAACCACATGAAGATGACAGCGCTACGGCAGGCCAAGATCGACGCGATGGCGGACGACGTCCCGCTGCTTGAGGTCGACGACCCGTCCGGAGAGGCAGAACTCCTCATGCTGGGCTGGGGCTCGACCTACGGCCCGATCACCGGAGCCGTGCGCAATCTTCGCGAGGAGGGCATCAAGGTCGCCCGCGCGCACCTGCGCTACATCAATCCCCTCCCGAAGAACACCGGGGACGTCCTTCGAAGGTACAAGATGGTCGTCCTGCCCGAGATGAACCTCGGTCAGCTGGCGCTGGTGCTGCGGGGCATGTTCCTCGTCGACATCAAGTCGCATAACCTGGTCCGGGGCCTGCCGTTCACAGTCCCAGAGATCACCGACTTCATCAAGCAGCACCTCGCCGAGATCGACGAGGCCCACGTCGCCGCGGACTCACAGGAGGTCTGACCCACATGACGACTATCGACCTGGGCGAACTGCGGACCCGGACCGACGGCATTGCCCTGGCCGGCGACGACCGCAAACTCACACGTAGGGATTTCACCAGCGACCAGGAGGTCCGCTGGTGCCCCGGTTGCGGCGACTACAGCATTCTGGCTACGATCCAGGGGCATATGCCCGAGCTGGGCGTGGCCCCGGAGAACACCGTGGTGATCTCCGGAATCGGGTGTTCCTCGCGGTTCCCGTACTACATCGACAGTTACGGTATGCACGGCGTTCACGGCCGGGCCCCGGCCATCGCGACGGGCGTCGCGGTAGCCCGCGGGGACGTGGCCGTCTGGGTGGCCTCCGGTGACGGCGACTCGCTGGCTATCGGTGGTAACCACACCATCCACATGCTGCGCCGCAACGTGAACATCACCATGCTGGTTTTCAACAACAGGATCTACGGACTGACCAAGGGGCAGTACTCCCCGACGTCGCCGCAAGGCACCGTCAGCAAGACGTCCCCGATGGGGTCGGTGGACCACCCGTTCAGTCCGGTGCGCCTCGCCTTGGGCGCGGACGCCACGTTCGTCGCTCGTTCCATGGCCGCGGATCGGCAGCACCTCGCTGAGATGCTGCGCCGCGCCGCTCAGCACCGCGGCAGTGCGTTTATCGAGATCTACCAAAACTGCCCCATCTTCAACGACGGCGCATACGACGTGCTCAAAGATGAGACCGAGGACCAGGCGCACGTGCTGCGCCTGGAGGACGGCCAGCCGCTGCGTCTCGGCAAAGACAGGGTCGTCGTCCGCGACGAGAAGGGTGGCCTCAAGGTCGTCGCCGCCCAGGGCGTCCCTGAGTCAGACATCGTGGTCTGTGACAGCAAGGCCGAGGACCCTGCGCTCGCCTTCGCGCTGGCCAGCCTGGAGGGCGACGACATGGCGTGCGTGCCGATGGGCGTCTTCCGCGACGTCCAGCGCCCCGCGTACGACGACATGATCCGCGCCCAGATCGCCGAGGCGAGCAAGGATCAGCCCGAGGTGACGGACGACGATCTCTGGAAGCTCTTTGCCGGTCAGGACACATGGGTTGTCGGCTGAGCCGATAGCCACACGCACTACGGCTGGCAACCGCCGGAGAAGCCGCCCCTCGAGCCACGGCACCGGAGTCCTCTACGGACTCGGGGCGTACGGGCTCTGGGGCGGCTTTCCGCTGTACTTCACGCTGTTGGCCCCCGCCGGGCCCTGGGAGATCGTGGCACACCGCATCGCGTGGTCCATGGTTTTTTGCACGGTGCTGCTGGTGGCGTCGGGGGGGCTGACGCGCCTCTGGGAACGCCTTCGCGACCGTCGGACCCTTATCGCCGTGGCGTTGGGCGGGCTCTTCGTCTCGGTCAACTGGACTCTGTACCTTATTGCCGTCACGTCCGATCAGATCGCCGACGCGGCACTCGGCTACTTCATGAACCCTCTCGTGAGCGTCGCCCTCGGCCTGGTGGTCCTCCGGGAGCGACTCCGGCCGCTGCAGGGGTTCGCGGTCGGCATCGCCGCGCTGGGAGCCGTCTACCTCTCGGTCCAAGCGCATTCGGTGCCGGTCCTCCCCCTCGGGCTGGCGTTCTCGTTCGGCCTCTACGGGCTGGTGAAGAACCGCGTCGGCGCGCACCTGACCGCTCTCGAGAGCCTGACCGCCGAGACCGTGTGCATCGCTCCCGTCGCCGCCGTGATGCTCTTCTGGGTCGCGGTCCAGGGGCAGACCACGTTCGGCGTTCTCTCGGCGGGCCACACCGCCCTGCTGATCTCCACGGGGGTGGTGACGGCCGTCCCCCTGCTCATGTTCGCCGCAGCCGCGCGTCGCGTGACCCTGGTGACGATCGGGCTGATGCAGTTCCTCGCGCCGATCCTGCAGTTCGCGACCGCCCTGCTCCTCGGCGAGCAGCTGTCGCAGGCGCGCTGGATCGGTTTCGGGATCATCTGGGCGGCCGTCGGTGTGCTCGTGGTGGACATGATGCGCGCCTCATGGCACCGCAGCATCGCCCTGACCCGGCCGAGCCCACGGTCTGACACGAACGTCTGACGCGACGCCCGCCCTCCCCCTTGCGGTGACGGGACGCCCAGAATCAGGACTCCGGTATGTCGGGAACAGTCATGAGGCCCACGCCTCGAGCTTGCTCAACGACGGCGAGCAGCACACCGATAAAGCCCTGCAGCACGTCGAACGTACCCTCGTCGTCCCGGTCGACCAGCCACGCCAGCATGACGCCGTCCGTGACGGCGAGCACCATGCGCGCGAGCGTACGGGTCGGCAGACCCTCGCTGCCGCGGATGCCCATGCTCTCCGTGATCATCAACTCGATCGCGTCGAGGTACGTCTTGTAGAGCAGGCGCGCCGCCTCGCCATCGCCACGGATCGACCACGCCGCGAGCTCGTAGGACAAGAGCTGTCGCCCCGGCTGGGTCTGAGTGTGCTCCCAGTAGGCACGGAAGCTGTCGTAGACCTTCTGCTCCATCGTTCCCGTGTGACCGGTGAGGACGGACATGACGGCATTGATGATCGGACTGATGAAACTCTCGGCGACCGCGTCCAGCAAGGCTTCCTTGCTGGAGAAGCAATAGTGGACAACCCCCAGCGACACGTTCGCCTCATCGGCGATACGCCGCACCGACGCGGCGGCCAAACCCTCCCGGATGGCCAGGTCGATTGTCGCCTCTATCAGCTGCTCTCGGCGCTGCTCGGCTGGTACTCGCGACATAAGACCACCTTATGACCACAACGGATGGGGAAAGCGGCTCGAAGCCCTCGCTACAGGGTAGCCGAGCGGTGCCGTTACCAAATCTTGATGACCGCTTGGCGGATTTCCGCCACGTAATCGTGTGCCCCAACGCCCGCCGAGCGGATCACCGAGCCGGGGGTGCCGGCGCGACCGGTCACACACGACGGTCCACCACCCCGGCCGCCAGCGCGCGTAGCGCCCGCGTCACAGCCGTGTCCCCGAGGGGCGTGAGCACCTCCTGGGCTCGGCGCGCCGTCGAGCGTGTCTCCTCCCGGGCGCGCTGGAACGCCGGGTGGGCCCGCAACAGCGCCAACGCCTCGGCCACTCCGGTTTCGTCGGCGCTCAGGTCCGCGTCGAGCAGCTCCAAAAGGCGCCTATCCGCAGGTGTGACGGGCCCGCGACTGTCGCGGGCGTCCTCGCGTACGTACAGCGTCGGCAGCGTCTGGACGCCCGCACGCAGGTCAGTCCCCGGGAGCTTGCCCGAGACGACCCCCTGGCCCGCCACGTCGAGCACGTCGTCGGCAAGCTGGAACGCGACCCCAAGGCGCTCCCCGTAGTCGCGCAGAATGCCCACCGTGGCGTCGTCGCAACCCGAAAACATGGCTCCATACCGCGCCGACGTCGCAATCAACACCCCGGTCTTGTCAGCGAGGACCTCCAGGTAATCGGCAATCGGGTCAACCCCGGCGGGGCAGGGTCGGTCGTCACGGATCTGGCCCGCGCACAACCGTACGAACGTTTCCGCCTGGATCTTGACCGCCTCCGGACCCAGGTCGGCCACGATGGAGCTCGCCGTCCCGAACAGCAGGTCACCCACCAGGATCGCTGTGGAGTTGCCGTAGGCCGCGTTGACGCTGGGAACACCTCGCCGGATCGACGCCTCGTCCATCACGTCGTCGTGGTAGAGCGAAGCCAGGTGGGTCAGCTCGACCGCCGCCGCCGCCGCAACCACGTCGTCGTTGACGCCGCTGCCCACGTGGGCGGCGAGAAGTGTCAACATCGGTCGGAATCGCTTGCCGCCGGCGGCCAGCAGATGCCCTCCGGCTCCTGCGATGAAGGGGTCGTCGTGATCGACGCGCGCGGCGATGAACACTTCGACCGCGTCGAGCCCGGCCTGCAGCGAGGCTGCCAGCCCGGGCTCGAGGCCGGGGAGCACGGAGGCTCGCGACGTCATCGCAGGAACGTCGTGGAAACGTCGAACAGGTTGAGCAACGGACCGGGGAAAACGCCGAGCGCCAGGGTGACGACCAGCCCAAGGGTGATAGCGAACGTGGTGCCCATGGAGGGCGCGCCGACCAGGACGGCGTCACCGGGTGTCCCGCCCGACTCCTTCGGCCGGTACATCAGGCCGGCCACCTTGAAGTACGCGTACGCGGTGATGATGCTGCAGATCACAGCGATGACGACGAGGACGACTCCTGCGACTCCGCCGTACTGCACCGCCGGCACGAACGCCGCGATCTTGGCCGTAAACCCGCCGGTGAGCGGGATCCCGGCGAACGTCAGCAGCAGCACGAAGAACGCGGCCGCGAACCGCGGGTGGTTCCGACCGAGACCGGCCCATTGGGATATCGCCGTCGCCTCGGAGCCGTCCGCGCGGCTGCGCACCAGGAAGACCATGGCGAAGGCTGCGACCGTGGCAAACCCGTAGGCCACGAGGTAGAACAGCACGCCGCCCACCGCAGTCCGGTCAAACGCCAAGAGACCGACGAGGATGAACCCCGCGTGAGCGATGGAGCTGTACGCCAGAAGTCGTTTCATATCGGTCTGGGTGACGGTGAGCACTGAGCCGACGATCATCGTCAGACCCGCCACGATCCACATGACGAAGAGCCAGTCCCAGCGGGTCTGGGCCACGCCGACGTAGGCCAGGCGCAGGAGCGCCCCGAACGCCGCGACCTTGGTGCCGGCTGCCATGAAGCCGGTGACGGGCGTGGGCGCGCCCTGATAGACATCCGGCACCCAGTTGTGGAACGGCCACGCGCCGATCTTGAACAGCAGCCCGAAGAGCACGAACAGCACTCCCGGGAGCAGCAGCTGCTGGCCGACGTCGGCGTTCGGGATCGCCTGCGCGATGCCCGACAGGGACACGGTGCCAGAGAAGCCGTACAACAAGGCGGCGCCGAACAGAAAGAACGCCGAGCTCAGCGACCCGAGCAGGAAGTACTTCAGCGCAGCTTCCTGGGACAGCAGGCGCTTGCGCCGGGCGAGCGCGGTCATGACGTAGAGGGGGAACGACAGCATTTCCAACGCCACGAACATCGTCAGCAGGTCACCTGCGCAGACAAACGCCATCATGCCTGCGAGCGAGAACAGCGTGAGCGGGAAGACTTCGGTGGTCGTCGCGCCGAGGCGAGTGGCCATCCGCTCGCCCTCGCTTCCGGGAATGGAGGCCCCCGACGGCGTGAAGGCGTCCGCGCCGCGACCGGACATCCGATCGGACATCACCAATACGGAGATGAACGTCAGCGCGAGCAGCAGCGCCATCAGATAGATCGATACTCCGTCGACGACGACGGCCCCTGCGAGGGTGCTGCGCTGGTGGTCGCGCGTGATCATCAGGAGGACTGCGAGGGACGCGATCAGGGCGATCGCGGTGACCCACACCTGGATGTCGTGGCGTCGCGCGCGGGGCGAGAACGCCTCCACCAGCACGCCGACCAGACCGCCCGCCAAGACGATCAGAATCGGTGCGACGGTCGCGTACTGGATGTCTGTGGCGGTGAACGCCTCGGTGGTGACGAACGCGGGCATCACTTCGCACTCCCCTTCTCGGCGTCCACCGAGCCGACCGCCGGAGCCGGATCCTGCACACCCACGATGCTGAGCGACTTCTCGACGGAGGGATTGATGACCTGGAGGGCGAGGTTGGGAAAAACGCCCAAGATCACGAACAGCGCGATCAGGGGGGCGACCACTGCCTTCTCGCGGCCCCCGAGGTCACGCACGGAGCGCTTCGTCGTGGGCGCGCCGCCCAGGAGCACCGCGCCGTCGCGTTCGGTCACGGCCTCGCCAGGCGCGGGCCCTGTGAACACCCGCTGGTAGAGCAGCAGCATGTAGAGCGCCGACAGCAGGATGCCGAGCGAGGAAATCGCGGCGACCCACGGGTTCCACTGGAAGGTCCCCATCATCACGAGGAACTCGGACACGAACGACGCCAGGCCAGGCAGCGTCAGGCCCGCCATTGCGGTGACGAGGAAGCAGCCGGCGAGGACGGGAGTGACGCGGCCCCACCCGCCGTGGTCGCGGATGAGCGGGCTGCCGGAGCGGACGACCAGCATGCCCGCGAGCAGGAACAGCGCAGCCGTGCTGAAGCCGTGGTTGAGCATGTAGAGCACCGAACCCTGCCCGGACATCCTGGTGAACGCGAAGATGCCGAGCACGATAAAGCCGAAGTGGCTCACCGACGTGAAGGCGATCAGGCGCATGATGTGCTTCTGGCCGATGGCCGCCAACCCGCCGTAGATGATGGAGATCAGCGCAAGCGCCACGACCACCGGGGTGGCCCATTGGCTGGCGTTCGGGAAGAACTGCAGGCAGAACCGGATCATCCCGAACGTGCCGACCTTGTCCAGCACGCCGACCAGCAGCGTACTGGTAGCCGGCGTCGCCGAGTGGGCCGCGTCTGGGAGCCAGGTGTGCACCGGCACCATCGGGGCCTTGATCGCGAAGGCGATGAAGAACCCGACGAAGAGCAGCCGCTCGATGGTCGAGTCCATGGACAGGCCGGTGAGCGAGGTGACCAGGAAGCCCTGCGATCCGCCGGGCCCTTGCACGTAGATCCCGATGACCGCGACCAGCATCACGAGACCGCCGGCCAGGGAGTACAGCAGGAACTTCAACGCGGCCGCGCGGCGCTGCGTCCCCACCCCGTACGAGGCGATGAGGAAGTAGATCGGGATCAGCATCCCCTCGAAGAAGATGTAGAAGAGGAACAGGTCTGTGGCCGAGAACACCCCGACGATGAACGCCTCTAGCACGAGCATCCAGGCGAAGTAGCCGTTGTCCTTGCTGCCGTCAGCGGGCATGTCGTCCCAGGCGGCGAGGACGCAAATCGGGACGAGGATCGCGGACATCACGATCATCGCGAGGGCCATGCCGTCCAGGCCCATCGCGTAGCTGATGCCCCAGCGGGAGATCCACTCGTGCGTAGCGGTCAGCTGGAACTGGGTGGTCGAACCGTTGTCGTACAGCGCGAGCCACACGTAGAGCGCGATGGCGAGCGGGATGAGCGAGAAGCCGAAGGCCACCGGGCGGGCGACGCGCGCGCCGCTGCGCGGGAGGAACGCCACGATGACCGCCCCGATGAGGGGCACGACCATCATGATGGTCAGCCAGTCAACGTTGTTCATCACTTAACCACCCAGACGGCACCGAGGAGGACGACGATGCCGAGCAGCATCGTCAGAGCGTACGAGCGGACGAACCCGTTCTGAAGCAGACGCAGTCCACGGCTTGCCGCGGTCATCACCGTGGCCAGGCCACGCACCGCGCCGTCCACGGCGCCGCGGTCGGCGAGCGTGGTCGCCCGGACCAACCCGTTGCCGGGGATGACGATCGCGAGGTCGGTGACATCGTCCTGGAAGAAGTCGTTCCTGGCCACGGCCGCCGCAAAGCTCTTGCTGGGCTCGCCGACCGGCGAAGCGATGTACATCTTCCAGGCGAGTGCCACGCCGATGACCACGAGCAGGAACGTCAAACCTATGATCAGCGGCGCGCTCAGGACCGGGAGGTGCTCCTCGCCCTGCGCCGCGACGCCGACGGCCGGGTTCAGCCAGTCGGTGAAGCCAGTGAACGAGAGCACGGCGCCCAGCACGACGGAACCGGCCGCCAGCACGATCATCGGGACGGTCATCGACGCCGGCGCCTCGTGCGGGTGGTCGTTCGCCAGGTGTCGGGCCTTGCCGTGGAAGGTCATGAAGAACAGCCGCGACATGTAGAAGGCGGTGAGGCCTGCGGCCAGCATGGTGACGAGCCCGAAGACCCAGGGACGCCATCCTTCGCCGACGAACGCGGCCTCGATGATCTTGTCCTTGCTGAACCAGCCGGACAAGAACGGGAAGCCGATGATCGCGAGCCAACCGGCTCCGAACGTGAGCCAGGTCGTCTTCATCGTCTTCGACAGGTCACCGAACGTGCGCATGTTGACCCGGTCATTCATGCCGTGCATGACCGACCCGGCGCCGAGGAACATGCCCGCCTTGAAGAAGCCGTGCGTGAGCAGGTGGTAAATCGCGAACGCGTATCCGATGGGGCCGAGGCCCGCGGCCAGCAGCATGTAGCCGATCTGGCTCATCGTCGAGGCCGCGAGCGCCTTCTTGAGGTCGTCCTTCGCGCAGCCGATGATCGCCCCCATCGACAAGGTGATGGCGCCGACGATCACGACGGCGAGCTGGGCGTCGGGCGCCAAGTTGAAGACCGGGTGGCTGCGGACCACCAGGTAGACCCCGGCCGTGACCATGGTCGCAGCGTGGATGAGGGCCGACACCGGGGTCGGGCCGGCCATCGCGTCGCCGAGCCAGCTCTGCAGCGGGAACTGCGCCGACTTGCCGCAGGCCGCGAGCAGAAGGAGCAGTCCCATCACCGTGAGCGTGGTGGTGCTCGCGCCCTCGACGCCCGCGCGGACGCCGAGGAAGTCGACCCGCCCGAACGTGGCGAACATGAGCATGATGGCCAGGCCGAGCCCGAAGTCACCGACGCGGTTGGCAAGGAACGCCTTGTTGGCGGCGGAGGCGTACGGCGGGTTCCAGTTCCAGAATCCGATCAGCAGGTACGACGCGAGGCCCACACCCTCCCAACCGACATAGAGCAGCAGATAGCTGTCCGCAAGTACCAGGAGAAGCATGGCCGCGACGAACAGGTTGAGATAGGCGAAGAACCGCCGCTTCTCCGGGTCGTCGGTCATGTAGCCGAGCGAGTACACATGGATCAGCGAACCGACAAAAGTCACCAGCAGGACGAAGCTGATGGACAGCTGATCGACCAACATCCCGAAGGGCAGCTCCAGGGAGCCCGCCGTGATCCACGTGAACAGTTGCAGATGCTGGGCGCGGTCCGGGGTCGCCCGGCCGAGCATCTCCACCATGATCGCGGCACCGACGCCGAAGGAGGCCCAGGACAGGCCGACCGCGAGACCGGGCCCGAACGAGTCGGTGCGGCGGCCGCCGACGAGCAGAACGACCGCGCCGAGAAGCGGCAGGGCGACGAGGAGCCAGGCCCAGGTGCCGACACCGGTGGCCGGCGCGACCTGGGAGGGTATGGCGGCCGTTAACGCGTCGACGGCCGAGGGGAAGAGTTGCACGCCTCGCTCCTTACAGCTTCAGCAGGTTGGCGTCGTCGACCGAGGCCGAGCGTCGGGCACGGTAGATGGCCACGATGATCGCGAGGCCGACGACGACCTCGGCCGCCGCGACCACCATCACGATCAGGGCGATCGCCTGGCCGTCGAGAGCGCCGTGAATCCGAGCGAACGTGACGAAGACGAGGTTGGCCGCGTTCAGCATCAGCTCGATGCCCATGAACACGATGATCGAGTTGCGGCGGGTGAGCACGGTCGCCGCACCGATCGCGAAAAGGATGGCTGCCAGATAGAGATAGCTCGTGAGGCTCATCGCTGGGAGCCCTCCTCGATCTCCTGCTCGCGCACGTCGACCGCATCCGCGTAGTCCTTGGTGCCGGTGATCTGCTGACGGGCGGTGAGAACCCGGGAGACGGACAGATGGCTCGGCGTGCCGTCGGGCAACAGCGCGGGGGTGTCGACTGCGTTGTGACGCGCGTACACACCGGGCGCCGGCAGTCCGGCGACGAAGCGGTTGTCGCGGAAGCGCTGCAGGGAGAGCTCTTGCTGGGTGGGCCGCTCGACGAGACGCTGGCGGTGCGCGAGCACCATGGACGCCATGGCAGCCGTGATCAACAGCGCGCTCGTGATCTCGAACACCCAGACGTACGGCCCGAACACCAGGCTCGCGATCCCCTCGGGGTTGCCGTCCGCGTTGGCGACGGCCAGACCCTGGGGGTCCGCGCGAACCGTCGTCTGGCCGAACATGCTCAGGAGCAGCCCGGCCAGACCGAGCACCACGAGCAGCGCGACGACCTTCTGGCCGCGGATGGTGTCCACCATCGACTCGCTCGCCTCGACGCCGATCAGCATGATCACGAAGAGGAAGAGCATCATGACCGCGCCCGTGTAGACGAAGATGTGCACGATGCCGAGGAAGTCGGCGCCTTGGGCCAGGTAGACGATGCCGAGCAGCACCATGACCAGCGCCATCGACATCGCGGCGTACACGGCCTTCCTCGCAAACAGCAGGCCCAGGCCGCCGGCGACCATGCTGACCGCCACGACCCAGAAGAACACCGACTCCCCGGCCGACAGCGTGACGTCCGTGGGGGTCACGACCGTCCACCCCCCTTCGTCTCCCGGCGGTTGGCCTGGTCCTGCTCAGGCTGCTCCTGACCTGTGTCGTCGGGTCGTTCGCGCTCGGCGACGAAGTCGCGCTGCTGGTCCGTCGCCCCGTCCACGTTGCCCTGGTAGTAGTCGCTCTCCTCCGTGCCGCTGACCATCGGGTGCGGCGGCTGAGCCATCCCGTCCTGCAGGGGTGCGAGGAGTTTGTCCTTCTCGAAGATCAGGTCGGCCCGCGAGTGATCCGCCAGCTCATAGAAGTTGGTCATCGTCAACGCGCGGGTGGGGCAGGCCTCGATGCACAGGCCGCAGAAGATGCAGCGCAGGTAGTTGATCTGGTACACCCGGCCGTACCGCTCTCCGGGGCTGAACCGACCGGTCCCGCCCTCCTCCGCGGGGGTGTCGTCGTTGTCGGCGCCCTCCACGAAGATCGCGTCCGCCGGGCACGCCCACGCGCACAGTTCGCACCCGATGCACTTCTCCAGGCCGTCGGGATGCCGGTTGAGCTGGTGGACGCCGTGGAAGCGGGGCGGGGTGGGGCGCTTCTCCTCGGGATATTGCGTCGTCGCGTACTCGCGGAACTGCGTCCTGAACGACACGCCGAACCCGGCGACAGGTGCCAGTAGCTCCGAGAAGAACCCCTTCTTCGGGGCATCCTGTCCTGGTTCGCGCCCTGGTTCCTGATCGCTCACTGGTTCCTGATCGCTCACTGGTTCCTGATCGCTCACTG
>JBDTWM010000026.1:0-26501 GCA_040006675.1 Dermatophilaceae bacterium | reverse complement strand
GATGACGACGGGCCCGTAACGCCGGGGCGCCCCCTCGCGTGACCCCAGCACTCGACGTCCCGCCAGGCCCCTGCGGAACGGGGCAGTCCGAGCCGTCCTAGACTCGTGGATCGTGAGCGGCAGGTGCCGCAGCCAGCCACGACCCGTGCGAAGCTCGTGGCCGCCCGCCGCGACCCGAAGAGGCACCATGGAACTGACGTACTGGCACGCTCTGGTCCTGGGGATCGTCGAGGGCATCACCGAATACCTTCCGATCAGCTCGACCGGCCATCTCACGGTGACCGAAAAGCTGCTCGGGATGCAGATCGACGACCCGGCCGTCACCGGGTACACAGCCACCATCCAGATCGGCGCCATCGCCGCGACACTCGTCTTCTTCTGGAGCAAGATCGTGCGGTTGGTCAAGGCGTTCTTCGCTGGGCTCGGCTCCCCGGCGGCGCGCGAGCAGCACGACTGGACCCTCGCCGTCGCGGTGATCGTGGGGTCCTTGCCGGTCGGCATCGTCGGGCTCCTCGGCCGACACGTGATCGAGGGGCCGCTGCGTTCCCTCTGGGTGATCGCAGCGGCGCTGGTGCTGTGGAGCGCGGTCATGTGGTTCGCGGAGTCGCGGTTCGCGGCGATCGTCGCCGCCGGGAGGGAACGCGGCGAGGACAGCGTGACGGTCGCCGACGGCGTGAAGCTCGGTCTCATGCAGTGCTTCTCACTGATCCCGGGCGTGTCCCGCTCCGGCGCGACCATCTCGGCAGGACTCCTTGGCGGCGTCAACCGCGTCGTGGCGACCGAGCTGTCGTTCTTCCTCGCCATCCCCGCGCTCACCGCGGCGGGACTTTTCGGGCTCAAGGACGTGAACGTCGCCGTCATCCCGCTGGGGCCGATGATCCTCGGCATTGTCGTGTCGTTCGTCGTCGCCTACGCGGCGATCGCCTGGATGCTGCGGTTCGTGGCGACGAACACGCTGCGGCCGTTCATCTACTACCGCGTGCCCGCAGGCCTGCTCCTCGCGGCCGCCCTGGCCGCGGGGTGGATCGCCGCCTCCTGAGCAAACCGACGGCGCTCTGGCGCCATCACAGCCACTTGTGGTGCCTGAACGTGACGTAAAGCGTGAGACAGACGGTGGCCATCAAACCGATGACCGCGAAATATCCGTACTGCGTCTCCAGCTCCGGCATGTTCTTGAAGTTCATCCCGTAGATGCCGGCGATCATGGTCGGCACCGCCGCGATCGCCACCCACGCGGAGATGCGCCGCATGTCCTCGTTCTGGCGTAGCCCCTGCTGGGCGAGGTAGGCCGCGAAGATGTCGGCGAGCAGCCGGTCGTAGGACTCGGCGTGTTCGGTGACCTGAAGCAGGTGGTCCAGGACGTCGGAGAAGAACGGTCGGAGCTTCTTCGGGACGAGCACCGTGCGCTCGGTGAGGAGGCGTTTCAGCGGCTCGACCAGCGGCATCGCCCCCCGTTTGAACTCCAGCACCTCACGCTTCAGCCGGTAGATGTCGGGCCCCTCGACGTCGCGGTCCCCGTCGAAAACGGCCTCCTCGATCTCGCCCAGGTCGTTGCCGAGCTCGACGTCGATAGCGCGGTAGGAGTCGACGACGTGGTCGATGACGGCGTGCACCACCGCCATCGGCCCGAGCTGGATCAGCATCGGTTGCGCGGCGACCCGCCGCCGGACATCGCCGAGCGGATTGGCCTCGCCGTACCGCACGGTCAGCACGAAGTTCTGCCCGGCGAAGAGCATGAGCTCGCCGGTCTCGACGTCGCTGGTGGATTCGATGTATCGCAACGTCTTGAGCACCACGAAGATCGAATTCTCGTATACGTCGATCTTGGGCCTCTGGTTTCCCTTCGTGGCGTCCTCCACCGCGAGGGGATGCAGGTGCAAAGAGTGGTTGAACTGGTCGAACTCCTCCTGGGTCGGGTCTTTAAGCCCGATCCACAGGTACCCGGTGTCGGCCTCCCGCAGGGCGTGGAGCTCCGCGGCGGGATCCCCGCAATCGAAGTGCTGCCCGTCGCGGTAGACCGCGCTTTCAATCATCACGGACACATTGTGGCGAGCCGAGGCGTGGCGCACCAGGGCGGTATCAGCGGCCGCGCAGCTCGTCCAGGCGGCGGCGGTCGCGTTTGGTGGGTCGGCCCGCGCCACGTTCCCGCGCGGCCAACGGGGCGGCCCGCTCCTCGCGGGGCGGCCGGGGAGGGCTCTCATCGACGTACGCCTCCGCGGCCAGAGCAGCTCCGACCCGCTTGGTCAGGACGCGTGTCACCACCAGGATCCGAGGTTGTGCCGTGCCGCTGACGGTGACGCGATCCCCCGTCCGGACGAGAACGGCCGGCTTGGCTCGCCCGCCCCCCGTGCGCACGTGGCCTGCACGGCACGCTGCCGTCGCCTGCGACCGGCTCTTGAACACGCGCACCGCCCACAGCCATACGTCGACGCGTGCGCTGTCGCCGCGATCCGCCACCCCGCCAGGGTAGGACAGGCATCGACGTGGACACGGCCGGAGGCCCTGCGGCGTTGGGCAGCGTCAGCTCGACTGCCCCATCTTGACGTTCACCCGCTGAAGGCTTCGCGCAGCGGCCGGGGAGGTGACCAGGAAGGCCACCGCGCCAAGAGCCACCGCACAGCCGAGCATCACCCACCATGCGGGGTGCGACGCCGCCGCGAGCTCGCCGGGATCTGCCCACGTGCCCGAGCCGCCCGGAGCCATGGCGCCGAACGTGAGTGTGCCGAACATCGCGACCCCCAGGGCCGTCCCGACCTGACGGCTCGTCGAGGCCACCGCCGACGCCACGCCCACCTGGCCGATCGGCATCCCCGACACGGCCGAGTTGGTGATGGGCGTGTTGAGCATCCCGAAGCCGAACCCGAAGAGTACGTAGGCGACCATGAGCGCGGTCACCGGCGTCTCGAGCGTGATGCGGGTCAGGATCAACGCCGAACCGCCGATGCCGAATGCGGCCACCAGCATCGGCGTGCGAACGCCCGACGACCCCACGAGACGTCCCGAGATGGGTGCGCCGACCGCTGTGCACACCGCCATCGGCAAGGTCAGCAGGCCGGCGTGTAGGGGGCTGAAACCGCGGGCACTTTGCAGATAGAGCGTGTTGAGCAGGAGGAACCCGCCCTGGCAAGCGAAGCCGATCACGGCGCTGATGACGGCGCCGGAGAACGGCAGGCTGGCGAAGAAGGCCGGGTCGATCAAGGGGTACGTCATCCTGCGCCCCACCACGACGAACGCGCTGAGCGAGACAGCGAAGGCGAGGGCGCAGCCCAGCACCAGCGGTGACGTCCAGCCGGCGCCACGGCCCTCGATGATCGCGAAGGTCAGCGTGAGCAGCGCCGTCATGATGAGCAGTTGACCGATCGGATCGAGGGGGCGTCGGCGCTCGGCGCGGGACTCGGGGACGTACCGGGCGCTGAGTGCCAGTGCCAGGAGTACGACGGGAACATTCATCCAGAAGATGCCCCGCCAGCCGACCGTCTCCACCAGCACGCCGCCGATCAAGGGCCCGAGCGCCATGCTCACCCCGATCGTGCCACCCCAGACTCCGATCGCTTGGGCGCGCTCGCGAGGATCGGTGAACGTGGTGGTGATGATCGACATCGCGACAGGCGTGAGCATGGAACCGCCCACCGCCTGGACCGCCCGCGACGCGATGAGGTCGGCCCCGCTCGTGGCGAACGCGCACAGTAGCGAGCCGACGCCGAAGAGCACTAACCCGAGCCGGAAAATGCGCCGGCGGCCGACCCGGTCCGCGATCGATCCGGACAGCATGAGCAGTCCGGCCACGACGAGGGTGTAGGCGTCCAGGGTCCATTGGAGGTTGGACGCCGAAACCTGCAGCTGGGACTGGATGGACGGGAGGGCCAGATTCAGGCCTGAGACGTCGAGCCCGACGATGAACAGAGCGCTGCTGCAGATGCCCAGCACGAGCCACCGGTTGGCGTCGACGCCGGCCGGTCGGCGTCGGTCGGCCGTGCTCATCGCGCGCCCTTGTGGTGCGTGGCGCGCACTCGCTTCATGCGGCGGACATCCTCGATACTCGGTGATCGATGACCAGCGACGTCACCGGCACCCACGTCGCGCCCGGCAAAGGGTCGAGCCTTGTTTCCATGCGGCAAATGTATTCACGTCAGTGAAGCCTTGGCGTCTGCGCAGGTGGTTACGAGGGCCGCCGTCGTTCCGCTGAGGCTCATCTCTCGGTTCCGCCCCGATCAGCTGATGCTGTGAACATGATGGAGTCAGCGCGCCGAGGTGGCTGGCCGAGCCGCGGTGGGAGTTCGCCCAGCCGCCGAGCCTTCGTGTGGGAAAGGGAACACCATGACGCAACCGGAGCTCGAGTGGGATCCGGCGACGGGACCAGGACACTACGCCGAGCGGGCCGCGGAGCTCGTGGACCAGATCGAATTGCGGGACGGTTCCACGGCGTGGGTCGGGCCGCTCCTGTCCGGCGACCGGGAGGATCTTGCTCGGGAGTACGAGACGCTGTCGCCGACGTCGAGGCGCCGGCGCTTCCTCGCGTCGGTCAACTGCCTGAGCCCTGCCTTGCTTGACGTCCTCGTGGACGGCGTGGACGGCGTCGAGCACGTGGCGCTCGTCGTCTTTGTCGAGGTCGAGGACGACCCGACACCGGTGGCGATCGGTCGGATCGTCCGGCACACGAGCCTCCCGGACGCCGCCGACGTGGGGGTGACCGTCAAGGACGCCTGGCAAGGCCGGGGCATCGGGTCGGCGCTCATCAAACTGCTGGTGGCGAGTCGCCCGGCGGGGGTGACTCATCTTCTGACCGAAGTCTCCGACGACAATCCGGCCTCTCTGGCCTTGCTGCGCAGCGTCGGGACGGCACTCGTGCACCCGGTCGGGGCCGGTGTGCTCGATGTCGAGGTGGACCTGTCCGGGGGCGGTTCGCGGCACACGACGCCGGCCGACGGCGCACGGCTGCACCCCGTGTTGACTGCCCCGGGCCACGATCAGCTGCGGCGACGCGACCGGGACATGGGTCTGTGAGGGGCTTCGGCTCCTGGTGGGCGCAGAGCACCGCGATACGGGCACACAGCCCTCGGCACGCAGGCACATCGGCCGACGGCCACAACCCGGGTGGTGACTGCGTCAGCGTCTGCGCATCGACGTCGGGGTGAGCAGACCTGACACGGCCCAGCTGACGAGGCTGACGATGATGGACCCGAGCAACGCCGGGCCGAACCCGTCCACGCGGAACCCGAGACCCAACTGTCCCGCGATCCACGAGGTGAGCTGCAGCATCCAGGCGTTCACAACGAGGAGAAACAGCCCAAAGCTGAGGAGCACCAGGCAGCCCGTCAACAGGCTGACAATCGGCCGGACAAACGCATTGACCAGCCCGATGATGAGCGCGACACCGATCAGAGTGAGAAGCTGCTGCGTACCGCCCCCGCGAACCAGCTCGATCCCGGGCACGATCCAGGCCGCGACAGCCAGGGCTACCGCGACTGCGACCGTCCGTACGAGGAACCCCACGGGCACCAGTGTGCCCTCCCGACCATGACAGGACCCTCCGACGGCATGATCCGATACCGGTGGTGTGTCTGAGGGGGTTGCGCTGAGTGCCGGCTGGCGCGTGTGCGGGGGCTACCTCGCCGAGGACTCGCCCGCCCCTGCGCGAGCCTCCAGGCAGGGCGAAAACCGAGACCGCGGCCGTCGCCATCGTTCACTCGCCTCGGGGGCGGCGGCGCAGCGACTTGGTCTGCGAGCGGAGCTTCTTGCTCTCGGACCGGCGGCGGATCGACCCGCGCGTGGGACGAGTCGCCCGCCGCGCGGGTGGCGGTGGCGCGGCGGCATCGGCCAGCGTGGCGACGAGCTTGTCGAGGGCGCGTCGCCGGTTCTGCCACTGAGAGCGCTCCTGCGAACAGGTGACCGTCAGGACGCCGTCGACGAGTCGGCCTGCGAGGCGTTCGGAGAGGCGGTCGCGCAGGGCGGGCGTCAGAGATGAGGCCGTCGCGACATCGAACGACAGCTCCACGTGGCTGTCGGTGGTGTTGACCCCTTGACCGCCCGGCCCGGACGACCGCGAGAACCGCCAGCGCAATTCGCGAGGGTCCAAAGACAGCGTCCCCGTCACCCTGACCCGACCGCCCACGCATCCAGCATGCCCCAGGTGGGACGCGCGCCACATCGTTGGCCCGCGCACCCCCGTGCTGGTCACGGGGTCGTCATCGGCAGGCCGACCTCGTCGCGGCGTTGCGCGCCGGCACGACCTCGTCGGCGCCGACATTCGCGCTGTTCACATGATGCCGACGACCGGCGCCTGCGTCGGCGCGGGTGCCGGGGTGCCCGGGGCCTGCGGGGCCTGAGTGGGCGCCGCGGGAGCGGTCGGGAGGCTGTCCTGAGGGGCCGTCGGCGTGCTGGGCACGCCCGACTCGGAAAGAGACGGGTTCCGCGTCGTGGGGCCGTCGGTCGGCGGCTGGGTCGCCGGCGCGGTGGTGGCCCCCTGGCTGGGCACGCGTGTCGGAGTGGTCGTGGGTCGGGGCGCCTGTTGCCCGCCGGCGTCTTGGACGACCACGCCGACGCTGGTGCCGGAGCGTTCGTTGCCGGACAGCGGGTGGCCCAAGCCGAGCTCGATCGCCGTGACCGCTCCGACACCGATCGCGAAGGCAGCCAGCGCCCCGAGCGCGAACCGTCGGGAGAGGCGCACCTGGCGCCGCGGGGTCGGCGCCGACGGGTCCTGTCGGCGAGTGGCGCCGACCCGGACGCGGTCGTGCAGCCGCGCGACCATATGCGAGTAGTAGGCGATGGAGATCGTTGTCACGACAGAGCCCACGGCGGCGCCGATGAGGGTGCCGGCGATGCCGAGGGAGGCACCCACATAGGCGGAGCTCACGGCGGCGCCCGCCCCGGCGACGAGTCCTGGGGCGGAAATGATCGGGACCTTCGGCTTCTCCTCGACCTTCCTCGTGCCTCCCACCTCACCGTTCCCGACGATGCCCCAGGCATCGTCGGGGTACGGTGCCTCGCCCCAGCGCGATCTCGCCTGGTCGGGACCACTGGCCCCGTGGGTCGGCGGATGGGAGGCGGGTGCGCTCTCGCTTCCGTGCCTGAGGGTGGCCCGGTGGGTCATGATCTCCTCCATACAGCGTCCGCGCCGCACGACTTCTCCTGCGTGCGACATCCGCGCCCTGCTCACAAGCCGTACGGAAACACGTCGACGGTTTCCTGGCTACAGCCCACACAGCGCGAACCGCCTCGCTCGGGGCCGTGGCTTGACAGCGCGTCGTCGCGCGAAGCGGTGTCTTCACCATCCATGGTAGTCCGCCGGGCTGAGCGAAACCCGGCCCCCGTCCGGTGGCGGTCGCCAGGGCCCGTCAGAGCGGACCGCGGCCCACCATTGAGCGGACACCGATCCTCCACAGCGTGGGCAGGGCTTATCCGCCCCAGACAGGGCCGAGTCGTCGACGGCTCCTGGTGTGAGACCTCCCACAAGTCATGGCGTCGCACGCTTTAGAGGGAGAGAATCCTCAAAACGGACGGGGCGACATGGAGACACCGGTAGGCAACGAAGCGGTCTTGCTGTCGCCCACCCGCCGCGCGATCATCGACCGGCTCGATGAGCTGCGCCGCTCCGGTGCGACAACCGTCGATCGCGACGGCCGGGTCCGCGACCCGGGGCTTTCAGCGGGCGACGTGGGTCGGGTGCTGGAGCTGCATGTCACCACCGCTCGGTTCCACCTCGACCGTCTCGAGCAGGCCGGCCTCGTCGAGTCGTTCGTGGCGGGGGGCGGGCGGCACGGACGGCCGAGCAAGCTGTACGCGCTCTCCCTGCGGGGACGTCCGTCGCCGGAAGTCAGACCGCAGCTGCTGCTCGCCCAGGTGCTCGTCGAGGCGTGGGGCCCCGCGGGCAGCGACAGCACGCCCGAGGAGGCCGGTGTGGCATGGGCTCACCGGCACTTGCCCACCAGGACCGGGCTAAGTCAGCCGCCCGCCGCCGCTGCCACGCCGGGGGAGTTCCTCGGGAAGGTGGGAGTGCTCGTGGACACGCTGCGTGAGTGGGGGTACGCACCGCAGGTCCAGACGTCACGCGCCGGCCGGACGGCCACGCTGACCCTGGTCGACTGCCCCTTCCGCGATCTCGCGAAGACTCGTTCGGATGTGGTGTGTGCCGTCCACCGAGGCATCATCCGGGGCCTCTTGGACGTCCTCGGCGAACCGGAGGCGCAGGCCATGCTCGACCCGCTCGTCGGCGGCACCCACTGCATCGCGCAAATCTCGACGCGAGTGGTCCCCGACGCGCGTGCCCCGGACGGGGCAGCACCCCAGCTGTTCAGCTTTGCTCTGACTCCCGAGGAGGCACCTACCCATGAGTGACACGCGACGTCGCACGCCGGGGCACGGAGACTCACGGATCGACGGCGCGCTCGTCGGGACGCGCCGCTTCTTCACGCGGGCGGAGGTGTCCGCGGACAGGCGCACGATGTACGCCACCGGCGGTCGTTCCGGCGACTCCTTCTACCGAGACCGGTGGAGCCACGACAAGGTGGTGCGCTCGACGCACGGGGTCAACTGCACAGGGTCGTGTTCTTGGAAGGTCTACGTCAAGGACGGCGTCATCACCTGGGAGGCGCAAGAGACGGACTACCCTTCCACCGGCGCGGACCGTCCCGAGTACGAGCCGCGCGGCTGCCCACGGGGCGCCGCGTTCTCCTGGTACACGTACTCGCCCACCCGGGTCCGATACCCGTACATCAGGGGTGTGCTCCTGGAGATGTACCGCGAGGCCAAGGCGCGCTACGGCGACCCGGTCTTGGCGTGGGCGTCCATCGTCCAGGACCCCGAGAAGTCCCGGCGTTATAAGAGCGCCCGCGGCAAAGGCGGCCTGGTCCGGGCGAGCTGGGCGGAGGCGAGCGAGATGGTTGCGGCCGCCAACGTCTACACGATCAAGCGGTGGGGCCCGGACCGGATCGCCGGGTTCTCCCCCATCCCGGCGATGTCGATGGTGTCCTACGCATCCGGGGCGCGGTTCACCGAGCTCATCGGCGGCTGCATGCTCAGCTTCTACGACTGGTACGCCGACCTGCCGGTCGCGAGCCCCCAGGTGTTCGGTGACCAGACCGACGTCCCGGAATCGGGGGACTGGTGGGACGCCGGCTACCTCATCATGTGGGGCTCCAATGTGCCGCTGACCCGCACCCCCGACGCCCACTGGATGACCGAGGCGCGCTATCGCGGCCAGAAGGTCGTGGTGATGTCGCCGGACTACGCGGAGAACGTGAAGTTCGCGGACGAGTGGCTGCCGGTGGCGCCGGGCACCGACGCCGCGTTGGCCATGGCGATGGGCCACGTCATCCTCCGTGAGTTTTTCGTCGACCGGCAGGAACCGTTTTTCGTTGACTACACGAAGCGGTTCACCGACCTGCCAAACCTGATCTGCCTGGAGCCGACGGAGGACGGGGCGTACCGACCGGGCAAGTTCCTCGTCGCCGGCGATCTCGACGGCCCGGAGCGGGACTGCGAGAACGCCGACTGGAAGCCGACGCTCGTCGACGCGCGCACGGATTCCGTGGTCATCCCGAACGGGTCGCTGGGCCACCGCTTCGGCGAGGCGGGCGTCGGCGCCTGGAACCTCGACCTCGGCGACGTGGACCCGCTTCTCAGCCTCTACGCGCCGGACGCTTCGAGCGTGGAGCTTCAGCTGCCGCGGTTCGACGCCCTCGAGGCCCCGGTCACGGCGTCGCGACGCGGGGTGCCGGTCCGGCAGATCGGTGACCATCTGGTGACGACGGTGTTCGACCTGATGCTCGCGCAGTACGGCGTCGCGCGGCCCGGGCTGCCCGGCATCTGGCCGAGCGGCTACGACGACGTCGACGCCCCGTACACCCCGGCCTGGCAGGAGGACATCACGTCGGTGCCCGCCCAGGCCGTGACCCGGATCGCGCGAGAGTTCGCGCAGAACTCCGTGGACACCCACGGTCGATCCATGATCCTCATGGGCGCAGGCACCAACCACTGGTACCACTCCGACCTGATCTATCGCGCCATGCTCATGCTCACCACGATCACCGGCTGCCAGGGGCGCAACGGCGGCGGGTGGGCCCACTACGTCGGGCAGGAGAAGGTCCGGCCCCTGACCGGCTTTCAGCACACGGCATTCGCCCTCGACTGGCACCGACCGCCGCGGCACATGGTCCAGACCGCGTACTGGTATCTCAACACCAGCCAGTACCGGTACGACACCTACCAGGCGGACGCGGTCAGCGCCGGCAGCGTCGGGGGAGCGGCCTTCGCCGGGCGCAGCATCGCCGACCTGTGGGCCCAGTCGGCCCGCTCGGGCTGGATGCCGAGCTACCCGACGTTCAACCGCAACCCCCTGGTCATCTGCGACGAGGCGCAGGCCGCGGGCCAGGAGGTCCCGGCGTACATCGTGGACCAGCTGAAGAGCGGCGGCTTGCGGTTCGCGGCGGAGGACCCGGAGGCAGAGGAGAACTGGCCACGCGTGCTGATGATGTGGCGGGCCAACCTGTTCGGCAGCTCCGCCAAGGGCGATGAGTACTTCCTCAAGCACCTGCTCGGCACCGACCACGCGGTGAGCGCGCAAGAGGCGCCCCCCGAGCAGCGGCCTCGTGATGTCGTGTGGCCCGACGAGGCGCCGCAGGGCAAACTCGACATGCTCGTGACCATCGACTTCCGCAACACCAGCTCAACCCTGTTGTCCGACGTCGTCCTGCCCGCCGCCACGTGGTACGAGAAGCACGACATCAACACGACCGACATGCACCCGTTCATCCACTCGTTCAATCCGGCGATCGCGCCGCCGTGGCAGGCCAAGAGCGACTGGGACGCGTTCCGCGAGATCGCTCGGGTCTTCTCCGAGCTGGGCGCACGCCACCTCGGCGTGCGCCGCGACGTCGTCGCCAAACCGCTGTGGCACGACACGCCCGAGGCGATGGCCACCGTGCACGGCCGAGTTCGCGACTGGAGCCGGGGCGAGTGCGAGCCGGTGCCCGGCAAGACGATGCCGGTCCTCGCGGTGGTGGAGCGGGACTACGGTCAGATTCACGCGAAGATGACCTCGATCGGTCCGCTCTTAGACACGCTCGGCACCACGACCAAGGGCGTGACCTGCGATGTGGGTCGGGAGATCGAGTTCCTCGCCCGGCAGAACGGCGTCGTCCACGGCGGCCCGACGCACGGGCGCCCGAAGCTGGAGACGGACGTCGACGTGGCCGAGACGATCATGGCGCTGTCCGGGACGACGAACGGCCACCTCGCGACCCAGGGGTTCAAGCACCTGGAGAAGCGCACCGGGCACCAGCTGCACGACCTGGCGGCCGAGCACGAGGGCAAGCAGATCACCTTCGCGGACACCGTCGCCGCGCCCGTCCCGGTGATCACCTCGCCAGAGTGGTCCGGATCGGAGACGGGGGGCCGCCGGTACAGCCCGTTCACCATCAACGTCGAGCGCTCCAAGCCCTGGCATACCCTGAGCGGGCGCCAGCACTTCTACCTGGACCACGACTGGATCAGCGCGATGGGGGAGGGGCTGCCGACGTACCGGCCGCCGCTGAACATGACCGCTCTTTTCGGGGAAACGGCCCTCGGGGAGATGAACGAGCTGGGAGTGTCCGTTCGTTATCTGACCCCGCACAACAAGTGGTCGATCCACTCGGAATACCAGGACAACCTGTTCATGCTCACCCTTGGGCGAGGCGGGCAGTCGATCTGGATGAGCGATCTCGACGCCGCGAAGATCGGGGTGGAGGACAACGATTGGGTGGAGGCGGTGAACCGCAACGGAGTCGTCGTAGCGCGAGCCATCGTCACCCACCGGATGCCGACCGGCACGGTCTACATGCCGCACGCCCAGGACCGCCTGATCGACGTCCCCCTGACCGAGACGGGCGGTATCCGCGGCGGCATCCACAACTCGCTGACGCGGATCATGCTCAAACCCAGCCACATCATCGGGGGCTATGCGCAGCTGTCGTACGCCTTCAACTACATCGGCCCGACGGGCAACAACCGGGACGAGGTCACGATGATCCGTAAGCGCTCGCAGACCGTCGAGTACTGACCCGACCGGCACAGAAAGGAGCCCGACATGCGCGTCATGGCACAGCTGGCGATGGTCATGAACCTCGACAAGTGCATCGGTTGCCACACCTGCTCGGTGACCTGCAAGCAGGCGTGGACCAACCGGTCCGGCACCGAGTACGTGTGGTTCAACAACGTGGAGACCCGTCCCGGTCTTGGCTACCCTCGGCGCTACGAGGACCAGGAGCACTGGAAAGGCGGCTGGGAGCTCTCTCGGAACCGGCTGCGGCTCAAGGGCGGCGGCCGGGTCAAGAAGCTCCTCACGATCTTCGTCAACCCGAAGCTGCCCACGCTCAACGACTACTACGAGCCGTGGACCTACGACTACGAGACGCTGCTCAACGCGCCCGCGCAGAAGCATTTCCCGGTCGCCAGGCCGTATTCGCTGATCAGCGGCAAACCGATGAACATCGGCTGGTCGGCGAACTGGGACGACGACCTGGGTGGTTCGACGAAGACCGCGCACCGGGACGTCATGCTGCGCGGGATCGCCGACAAGGTGAAGTTCGAGTTCGAGAAGACCTTCATGTTCTACCTGCCGCGCATCTGCGAGCACTGCCTCAACCCGTCCTGCGCGGCGAGTTGCCCGTCGGGCGCGATTTACAAGCGCTCCGAGGACGGCATCGTGCTCGTCGACCAGGATCGGTGCCGCGGCTGGCGGATGTGCGTCTCCGGCTGCCCGTACAAGAAGGTGTATTTCAACCACAAGACCGGCAAGGCGGAGAAGTGCACGTTCTGCTATCCGCGGGTGGAGGCCGGTATCCCCACCGTATGCGCCGAGACCTGCGTGGGCCGGCTGCGCTACATCGGTGTGCTGCTCTACGATGCGGACGCGGTGCTCGACGCCGCCTCGACGCCCGACGACGCCGACCTCTACGAGGCTCAGCTCAAGGTCTTCCTGGACCCCTTCGATCCGCAGGTGCAGCACGCTGCCGAGCAGGCCGGTATCCAGGGTGACTGGATCGAGGCGGCGCGACGCTCGCCGGTGTACGCCCTGATCGCGCGCTACCGGGTGGCGTTGCCGCTGCACCCGGAATACCGCACCATGCCGATGGTCTGGTACATCCCTCCGCTGTCACCCGTTGTCGACATCGTCCGCGAGACGGGCCACGACGGTGAGGACCGCGGCAACCTGTTCGCCGCGATCGAGGCCCTGCGCATCCCCGTGGAGTACCTGGCCAACCTCTTCACCGCCGGCGACACCAGGCCGGTCGACGCCGTCCTGCGCAAGCTCGCCGCCATGCGCTCGTACATGCGCGACATCAACCTCGGCCGCGACCCTGACGGGTCGATTCCCCAGGGCGTCGGCATGGATGAGGAATCGATGTACGAGATGTACCGGCTGCTCGCCCTCGCCAAGTACGACGCGCGGTACGTCATCCCCACCGCGCACGCCGAGCAGGCTCACGACCTTGAGGAGATCGGCACCTCCTGCGATGTCGCCGCGTACGACGGGGACGAGGGACGCTTCGGCGAGGGATCGGGCTCGCTCACCCCCGTCGCCGTGGAGACCTTCCGGATCCTCCAGGAGCGCCAGAACGCCGACCACTTCACGCCGCTGCGGGGTGCCCACGTGAACCTGCTCAGCTGGGATGGCACGGGGATGCCCGAGGGGCTGCACCGTCACGAAGAAGGTGCGGACCGATGAGGCTCGCGCTGCGCCGGAAAAAGGCCGGGGACCTGCCGTTCGACCTGGCCACGACCAGGAATGCGTGGCAGTGCGCGAGCGTGCTCTTGGCGTACCCCGACGAGACCCTGCTGGGCCACCTGCCGGCGGTGCGGCAGGTGTGCGCCACCCTGCCCGCCCGGCTTCGGGCCCCGCTGGAGACCGTCGCGGCCACGGTGGGCTCCGAGCCCGTGGAGGAGTTGCGGCAGCGCTACGTCGAGACCTTCGACTCGACGCGCCGGTGCGCCCCGTACCTGACGTACTTCTCCTGCGGCGACACCCGCAAGCGTGGGGTGGCGCTCGTCCAGCTCAAGCAGACGTATCGGCGAGCCGGTGCGGTGCCGCCCGAGGACGAGCTGCCGGATCACCTGAGCGTCGTGCTGGAGTTCGGCGCCTGCGTCGACCCGGACCAGGGCCTGCGGCTACTGCTCACCTACCGGGCGGGCCTGGAGGTCCTGCGCCTCGCGCTGCGCGAACGCGAGTCCCTATGGGCCAACGTCCTCGACGCGGTGTGCGCGACCCTCCCGACGCTCGAAGGCGACGAGGAGAGCGCGGTCGCCCGGCTCGTCGAGCAGGGCCCGCCCGCCGAGGACGTGGGCCTGGACGCCTACCCCATCGACCCCCGTCTCAACCCCGCCGGACGGCTCTTCGAACCGCTTCCGGCCACGCGAGGAGCCCGGTCATGAAGCAGCTGCTGTGGGTCGTGTTTCCGTACATCTGCCTCACCGCGTTCGTCGTGGGCCACTTCTGGCGGTACCGCTACGATCAGTTCGGCTGGACCACCAGATCCTCCCAGCTTTACGAGGACCGGCTGCTGCGCTGGGGCTCGCCGCTGTTCCACTTCGGCATCCTCGCCGTCCTCGTCGGGCACATCATGGGGCTACTCGTTCCGAAGGCCTGGACCGACGGGCTCGGCATCAGTCAGGAGATGTACCACTTCAGCGCCATCTCGATCGGGCTGGTGGCCGGGTTCTGCACCCTCGTCGGGATGGTCCTGCTGATCTTCCGGAGGCGCTCGAACGGGCCGGTCTTCTCCGTCACGACGCCGATGGACAAGGTCATGTACCTCTTCCTGGCCGCGGTCATCTTCCTGGGGCTAGCCAACACGCTGGGCTTCAGCGGCGGTGGCGGCCACTACAACTACCGCGAAGGGGTGTCCATCTGGTTCCGCGGGCTGTTCTCGCTGCAGCCCGACGCCGATCTCATGGCGGCCGCACCGCTCGGATTCCAGCTGCACGCCCTGCTGGCCTGCGCGCTCTTCGCCCTGTGGCCGTTCACCCGGCTCGTCCACGTCTTCAGCGTGCCGCTGGGCTACCTGAACAGGCCGTACGTCGTGTATCGGTCCCGTGACGAGCAGCCGGAGGCCAGCCCGGGCAGCCGCGCCCCGCAGCGTGGCTGGGACAAACCAAGCCTGCAGAAGCGCTGAGGCCCGGCCATGCCGATCACGGCCAGCATCATCGTCATCTCCGACCTGGCGCTCGCCGACCCGGCGGAGGATCGCGGCGGCCCCGTGGCGCTCGACGCGCTTCGGGCGGCCGGCGTCGAGGTCCTCGACTACGCCCTCGTCGCTGCCGATCTCACCGACGCCAGCCACGCGATCGACGCGGCGCTGGCCCGTGGCTCCCGCGTCGTCCTGACCATCGGGTCCACCGGAGTGGGCGCTTCGGACATCGTCGTCGAGGCGAGTCGCCCGCTGCTGACGGCGGAGCTGCCCGGGATCGCCGAGGCGATCCGGCGCCGCGGTGAGCAGCATCAGTCGCAGTCGCTGCTCTCCCGAGGGCTGGCCGGGGTTGTCGTGCGAGCGGGTTGCGCGGCGATGGTGGTCAACGCCCCCAGCTCCCGTGGCGGCGTGCGCGACACCCTCGATGTCGTCGTACCGCTGCTGCCCCACATCATCGACCAGCTGGACGGCCGTGACCGTCATGACCACGACCAGCCCGTCCATGACACCGACAGGCACTCTCGCGGAGGGACGACATGAGCAGCCCGGCACACGCCACCGACACCACCGACACCACCGATCCCCGGCTCTCCGGCCAGCTCGGCCAGGTCATCCTGGCCACGCTCGCGTCCGCCATGGGCTTCTGGGCCTGGATGTCGATCGCGCCGCTGCAGAAGACGTACGCCACGTCGATGGGCCTCAGCGAGGGCCAGATCTCGCTGATGCTGGCGACCCCGGTCCTCGTCGGGGCCCTCGGGCGGATCGTGGTCGGACCGCTCACGGACCGCCTCGGCGGGCGGCGGATGTTCACCACGATCCTGCTCGGGTCGATGCCCGCCGTGCTGCTCGTGGCGTTGGCCGGCCAGCTGAACAGCTTCCCGCTGCTGATCGTCTCGGGGTTCTATCTCGGGGTCGCGGGCACCGTGTTCGCGGTCGGTATCCCCTTCTCCAGCGCGTGGTACCCGCCCGGGCAGCGCGGCTTCGCCAACGGCGTCTTCGGCATGGGGATGGTCGGCACCGCGGTCTCCGCGTTCTTCACCCCCCGGCTGGCCTCGGCCATCGGCTACGGACTCACGCACCTGCTCATCGCCGGCCTGATGGTCGTCATGGCCGCGGTGGTGTGGCTCGGGATGAAGGAATCGCCCGGGTGGACCCCGCAACGCCAACCCCTGCTCCCGCGCATCACCGGCGCCCTCAAGCTCCGGATCACCTGGCAGATGTCCTTCCTCTACGCCGTGGTGTTCGGTGGCTTCGTCGCCTTCTCCACGTTCCTTCCCAAGTACCTGACCACGATCTACCCCGGCGCTGTCGACCAGGTCGGCGCCGGCACGAGGACGGCCACCTTCGTGATCGCCGCTGTGCTCGCCCGCCCCATCGGCGGTGCGCTGGCGGACCGGTTCGGCCCGAAACTCATTACGGCGATCTCGTTTGCCGGCATCATCGTGCTCGCGCTCGTCGTGAGCTTCGAGGTGCCGGAAGGCATCGCCACGGGGGGCGCATTCCTCGCGATGGCCGCCAGCCTGGGACTGGGGCAGGGTGCCGTGTTCGGGTGGGTCGGCCCGATGTCACCGAAGGATAAGGTCGGCGCAGTCAGCGGAGTGGTCGCCGCGGCGGGCGCCCTGGGTGGTTACTTCCCACCGCTGGTGATGGGCGCCACCTACGATGCCGCGAGCAACTCGTACGTCCTGGGGTTGTGGCTGCTGGTGGTCACGGCCACGCTGGCCCTCCTCATGGCGGTCACCCTCCGCCGGAGGGCCGGCGATTGAGCCGACCACCCGCGCTCGGCGTCGAGGAATACCTTGCCGAGGTCCTGAAGCTCGCCGACGGGCCGCTGCCTGCGCGGTGGACCGCGCTCGAGGACGTCGCGGGGTGCGTCCTCGCGCAGGACGTGAGCGCGCGCCTGGATGTGCCGTGCTTCTGCGGTTCGGCGATGGACGGCTTCGCGGTTCGGGCGCAAGACCTCGCCACCGAGCCCGAACACGTCTCCGGCGCCGTCCTGCGGGTGGTGGCAGACATCCCCGCGGGCACGCCCGCGACGGTGCCGCTGCGACCCGGCGAGGCCGCACGCATCATGACCGGCGGGGTGCTCCCGGCTGGCGCCGACACCGTCGTTCCGGTGGAGGCGACCGACCAACGGCCCGGCCCGGCACCTCTGCCCGGCTTCGTGCGCGTCCTGCGTCCCCCGATCGCGGGCGCTAACGTCCGCCGACCCGGCGAGGACCTCCACCGCGGTGATCTGGTGCTGCGCCGCGGCGAGATCCTGCGACCCGCAGCCGTGGCCGCCGCTGCCGCCACGGGTCACGGCGCCCTGCTCGTCCACCCCCGCCCGCGCGTCGCCGTCCTCACCACGGGCTCCGAGTTGGTGCCGCCGGGCAGGACGCCCGAGCCCGGGCAGCTACCCGACTCCAACTCGTTGCTCCTCGCCGAGCTCGTGACGCAACTGTCCTGCCGAGTCCACAGCCGCCGCTGCGTCCCCGACGATCCCGGGCCGTTCCGTGCCGCGCTGGACGAGGCGCTGGATGCCGACGTCGTGCTGACGGCGGGCGGAGTGTCAGCAGGGGCGCGGGAGGTGGTCAGGGACGTCGTCGACGCGGAGGCCAGATTCGTCCGGGTGCGCGTGCACCCCGGCAAACCGCAGGGCTCCGGGACGATCGTGGCCTCGGACGGCCGCCGCGTGCCGCTGCTCGCGCTGCCGGGCAACCCGGTTGCGGCCTTCGTCTCTTTCCTCGTGTTCGCGGCTCCGCTGCTGGCCAAGCTGCGTGGGGTGGAGGGCGGTCCGCGCACGGTCCGCGCCCGGGCACTGACCGGCTGGCGCTCCTCGCCGGGATACACCGAGTTCATGCCGGTGGCCGTTCGCGACGGCGGGTGTGCGCCGACGCACCCGCTGGGTTCCCGGTCCCATCTCATCGCCTCCCTGCATCTCGCCGACGGCCTCGCCATCGTGCCCGAGGAAGTCGAGGAGGTCCGGCCGGGCGACGAGCTGGACGTCGTCGAGATCCCGCGCTGAGGAGGCGGCGGGTGGGTAACGCCATCGTCCTGGCCGGCGGTCGCTCGGCGCGAATGGGCAGCGACAAGGCGGCCGCCACGTTGGCCGGGGAGCCCCTGGTCGCGCGCGCCGTCGCGGCGTGCTCGTCCGCCGAGCAGGTGGTGGTCGTCGCCCCGCCGCTGACGGCCTCGTTGGTCGACGACCGGCGCGTGGTCGTCACGCTGGAGGACCCCCCGTTCGGGGGCCCCGTCGCGGGGATCGAGGCCGGCGTCGGGGTGCTCAGTGCGGCGCCGGATGACTCCACGGTGATCGTGCTGGCGTGCGACCTGCCGTTCGCCGCCGAGATCGTCTCGCTGCTGCTCCGATCGGATGCACAGAGGGGGTGGACCGACGCCCTTCTCCCGGTGGACGAGGAGGGCTGGCCGCAGTACCTCGCCGGGCTCTACCGCCTCGGCGCCCTGCGGTCGGCGCTGCGCCAACTGGGACGAACGCGCGAAGCGTCGGTGCGCCGCCTGATGGCTCCGCTACGGGCGACCCTCATCGACGGCTCGGATCTCACTCGAGACGTGGACGACCCGCAGGCCGCTTCGTCGCTGGGGATACGGCTGGCTCACGGCGAGTAGCCGCGGTTTCGACGTACGCCCGCTAACCCGCAGGCCCCACCGGACCACTGCCCATGGCCTTACGATGACCTCATGGCCACGGTTCTCCTGCTGCGTCACGGGCGGACGACCGCGAACGCGGGCGGCACCCTAGCGGGGTGGACCCCGGGGGTCGAGCTCGACGACACCGGCCGCGAGCAGGCTGACGCACTGGGTGCCCGCCTCGCCGACACCCCCCTCGTGCTGCTCGTCACGAGCCCGCTGATCCGGTGTCGCCAGAGCGCCGAGCGGTTGCTCGGCGCTCGAGGCGCTGAGCTGCCTCCCGTACCTCTGGAAGAGGACGAGCGGTTGGGGGAATGCCGGTACGGAGCGTGGACCGGGAGGCCCCTGGCGGAGCTGGCCGCCGAACCGCTGTGGCACGTCGTACAAAACCAGCCGAGCGCTGCGCGCTTCCCCGACGGGGAGGAATTTCCGGGGGAGTCGTTGCGGGATATGGCGGCGCGTGCGGTCGATGCCGTGCGCGCGACGGACGCCCGGGTCGAGGCGGCGTTCGGCCCGAGCGCGCTGTGGGCCGCGGTGAGCCACGGTGACGTGATCAAGTCGGTCGTGGCGGATGCGGCGGGGACGCCGCTCGACCTGTTCCAGCGGTACGTGATCGACCCGGCGTCCCTGTCGGTGGTGCGGTACACGGACGCGCGGCCGTTCCTGGTGCGGTTCAACGACACGGGTCGCGCGCCGATGGCGCCCCCGGCCCCACATCACGGTGAGCACGGGGACGGTTCGGGACATGGAGCGGCCGCGGGCGACGCCGCGGTGGGGGGAAGCACCGGCGCCTGAGCGGGGCACGTTCCGGCGTGCGGGTTCGGCGGTTAGGGTCGAAGTATGTCCCTTATCGAGTACGACCAGCCGGAGCGGTTCGTCGTCGGAACCATCGGGCCACCGGGGCAGCGTGTGTTCTTCGTGCAGGCCCGCTCGGCGCGACGCACGACGTCCGTCGGTCTGGAGAAGACCCAGGTGGCGGTCCTCGCGGACCGTCTCAACGACATGCTCGACGAGTACGCAGGAGGAACTGCGACCGAGCAGGCCGCCCACGAGTTCGCCGACACGGGCCCCCTGGATACCCCGGTGGAGGAGGAGTTCCGGGTCGGGACCATGGGCCTGAGCTGGGACGAGGCGACGCGGCAGGTCGTGCTGGAGATGCACGCGGTCGGCGACGCGTTCGACATCGCTGACGTCGACGAGCTGGCCTCCAGCGGCGAACTCGCCGAGGATCCCGCCAGCGACCCGACGCAGTTCGTCCTTCGGGTGCGGCTTCCTGCGGCGATGGCGCGGGCGTTCGCTCAGCGGAGCCGCATGGTGGTCTCGGCAGGGCGTCCGAACTGCCCGTTCTGCGCCGGACCCATCGACCCGAGCGGCCACATCTGCCCTCGTTCCAACGGCTACCGCCGCTGAACGACCGCGCACCACAAGAATTGACGTCGATGACCGGCCCGCACCCACGCCCCCTCGACGCGGCGGACGCCGCCGCCTTCGCCGCGCTTGCTTTCGGGGAGATCACGATGGTGGGGCGTCTCGCGGACGCCTCCAACGGGGTGTTGCTGGTCACCGTCGCCGGCCTGTCCCGCCGCCGCGGGGCGGAAGGGCTCGGTACGGGCGAAGGCGGGGCGCGCAGCGCGTACGCCGTCTACAAACCGGTGCGTGCCGAACGGCCTCTGTGGGACTTCCCCGACGGGACGCTGGCCGACCGCGAGGTGGCCGCCTGCCTGATCGACCGGGCGGGCGGTTGGGGTGCGGTGCCCGCGACCGTGCTTCGCCACGGGCCGCACGGGGCCGGGTCACTGCAGCGCTGGGTCGGGCAGCCGCCCGCGGGTGTCCCTCTCGACCCGGACGCGATAGATGATCCGGACGCCCCCCGAGCCGCCCGTGACCCGGCCGATCCGCGTGTCGTGGCGATCCTGGCGGCCGACGCGCTGGAGTCGTCGTGGCTGCCGGTGATGCCGGCCCGGCTCCCGGACGGCACAGCGGTGGTGGTGGCGCACGCCGACACCCCCGAGCTGGCGTCGATCGCGGTCCTCGACGCCGTGCTCAACAACACCGATCGCAAAGGCAGCCACTTGCTGCGCGACGACGACGGCAGCCTGTGGGGCATCGACCACGGGGTCAGCCTGCACGCGCAAGACAAGCTGCGCACGATCCTGTGGGGCTGGGAGGGCTCCTCGATCGCGGACGTCGACCTCGCCCGATTGGGTCGGCTACGCGACGCGCTGGATCAGCACGGCCCGGCGGGGCTCACGGCGCAGTTGAGAGCCCACCTGACGGCGGCCGAGGTCGACGCGCTGCACCTGCGCGTCGACCGCCTCCTCGCCGGGGGCGTGTTCCCGGCCCCGGCCCCGGACTGGCACGCCATCCCCTGGCCGCCCCTCTAGATCTCTCCCGTCGCCCTCAGGTCGCGCGCCCCGTGGCGGCTCACCCGTGGCCGGGTCACCCGTGGCCGGGTCACCCGTGGCCGGGTCGCGCCGGGGACGGAGCCCGGGACGGCGCGGGTAGGCTGCCTGGCGTGATCGCCTGGGACGCCCCCGAACTACCCGACCTGCCCGGCACCGGGCCCGAACCGACCGTCGTGGACTCTGCGAGGGGTCCCGTGCAGCTCGCTCCCGGACCGGTTGCTCGCATGTACGTCTGCGGCATCACCCCGTACGACGCGACCCACATGGGTCATGCCGCCACCTACGTCACCTTCGACATCCTGAACCGGGTGCTGCGTGACGTCGGTCATGCGGTCATCTACGTGCAGAACGTGACCGACGTCGACGACCCCCTCCTGGAGCGCGCGGTCCGTGACGGCCTCGACTGGCGAGAGCTCGCCGCCGCCGAGACGCAGCTGTTCCGGGAGGACATGACGGCCCTGCGGGTCATCCCGCCGGACCACTACATCGGCGTGATCGAGTCGCTGCCGATGATCGAGTCCGAGGTGTCCGACCTGCTCACCCGCCGCCTCGCGTACCGCCTGCCGATCCCCAGCTCCGAGGTGGCCGCGGCTGGGGCGTGCGGTGACGTCTACCTGGACCTCACGCAACAGCCCGACTTCGGCCAGGTCAGCGGCTGGGACCACGCGGCGATGGACGAGGTGTTCGCCGACCGCGGCGGCGACCCCGAGCGGGTGGGCAAGCGGCACAGATTCGACCCCCTGCTGTGGCGCGCCGCCCGCCCCGACGAGCCCTCCTGGCCCGCAGCCGTGCTCGGCGACGGGCGCCCGGGCTGGCACATCGAGTGCACCGCCATCGCGCTGGAACACCTGGGCATGGGCTTCGACGTGCAAGGCGGCGGGACCGACCTGATCTTCCCCCACCACGAGATGAGCGCTGTCGGGGCGAGCGCGCTCACCGGGGAACGACCGTTCGCCGATGCTTTCGTGCACCAGGCCATGGTGGGCTACCAGGGCGCCAAGATGAGCAAGTCGCTGGGTAACCTCGTGCTGGTCAGCGCCGTGCGCAACGCGGGTGTCGACCCGATGGCGATCCGCCTCGCGTTGCTCGGGCACCATCACGGCGCCGACTGGGAGTGGATCGACGCGGACCTGACAGGAGGGCTGAATCGGCTGGCGCGGTGGCGGGAGGCCGCGTCGCGGGAGGCCGGCCCGCCGGCGGACGTCACCCTCAAGACCGTTCGGGACGCGCTGGCCGACGATCTGGACACGCCGCGCGCCCTGGCGGCGATCGACACCTGGGCCGCCGCCGACGGAACCGTCCCACAGGCGCCGGCGCTCGTGGCCGACATCGCCGATGCTCTCCTCGGCGTGCGCCTCTGAACGGATCGCGCGACCCGCGGGCGGAGGGGAACCGGACGGTCCCGTCAGCGGGGTTCGTCGCGGCCGCGCAGGTACCGCTCGAATTCCTTCGCGATCGCGTCGCCCGATGCCTGCGGGTGCTCCGCAGCGTCCGAGCTCTCCTCCAGGGCCTTGACGTAGGAGGCGATCTCTTCGTCGCCCTCGGCCAATTGGTCGACGCCGCGCTCCCACGCGCGGGCGCGCTCCTCCAGATCGCCGTGCGGCAGCGTCCACCCGAACAGGTTCTCCAGGGTGCGCAGCAGCGCCAGGGTCGCCTTGGGGGAGTGGGTGCCGGCTGCGTAGTGCGGCACCGATGCCCAGCAGGAGATCGCCGGAGTGTCCAGCTGATAGGCCGCGTCCGCCAGCACGCCGACGATCCCCGTCGGGCCGTCGTACGTGTTGCGGACCGCCCCGTACCGTTCCCGGAGGACCGGATCCGGGCTCGAGATCCCCACCGGCAGAGGGCGCGTATGCGGTGCCTCGGCGAGCAACGCGCCCACGCACACCAGCAGGCTCGTGTCCGAGGAGTCGGCGAAGGCCAGCAACTCTGCGCAGAAGGCGCGCCAACGCATCGACGGCTCGATGCCGTCCACGAGGATCACGTCGTGATCGAACGCCTCGGGGGACGCCACCAGGAGGGTCGTGCTCGGCCACGTGATCCGCCGCGCGCCGTCGACCGTGCTGATCCGCGGACGGTTGACCTGGAGGTCGTAGTACTCTTCGGGATCGATCGTGGCCACCGGTTGCGCGTTCCACAGCGCGGCGAGGTGCGCGATCACGCCCGAGGCCCCCTCGGCGGCATCGTTCCACCCCTCAAACGCGGCCAGCATCATGGGGGCGCGCAGCGCGGGAAGATCCTCGAGTTCGATCACCTGGCCAGGGTACGCGTCACCTGCGCCGAGGCTCCCGATCGCGCTCGCTACGATAGCCACCGTAAGAGCGCCGACGAGGCGCCTCTGGCGCGACCGCGCCCGTTCGCTCTGCGCCGACGCTCGCTGATCGGCCCGCGATCCCGAGAAGGGAAGCCCGCCGTGAGTATCCGTTCCGACATCTTCCGCAGCCTGCTCGGCCGGAAGGTCATCGTCGCCGACGGTGGCATGGGCACCATGCTGCAGGCTCAGGACCCCACCCTGGAGGACTTCCAGGGGTACGAGGGGTGCAACGAGATCCTGAACGTGACGCGTCCCGACATCGTGCGCGCCGTGCACGATGCCTACCTGCAGGTGGGCTGCGACGCGGTCGAGACCAACACGTTCGGCGCCAACCTGGCCAATCTGGGCGAGTATGAGATCCCCGATCGGACCTTCGAGCTGGCGCGGGCGGGTGCCGTGGTCGCGCGCGAGGCCGCCGACGCCTGGAGCGCGCCGTCCTCGCCACGCTTCGTGCTCGGTTCGATCGGTCCCGGCACGAAGCTGCCGAGCCTTGGTCACGCCCCGTACGCGACGTTGCGCGACGCGTACCAAGAGTGCAGCGCCGGGCTGATCGACGGCGGCGCCGACGTGTTGTTGATCGAGACCTGCCAGGACCTGCTGCAGGCTAAGGCGGCCATCGTGGGCGCGAAGCGGGCCCTGGCCGACGCGGGGGAGGACCTGCCGATCATCGCGCAGGTCACGATGGAGACCACCGGCACGATGCTGATGGGCAGCGAGATCGGCGCGGCACTGGTCGCGCTCGCCCCGCTCGGGATCGACGCGATCGGCCTCAACTGCGCCACCGGGCCGGACGAGATGAGCGAGCACCTGCGCCACCTCGCCACCTACTCTTCCCTGCCGATCAGCGTGCTGCCCAACGCGGGGCTGCCGCTGCTGGCGAAGGGCGGCGCGTACTACCCGTTGGGCCCCGACCAGCTGGCCGCGGCGCATGCCCGGTTCGTACGGGACTACGGCGTGGCGATGGTGGGCGGCTGTTGCGGCACCACGCCGGAACACCTGGCCGCCGTCGTCAAGGCGGTCGGCGACGCCGACGTGTCCGCCCGCCAGGTGAGCCGGGAACCCAGCGTGGCCTCGCTCTATTCGGCGGTGCCGCTGCACCAGGACACGTCCTACCTCTCGATCGGGGAGCGCACGAACGCCAACGGTTCGAAGGCGTTCCGCGAAGCGTTGCTGGCGACCCGCTGGGACGATTGCGTGGAGATCGCTCGCGACCAGACCCGCGACGGGGCACACCTGCTCGACGTGTGCATCGACTACGTGGGGCGTGACGGTGTGGCCGACATGTCGCAGGTGGCCTTCCGCTTTTCCACGGCCTCCACGCTGCCGCTCGTCCTCGATTCGACCGAGCCCCCCGTCATCGAGGCCGGGTTGGAGCGGCTCGGGGGCCGTGCCGTCATCAACTCCGTCAACTACGAGGACGGCGACGGCGAGACCAGTCGCTTCACGCGCATGATGCGCCTTGCTCGTGAGCATGGCGCGGCGGTCGTCGCGCTGACGATCGACGAACAGGGACAGGCCCGCACGACCGAGCACAAGGTCGCGGTCGCGTCCCGGCTCATCGAGGCCCTCACGGGTGAGTGGGGCATGGCGGTCGAAGACATCATCGTCGACTGCCTGACGTTCCCGATCGCCACCGGCCAGGAGGAGACCCGCCGCGACGCGATCGAGACGATCGAGGCGATCCGCCAGATCACGGCGAAGTACCCGGGCGTCTCCACCACGCTCGGGGTGTCCAACGTGAGCTTCGGGCTCAAGCCGGCGGCCCGCCGCGCGCTCAACTCGGTCTTTCTCGACGAGTGCGTCAAGGCCGGCCTGACCTCCGCTATCGTCAACTCCGCGAAGATTGTGCCGACCGCGCGGATCCCCGCGGAGCAGCTCGACGTCGCGTTGGACCTGGTCTATGACCGGCGCCGTTACGACGATGCGGGCAACCTCGCCTATGACCCGCTGGCGCGCATGCTAGAGCTCTTCGAAGGCGTGGACTCGGCGTCGGTCAAGGCCTCGCGAGCGGCCGCGCTCGCGGAGCTGCCGTTGGCCGAGCGACTGGCCCAACGGATCATCGACGGAGAGCGCAACGGGCTCGACGAGGACTTGGCGCAGGCGCTGGACGCCGGACGGGATCCGCTGGCCATCATCAACGACGACCTGCTCGCCGGTATGAAAACCGTGGGCGAACTCTTCGGATCGGGCCGGATGCAGCTGCCGTTCGTGCTGCAGTCCGCCGAGACGATGAAGAAGGCGGTCGCCTACCTGGAGCCGGCCATCGAAGAAGCCGCCGCTGCGAGCGGTCAGGCCCGCGCGGCCAAGGCCAAAATCCTGCTCGCGACCGTCAAAGGCGATGTGCACGACATCGGCAAGAACCTTGTCGAGATCATCCTGAGCAACAACGGGTACGAGGTCGTCAACCTCGGCATCAAGCAGCCGATCGCGGACATCATCGCGGCCGCGCAGAAGCATGACGTCGATGCGATCGGCATGTCCGGCCTCCTCGTGAAGTCGACGGTGGTCATGAAGGACAACCTGCAGGAACTGAACGCCCGGGGACTCGCCACCCGCTGGCCCATTCTGTTGGGCGGGGCCGCGCTCACCCGTTCGTACGTGGAGGTGGACCTCGCAGAGGTCTACGAGGGGCAGGTGCGCTACGCGCGCGACGCGTTCGAGGGGCTGCGTCTGATGGACGCGGTGGCCGCAGCGCGCACCGACCCGTCGGTGTCGGTGGCCGAGACCCTGCCGGCGCTGCGGCCTCGGCGCGTGCCGACGCGTCCCGGCGCGGGAGCCGACGACGGTCCGGGACTGGACGATACGACGCGTTCCGACGTGGCCCGCGACGTCGCTGTGCCGACGCCGCCGTTCTGGGGAAGCCGGGTGATCAAAGGGATTGCGCTGGCGGACTACGCCGCCTACCTGGACGAACGGGCGACCTTCCTCGGACAGTGGGGACTCAAGCCGGGCCGCGGATCCCGCGACCCCGGCGCCGCGTCGCCGGGCGAC
>JBDTWM010000025.1:0-26623 GCA_040006675.1 Dermatophilaceae bacterium | reverse complement strand
GACCACGTGGTCGGCGACGAGGAGGCCTTCCGGGCCTGTGTGCGCCAGGCGGTCACGGTCGCCCGTACCGGGCGGGTCGTGACGCTCGGGATCACTCCCACGTTCCCCTCGACGGGGTTCGGCTACATCCACCGGGGTGACCCGCTCGGCGTTCCCGGAGCGCCGGATGCGTACGCAGTGTCCGAGTTCGTGGAGAAGCCGGACGAGGCCACTGCCCACCGATACGTGGAATCAGGCGAATACCGCTGGAACGCTGGCATGTTCGTTGTCCAGGCGCGCGTCCTGCTGGATCTTCTGCACGACTGGCACCCGGAGCTGGCCGACGGACTTCGCGTCATCGCCGAGGAACCGGGCCGCCTGAACGAGATCTGGCCCACCCTGACGGCGATCGCGATCGATCACGCCATCGCCGAACCAGCCGCCGCGGCGGGCTCGGTCGCCGTGGTGGTGGCCGACTTCCCCTGGGACGACGTGGGCGACTTCCACGCCCTCGCCGATCTCGTTCCAGGAGTATCCGACTCCGGCCCGAAGGTGCTCGGCGACGTGTCCAAGGTGTTGACGCGAGACGCGAGCGGGCTGGTCGTCACCGGGAACCGCGTGATTGCCGTCGTCGGGCTGGCCGACGTGGTCGTGGTCGACACCCCGGACGCCCTACTGATCACGACCCGCGAACGCGCCCAGGACGTCAAGTCGCTCGTCGACGAACTCAAGCAGACCGGGAGGGCCGAGCTCACCTGACGCGCCCGCCTCTCTCATGCGTCCGCGGGGGTAGAAGTCCGGAGCGGACTGGGGACGCTCGACGCCCCGCTGTGACTAGTCTTTGCCCATGGGTGAGACCACGGCACGAACAGAGTCCGACCTTCCGATCCAGGCGGTCTACTCCGCGGATGACCTGGCGGGCTTCGACCCGTCGAGCAGGCTCGGAGACCCCGGGAGGTACCCGTACACGCGGGGGGTCTACCCGAGCATGTACACGGGGCGTCCCTGGACCATGCGCCAGTACGCCGGGTTCGGCACCGCGAAGGAGTCGAACGAGCGGTACCGGGCGCTGGTCGCGGCCGGCACCGGCGGCCTGTCGGTCGCCTTCGACCTGCCCACGCAGATGGGGTACGACTCCGACGCGCCGCTCGCCAGCGGCGAGGTCGGCAAAGTCGGCGTCGCGATCGACTCCCTGGAGGACATGCGTCTGCTGTTCAACGGCTTGCCGTTGGACAAGGTCTCCACGTCGATGACCATCAACGCGCCCGCCTCGACATTGCTCCTGCTCTATCAGCTCGTCGCCGCTGAGCAGGGCGTGACCGCCACGCAGCTCACGGGCACGATCCAGAACGACGTGCTGAAGGAGTACATCGCGCGCGGGACCTACATCTACCCGCCGAAGGAGTCCTTGCGCCTGATCAGCGACATCTTCGCGTACTGCGCCACGGACATCCCGAAGTGGAACACGATCTCGATCTCCGGCTACCACATGGCCGAGGCCGGGGCGACGCCCGCGCAGGAGATCGCGTTCACGCTGGCGAACGGCAAGGAATACGTGCGCGCCGCGATGGCCGCGGGTCTGGGGGTCGACACGTTCGCGCCTCGGCTGTCGTTCTTCTTCGTGGCTCGCACCACGTTGATGGAAGAGATCGCGAAGTTCCGCGCGGCCCGTCGGGTCTGGGCGCGGATCATGAAGGAGGAGTTCTCGGCGCAGAACCCGAAGTCACTGATGCTGCGCTTCCACACCCAGACCGCGGGCGTGCAGCTCACCGCGCAGCAACCCGAGGTCAATATGGTCCGCGTGTCGCTGCAAGCGCTCGGCGCCGTGCTCGGCGGCACCCAGTCGCTGCACACCAACAGCTTCGACGAGGCCATCGCGTTGCCCACGGAGAAGGCCGCGCGCCTCGCGCTGCGCACGCAGCAGATCATCGCGTACGAGACCGACGTGTGTAAGACCGTCGATCCGTTCGCGGGTTCATACGTCATCGAGTCCCTCACGGACGAATTGGAAGACGCCATCTTGACGCTGATCCAGGCCGTCGAGGACAAGGGCGGGGCGGTCGCCGCGATCGAGCAGGGCTTCCAGAAAGCCGAGATCGAGCGCAGCGCATACAGGACGCAGCTGGAGACCGACTCCGGCGAGCGAGTTGTGGTCGGCCTCAACAAGTACGCCTTGGATGAGGAGGAGGCGTACGACCCGCTGCGCGTCGACCCGGCCATCGAGCTCGAGCAGTGCGACCGGCTGGAGAAGCTGCGCGCCACCCGTGACAACGCTGCGGTCGACAAGGCGCTGGGGGAGCTGAAGCGCGCCGCGGAGGGCACCGACAACATGTTGCACCCGATGAAGGACGCCCTGGCCGCGTACGCCACCGGCGGGGAGGTGTCCAACGCCCTGCGTGACGTGTGGGGCATGTATGTCCCGCGCGACGCCTTCTAGGAGGCGCCACACGTCGTCGGCGTCAGCCTGCTCGGCGGCCGCGTGCGCTGGTCACCGCGGTCGGCGCCTGGCGCGTGCGCACGATCGCCGGGGTGTGGGCGACGATGTTCGCCATGAGCATGACCTTCATCGTCCTCACCGGGTGGGGGCAGCGGGAGTGGTACCAGTACCTCACCTGGGCGTACAACCGTGCCACGATCGTGTTCGGGTTGTTCGCGCTGGTTCTGCCCGTGACCCGACCGCCCGGCGTTCGCGAGCGGTCCGTCGACGCGGTGCCGCACGACGTCAGCATGGCCTGGAGGGAGCCGGTCGCGTGGCCGCGTGACTCCGCCGCGTTGCCGCGTGAGCCCGTCGCCGCGCCGCTGGAGGGCGCCGGCACCGCATGAGCGCCCAGGAGTCGCCCGGCGCCCGCGTGGATCCGATCGACTGGGACGCGCTGCGTTCGGCTGCCACGGCGGCGCGTGAGTGCGCCTACGCGCCATACTCGCGGTTTCCCGTCGGCGCCGCCGCGCTCGTCGAAGACGGTCGGGTCGTGTCGGGCTGCAACGTCGAGAACGCCTCGTACGGCCTCACACTGTGCGCGGAGTGCGGGCTCGTGTCGGAGTTGGCACGGACGGGTGGCGGCGCCCTGGTGGCCGTGTGCTGCGTGGACGCGTGGGGGGCGTGGCTGATGCCGTGTGGACGGTGCCGCCAGCTGCTGTACGAGTTCGGGGGACCCGACTGCGCGGTGCGTACCCCGCTGGGGGTGCAGACCCTTGCCGACGTGCTGCCGCAGGCGTTCGGCCCACGGACCTGGACGCTCTCGGGGGCGCCTGACTCGGCGCGCAACCGCTTTTCGGGGCGTTTCCTGGACGGGACCTATGGAACGGGCCTTCGGAGCTAAGCGCGGGCTGTGAATCGACGGATTGCCTGTGAATGGGCCCGCCGGCCTTGTTGGTCGAACGACTTATTCGCTAACGTGACAGACGTCCTGGATGACATGTCTGGGGTGTCGCCGTTGGGGGGCCTTGTATTCGTCACCGGTGTCTTGAATCTCGTTTCGAGGAGATTTGTTATGTCCTGCGATATGAAGAAGTCCTGTTCGCCGTGTTGGACGCCTCGCAAGAAGCGCGAAAGGAAGTCGGAGTGCAAGCCTGAGCACCACGAGACTCGGGGATGTGGCAGCAAGCGTAACTGGTGAGCCGCATGTAGCTTGCGTGCCCGGCCCGGTTCTGCGGAATCCGGGCCGGGCACGCGGCCTGAGATGGCCCCGCGGGGGGCGGGGTGCGGAGCGGCGACGGCAGGCCCTCCACGTAGGTCATGCGGACGGAAATCGTGCTGAGGGGAGGCGCTCGTGCCTAAGACAGCGGACGCGATACGAGAGGTCACGTCTCTGCGGAGCGTGATGAGGCGGCTGTGGCCGCACTCCCGGGGTGCGCGTCTAGGGTTGGCGATCGGTTCGGTCCTGGTGATCCAGGAGATCGCGGGCGAGGCTGCGGCGACGTGGATGTTCAAGGTATTGACGGACGACGTGCTGCAACCGGCGAACTTCGAACCGTTCCCGCGCATTGCCGCCATCTATCTCACTCTTACGGTCATCACCACGACGACCAGCTATGGGGCTAATCTCACCCTCGCGGGAGCGGGTGAGAAATTCATTCGACAATTGCGTACAGCCACGTTCGGGAACCTTCTGTCTCTATCTCCGCGTTTTTCTGCCGAGCATCCGTCCGGAGATCTCATGTCCCGCCTGGACGGCGACATCGAAGGTGTCGAAGTCTTGGCGATATCTGGTGTCGCGACGGCCATTGAGGCGGTCACGCGCATCCTGGCGTTCGGGACCCTTCTGTTCTTGCTGGACGTGAAAATGGCGCTGATGACGGCCGTCGGCGCCCCGATCCTGTGGGCGGCGGGGCGCCTCATCAGCGGCCGACTCGACCGGGCCGCCACCCGGTCGCGCCGCGCGCGCGGTCGGCTGTTGGACATCTCCGAGCGGGCCCTCAACGACGTGCCTCTGATCCAGACGCACGTGCGACAGGGGTACGAGACGGCTCGCTTCGACCGCGCGGCTCGGGCCGCCGAGGTGGCGGGCGTGGACACGGTGCGCATCGCGGGCCTGTCGACCCCGATCGTCCAGATCCTCGAGATGGTGTCGATCATGGCGGTGATCGGCGTCGGCGCCTGGCAACTGGTCCACCACGACCTGACGCTGGGGAGCCTGCTCGTGTTCCTCGCCTACCTCACACAGCTATACGAGCCACTGGGGACTATGGCCGGCCTCGCTGCCAGTGTGGGGACGGCCACCGCGAGCGCCAGACGCGTCGTGGAGGTCCTGAGCGCGGCGCCCGACATCGCCGACGGCCCCGACGTCGAGCCGTTGCCATTCGCGACGGGCGCGCTGCGGCTGACGGACGTGACGTTCACACACCCCGGTGGCACCGAGCCCGCGTTGCGTGGCGTGACGATGACCATCCCTCCGGGCCGGCGGGTGGCCGTCGTGGGGCCCAGCGGCTCCGGCAAATCCACCTTGGCGCGGCTGCTCGTGCGCCTCTACGACCCCGACGAGGGTGCGATCGAGCTGGACAACCACCAACTGCCCACGGTGCGCGTCGACGATGTGCGCTCGCACATCACCCTTGTACCGCAACACCCGAGCCTCACGGAGGGCACCGTCCGCGAGTCGATCCTCTGGGCGAATCCCGATGCGGGCGAGTCCGCCTTCCGTGACGCCGTCGAGCGGGCGGACGTGTCCACCGTCGTGACATCCCTGCCCCATGGGCTCGACACCGACACGGGCCATCGCGGGTCCTCGTTGTCGGGTGGTGAACGTCAGCGGGTCGCGCTGGCTCGCGGCCTCTTGCGGGACACTCCGGTGCTGGTCCTCGATGAGCCCACGGCGGCCCTGGATCCCGGCAGCGAGGAGACCGTGATGGAGCGTCTTCGCCTGGATGACCGCGGCCGCACGACGATCGTCATCACGCACCGGCTGAGCACGATCCGCGACGTCGATGACATCTACGTCCTGGACCACGGGCGGATCGTCGAGCGGGGCACACACAGCCAACTCGTCGCCGCGAGGGGCCTGTATCGGACCCTGTGGGATACCGAGACCCGTTCGCAAGACGAGGGCGGTAGCGACGAGGACGTCGATTTCGGGGACTTCGCGGACGTCGGGATCTCGGTCGCGTCGACCTGAGTCGCCGCCCGGCTGGGGGCCACCCGTCTTGCCACCCGCGACGACGTGTGCCGCTTGATGCAGGCCTCAGGCGCCCCCGAAAGTGCGAGCCGTGCCGTGCCAGCGGGTCAGGACCTCGGAAAGATCCTCCCGGAGCGTCTCGGGCGTTGCCTCGCGCAGGGCGACGAAGGTCTGGTCGGCGAACTGGCGCGCGGCGGCGGGCGGCAGGGCATCGGCCCACGAGCAGCGGGCGTGGAGCAGGCTGGGCAGGGCCGCGGGGACCGCATGGACCGCTAGGTCCGCGAGCACCAGGTCCGTGGTCGTTACCTCAGAGTGCGGGGCCTGTGCGGCGGCGCCTGGGGTCGTCGGCGGGGGGGTGCCTGTGTCGGGCGGGGGCGACGTTGGCGCCGTGGGTGCCGTGGGTGCTACCGCCTGCGCGGGGGTGCCTGCGTCGGTCGGGGGCGACGTCGGCGCGGTTGGGGCAGGTGTCGGAGGCGCCGCACGGGGAGTCTGCCGGGCGCGGCGCGCGCCGTGCTTCGTGTGCTTGGAGCGCGTCACGCCAGAAGTCTCCCAGGTGGCTTCGTCGGGTGGGGCGGATGGGCTGGGTGATGCCGGTACCGTTCGCCAGACGGCCTGGTCAGCGTGGAACGTGAGGACGTTTTCGAGAACGGACGGCGGCGCGGCGATGTCTCAGCGTGAAAGGTGGCGGATCAGACGACCGATGAAGTCGTCACATGTCGCCAACTGGCTCAGCTCCACGAACTCGTCCGGTCCGTGCGCCTGCGCGATGTCTCCAGGTCCGACCACGACCGCGTCCATCCCGGCGTTGCTGAACTGGCCGGCTTCAGTGCCGTACGCCACCTTGTCCGCGGAGATCTGCGCACCCAACGCCCCTGCGAGCAGGGCCGCGGGGCCGTCCTTGGCGGAGTCCAGGCCCGGCGTCATCGGACCGATCGCCACCTCGACGCCGCCGCCCGGGCGATCCGCGAGGTCGCGTTCGAGGTCGGCGGCGAACCCGCGCAGCACGTCTGCGACGGCGCGGGGGTCGTCCGCCGCGATCGTGCGAAAGTCGCACACGAACTCGCACCGGTCGGCGACCGTGTTCGACGCGATCCCGCCGACGATCTGGTTGACACCGATCGTGGTGTGGGTGATGTCGTACGCGTCGTCGTACGGCCCGTCGTGCTCGTACCGCTCCCCGAGCGTGCGGATCCGCGTGATGATCCGGGCGGCTTGTTCGATGGCGTTCAACGCCTCGGGCTTGCGCGAGGAGTGCGCGGCCAGCCCCCGGACGGTGAATTCGGCAAGGTTCACCGACTTGTGCGCGAGGATCACGCGCATGGAGGTGGGTTCGCCGATGAACGCGATCCGCGGGCAAAGCCCTAGCTCTGCGATGTCCTTGACCATCTGGTCGCCGCCGATGCAGCCGAGCTCCTCGTCGTAGCTGAATGCGAGGTGGATCGGCTCGTCCAGGGCGGCCGTCAGCATGTCCGGCACCGACGCGAGCGCGACAGCGAGGAAGCCCTTCATGTCGCAGGACCCGCGCCCGTAGAGCCTGCCGTGGCGGATCTGCGGCTCGAACGGCGGGGTCGTCCAGTGCTGCCCGTCTACCGGTACGACGTCCGTGTGGCCGGAGAGCACGACGCCGCCGGTGACGCCGCCGGTCGCGTCCGGGATGGTGGCGATGAGATTGGCCTTGTCGCCCGTCGGGTCGGGCCGGATGTGCGCACGCACGCCGAGGTCTCGCAGCTGGCCTGCGACGAGGTCGATCAGGGGGAGGTTGGAGTGGCGGCTCGTGGTGTCGATGGCGACGAGTCGGGTCGCCCAGTCGATCACGGTGTCGCGCGGGGTGCTCATGCGTGTCTCCCGTCGGTGGGTGCTCGGTCGGCCCCGTCGCCTCGCCAGTGCGGCATCGGTACGGAATGTGAGCAACCCTACTGCGGCGAGGCGGGCGCCACCGCCCCTAGCGCGTCAGCTACTCAGCGCTACTATCTAGCAGTAGTCAGCAACACTGAGTAGCCAGGGAAAGCGGGTTCTGTGGCCAAACAGATGACCGAGATGCTCAAGGGCACGCTCGAGGGCATCGTCCTCGCGATCCTCGACGTACAGCCGGCGTACGGCTACGAGATCACGGCGCGGCTGCGCGAGCAGGGCTTCTCCGACATCGTCGAGGGCACCGTCTACGCGCTGCTGGTCAGGGTCGAGCAGCGCGGCCTCGTGGACGTGGCGAAGGTCCCGTCCGCGAAGGGGCCCACGCGCAAGGTCTACTCGCTGAACGCCTTGGGCGGCGAGTACCTCCAAGAGTTCTGGAAGAGCTGGAGGTTCCTTGTAGAACGGATAGAGCGGCTCCACCACCGCGTCGAACACCCGCGAAAAGAAGGAGAGTGATCATGGCCGCAGGATGGATCAAGCAGATCACAGGATCGTTCGACGACAAGAAGCGCTGGCGCCGGTACAAGGCCCGCAAGCAGCAACTCCCCGCGAACTACCAAACCGCGATCAATGGACTCGAGCGCTACTTCATGTACGCCGGGGCGATCGTCAAGGGCGATGTCCTCATGCGGATGCTCGAGGACCTCGCCGACCTGATCGAGCAGGCCGCCGCCGACGGCACCCCGATCCGCGACGTTGTCGGGGACGACCCGGTGGAGTTCGCAGATACCTTCATTCAGAACTACTCGGACGGCCAGTGGATCAACAAGGAGCGCAAGCGCCTGACCGACGCTATCGATCGGTCCGTCGACGGCGTTGCGTGACCGCGCCGACAACGGAGAAACGGAGATATGACCATCAATCAGGCCCTGGAACCTGCGATCCGGGTGCAGGGCATCGAGAAATCGGTCAAAGACGTGCATGTGCTGCGGGGGTCGACTTCGAGGTGAAAGCGGGCGGCATCTTCGAACGCTTCCAGTCCATGCCGATCGCGAGGTCGCGCCTGCTCTGGGCGCACGTACTCACGTCGCCCGCCGCGAACCTGGTCTCGGTCTCGGTCTCGGTCTCGGTCTCGGTCGCGGTCGTCATCGGCGTCGCGCTGATCATGGGGTTTCGCGCGGAGGCGTCCGTGGGCGCCTTCCTCGTCGTCGCCTATGCCTTCGCGATCGCCATCTACCGCCGCAGGATCAGCTGAGGCCGAGCACTGCTCACGAAGGAGCGCCTCCGGGTGCCGCAATGTGAGCGCATCCTCCACGAACCCGTCGACGACACGATGAGATCACAGAACGCCCCCAGCGAGCGCCGAAGCCCGCACCCGCGACCCGAGCCCGAGAGGATGCGGGGCATGAGAGAGAGGTTCGACGCGGTCGACATCATCCGCGCCAAGCGCGACGGGTTGCGCCTGACCGAGGACCAGATCGACTGGGTGGTCGACGCGTTCACGCGCGAGGTCGTCGCGCCGGAGCAGATGTCGGCGCTCGCGATGGCAATCTGCCTGCGAGGGATGTCTCCTGGCGAGACCTCACGGTGGACGGCGGCGATGATCGCCAGCGGGGAGCGGCTGGACCTGAGCGGGATCGGCCGGCCGAGCGTGGACAAGCACTCCACGGGCGGGGTGGGAGACAAGGTCACGCTCCCGCTGGCGCCGCTGGTGGCCGCTCACGGGGTGGCGGTGCCGCAGCTTTCGGGCCGCGGGCTCGGGCACACGGGGGGCACGCTCGACAAGCTCGAGGCGATCCGGGGGTGGCGCGCGGCGCTGACGGTCGAGGAGCTGCGCGCCCAGCTGGCCGGCGTGGGCGCCGCGATCTGTGCCGCGGGCCCGGGGCTCGCGCCTGCCGACGCTCGGCTGTACGCGCTGCGCGACGTCACCGGCACGGTTGAGTCGATCCCGCTCATCGCGAGCTCGATCATGAGCAAGAAGATCGCGGAGGGAACGGGCGCGCTCGTGCTCGACGTCAAGGTGGGTTCGGGTGCCTTCATGAAGGACCTGGCCTCCGCCCGTGACCTCGCCGAGACGATGGTCGTCCTGGGACGGGAGGCAGGGTTGCCGACGGTCGCGCTGCTTACGGATATGTCGACGCCCCTGGGGTGCTGCGCCGGCAACGCGTTGGAGGTGGCCGAGTCGGTGGAGGTGCTGGCCGGCGGCGGCCCGTCGGACGTCGTGGAGCTGACGCTGGCGCTGGCCCGCGAGATGCTCGCCGCCGCGGGGCGCGGCGACGTGGACCCGGCCGACGCGCTTGCGGACGGGCGCGCGATGGACGTCTGGAGGCGGATGATCGCCGCCCAGGGCGGCGACGCGGACGCGCCGCTGCCGGTGGCGCGAGAGCGGGACGTGCTGGTCGCGCCAGACGATGGGGTGCTGGAGCGGCTCGACGCGTACGGGGTGGGGGTAGCCGCCTGGCGCCTCGGCGCGGGTCGGAGCAGGCAGGGCGGGCCCGTCCAGGCGGCCGCGGGGGTGCAGTGGCACGCCGTCCCGGGAGAGGTGGTTCGTGCGGGTGCTCCGCTGCTGACGCTGCATACGGATGAGCCCGCGAGGTTGGAGCACGCCCGCCAAGCGCTGGACGGGGCCTGGACCATCACTGCGTCGACGCCGGCATCTGCCAGGGGGGCGGCGGGCGATGCCGCGCGGCGGGTCACCCGCGAGATGATCCTGGGCCGCGTGGACTGACCGGCGAGCCTGGCGGGGGACCCCACCCGGGCGCGGGTGACGTGGCCACCGCGGTCGGCGCGGTCGGCGTAGTGGGCAGACCGAGCAGGCGGCGACGCAGGGCCTCCTCCCGGGCGAGGCGATGCCCGTCGCGGCGGCGGCGCTCGACCAGCAACGCTTCCAGGAACACCTCGGGCGGGGTGCCGAGCGGCGGCCCAGGGGAGACATAGGTGATCGCCTGTTGCGCGAGATCCGACGCGAGGGCATAGCGGGGCGCCGGGCGGATCTGCGGAGCGCGGGACAGCAGCTCGCGGATCGACAGGGCCAACAGGTCGGGAATCGGCGCGATGTCGGCGACCGCCGCCCACGCCGCGAGGGGCGGCGGCATGACGCCGACGTGCGGCCTCGGGGAGCGCATCCGGTCGCGCACCACGTAGGTGCCCGCCGCGAGATCCCCGATCCGTTTCGCGCGCGGGTTGAGCAGCCCGCTGATGAGGGCGGGGAACCCGGCGAGCACGTACACCTCGGCGAAGCCCACCAGTTGCCGCGTGAACGCGTGGCGGAACGTGATCGGGCCGCCGTCGTCGCGTACCGTCCGCAGCCCCACGACCATTTTGGCGAGCGTCTTGCCGTATCGGGTCTCGGTGAACGTCGGGATCCCCACGAACACCGTCATCATGGCCGTCACCAGGATCGCTGCCGCCGCGGCGGGGTCGACGACCTGTGCGAGCGGGATCACCGACAACACGAGCACGGTGCTGCTGATGATCACGGTGAAGAAGATGTCCAGGAGGCCGGACAGGGCCCGAAGGCCGAGGGAGGCGGGCGGCATGTCGAGGGCGACCGCTTCCCCGGTCACCAGATCCAGATCGCTCCCCGCGGCGCCGCTCCCGCTCACCTGACCAGGCTAGCCGGACCCCGCACGTAGAGTTGGCGCGTGGATCTGGACGCCTACGTGGGCGCGCACCTGCCGCAGTGGCGCCGCCTGGAGCACCTCGTGGGGCAAAAGAAGCTGACCAGCGTCGAGTCCGACGAGTTGCTCGACCTCTACCAGCGGGCGGCCACGCATCTGTCGGCGATCCGCTCCTCGGCGCAGGACCCGGAGGTGGTCGGGTACCTGTCGTGGCTCCTGTCCCGCGCGCGGGCGCACTCGGGCCGGCCGCAGCGGGCCAGCTGGGCGGTGATACTGCGGTTCTTCACCGACACGTTCCCGGGGACCCTGTATCGGCTGCGCTGGTGGTGGCTCGCCACCCTGGCGGTGAACGTCGCGGTCGGCGTGGCGCTCGGGTGGTGGTTCCTGGACAACCCGCAGGTCGAGCAGTCACTGATGACGCCGGGGGAGATCCAACAGCTCGTGGACAGCGACTTCGCGGGGTACTACTCGGAGCACGCGGCCTCCAGCTTCGCCCTGCGGGTATGGACGAACAACGCGTGGATCGCCGCGCAATGCATCGCGTTCGGGGTGCTCGGGGTGCCGGTCGTGTACGTGCTGTGGCAGAACGTCGTCAACGTGGCGGTCGTCGGGTCGATCATGGTCCGCCAGGACCGTGCCGACGTGTTCTTCGGACTGATCAGCCCCCACGGGATCTTGGAGCTGACGGCCGTGTTCGTGGCTGCGGGGGTGGGGCTGCGGCTGTTCTGGGCGTGGGTCGAACCGGGCGCGCGGAGCCGGGGTCGGGCGGTCGCCGAGGAGGGACGCGCGGCGATGACGGTCGCGTTGGGTCTGGTCGTGGTGCTGTTGATCAGCGGGCTGATCGAGGCGTTCGTGACGCCGTCGCCGCTACCGACGTGGGCGCGCGTGGCGATCGGGGCGACCGCGGAGGCGGTCTTCCTCGCGTACGTGTTCACGGTCGGCCGGTGGGCTGTGCGTCGCGGCGAGACCGGCGACCTGACCGCCGACCAGGCGGGCTACACGGTCCCGACCGTGGCGTGACGGTCTCGACTGTGGCGGACTCCGTCACAGAAGTCCGCGAGCCTTGAGCGCGAGATAGTGCTGGCACAGGGCGAGCGGCAGCCGGTCCGGGGGCTCGTCCAGGACATCCACGCCCAGGCGACCCAGCACGTCGGCCGTGCGGGCCCGGTCCGCCAGGGTGCGTTCCGCGGCGGCGGCGTCGTAGGCCTGGCTCGCGGTGACGCTCCCGAGCCCGCGAGCCGTATACCCGGATACAGCCGCCTCCGATGCAGCCGCTCCCGACATCGCTGTTTCCGATACGGCGGCCTCCGATACGGTCACGCGGGATGCGCTCACGGGGGCCAGCGTCGCCGCGGCCAGGGCCGGGTCTCGCACCGACGCGATCACGACCCGGTGGTTCGCGGTCAACACCGGCAGCACGGGCAGCAGGCTCTCCTGCACCGCGGCCGGCTCCAGCGGGGTCAGCAACACCACGAGCGCACGCTGCCGCAGGCGGGTCAACACCGTCCCGGCCAGGGCCGGCCAGTCCGCCTCGACGAGCGCCGGTTCCAACGGCGCCATCGCCGTCACCAGGGAGTGCAGCAGGTCGTGGCGCCGATCCGCCCGGACATACGCGTGCACCCGGCGGTCGCCCATGACGACCTCCACCCGGTCCCCGGCCCGCGAGGCCAGGGCGGCGAGCAGCAACGCGGCGTCCATCGCGGAGTCCAGCCGCGGCACGTCCAGCACCCGCCCCGCGCTGGTCCGCGACGTGTCCAGCACCATCACCACGTGCCGGTCCCGCTCCGGTCGCCAGGTGCGCACCACGATGTCCCGGCGACGCGCCGTCGCGCGCCAGTCGATGCTGCGCACGTCGTCGCCGTCCACGTAGTCCCGCAGTGAGTCGAACTCCGTCCCCCGCCCCCTGGTCCGGACGGCTGAGCGCCCGTCGAGCTGTCGCAGCGACGCCAGCAGGCTCGGCAGGTGACGCCGGGACGCGAACGGTGGCAACGCCCGCACCAGCCCCGGCACGTCGAAGGACCGCTGCCGCGCCCCCAGCCCCAGCGGCCCGAAGATTCGAAGCGTCACCCGGTCGGTCAACCGGTCCCCACGGCGCGTCGGCGTGAGCCGCACGTCGAGATCCTCCGAACGCCCCGCCGCGAGCATCATCCGCGTGCGCTCACCGGCGGCCCCCGCCGACGGTTGCCAGGCGTCGCGCACGGCCAGCCGCACCCGGCGGGTGGCCAGGTTCGTCACGCGTAGCCGACTGATCGTGGACGCCCCGAGGCGCACCGCCTCGACCGGCGCGCGCGTCGCCGCGAGCTTTCCCGGCGACGTGGCCAGCGCAAGGTCGATCGCCAGCAGGGCCAGGCACGCAACCCACCACAGGCGCACGTACGCGGGGTCGGGCCATAGCAGCGCCAACACGACGCCGAGGGCCATCAGCGAGGCGAAGCGTCCCGTTACCGCCACGGCGCTCGCCCCGCCCACGGGCGAGTCCTCACCGCGGCACCGGGACCGAGGCGACCGCGCTGCCCAGGACCGACCCGACCCACACCCCGTCCAGCTCGGCCTCCGGACGCAGCCGCAGCCGGTGCGCGAGCGTGGAGTGCGCGAGGGACTTCACGTCGTCGGGGGTCACGAACGCCCGGCCGTTCAGCCACGCCCACGCCCGCGACGTCGCGAGCAGTGCGGTCGCCCCTCGCGGGCTGACCCCCAACGACAGCGACGGGGAGTGCCGGGTCGCGCGGGCGATGTCGACGATGTACGCCGCCACCTCCGGTTGCACCCTGACCCGGCGCGCCGCGTCGGCCGCTGCCCGCAGGTCCCCGCCGTCCGCGACCGGGCGCAAGCCCGCCGCCGCGAGATCCCGGGGATCGAACCCCGCCGCGTGGCGCGCGAGGACCTCCACCTCGTCCTCGCGTGACGGCAACCCCAGCTCCACCTTGAGCAGGAAGCGATCCAGCTGCGCTTCGGGAAGGGGGTAGGTGCCCTCATACTCGACCGGGTTCTGCGTGCCGGCCACCAGAAACGTCTGCGGCAGTGGGTGCGACTGCCCGTCGACCGACACCTGCCGCTCCTCCATCGCCTCCAGGAGCGCGGCCTGGGTTTTCGGCGGGGTGCGGTTGATCTCGTCGGCGAGCAGCAGGTTCGTGAACACCGGACCGGGCCGGAACGAGAAGTCCCCCGTCCCCGGGTCGTACACCAAGGACCCCGTGATGTCCCCCGGCATCAGGTCCGGCGTGAACTGGACCCGCGTCGTGTCGATCGCCAGCGCGGTCGCGAGCGCGCGCACCAGCAACGTCTTGGCCACTCCCGGCACGCCTTCCAGCAGCACGTGACCCCGGCTGATCAGCCCGATCAGCAGCCCCGACACCGCCGCGTCCTGCCCGACGACGGCCTTGGCCACCTCGGCCCGAACGGCGAGCAGCTTGCCGCGGGCGGCGTCGCCAGACGGGTCAGGGGTGCCCGGCCTCGTGGGTTCGCTCATGGGCTCGTACCTCTCTTTCGAGTTGGCGCAGGTCCGCGCCGAGGCGGGCCAGGTCGACGTCGGTGGCGGGAGTACGCGTCAGCAGGGCGGCGACGTCGGTGGTGTGGCGTCCGGTGGCGCCGGCCGCCGCGCGCGCGACGTGGTGGACGTCGGACGTCGCCGGCAGTTTGAGGGCGGCGAGGAGTCGCGTCCTGCTGGCCCGGACGAGGATGCCGCCGGCGTGGCCCGGGTCGCGGGCCCGGCGGTAGAGCTGCCCACGAGCCAGCGTGGTCTCGTACGCCTGCACCACGACCGGGAGCGGCTCGGTGACGAGGCGGCCGAGACGTCGACCGCGCCACAGCATGGTTGCCGCGACGGTGCCGCCAAGGGCCAGGACCAACGGTGCGAACCACGGTGGCGGCCATGGCGTGCCCTGACTGGTCACGGCGGCAGCCTCCTCGGCAATGGGCACGAACCACGCCAGATCGCGGTGATGGCCCAGCAATCGCAGGGCGATGGCCGCGTTGTCGACGTCCGTCAGCGCCGCGTTCGTGAGCATGGTCGCGTTGCCCGCCACGACGACCTGTCGGTCGCCGGTCGTCACGGTCACGACAGCCCCCGTGCCGGCCGCCCCCGCGGGGCCGCCCACCTGCGTAAAGCACACCTGGGCCGCACCTGCCGCGCCGCGCCCGACGGCGCGGTAGGTGCGGCTCGGTCCGCTGATCTCGTCCGCCCAATCCGCATCGGACGAGTCGCACTGGGCTCGCAGCACGCCGTCGACCGACGCGACAGGGCGCACGGACGGCGCCAGCGCGGACAGAACCTCGGGCTCGGGGCGGATCAGCACGACTCGACCCGCGCGGTCGGCGGCCTCGGCGAGCCGGGCCCGCGCCTGCTCGGTGAGGGCGGGGCCCGGTACCACCACCAGGGTGCCGCCGGTCTCGACCTGCTCCAGCTCGTTCGACCGCCGCACCGAGCGCACCTCGACGCCACCGTGTCGGGTCAGCAGGTTCGCGACGGCCGCGGCCCCGCCCGGTTCGCGCGAGGACGGGTCGGTCTGGGAGGGACTCACCTGGTCGCCGACCCAGTACGCCGAGAAGAGAGCGGCCAGGCTCAACGCGAGCACGACGAACACCACCGCGACGGCGCCCCCGTGACGCGCGCCGGCCCTCATCGGGGGACCGCTAACGGTCTCGGTAGCGATGTGGGGTGGACCGGCTCGGGCGTCAGGCGGCGCATCTGCTCGTCGAGGTCGAGGACGGCGCGCGCCGCGGCGAGATCTGGAACGAGGCCGCCGTACCGCACCTCGTCGAACGTGCGCGCCGCGGACCGGGCCGCCCCCGCAACCTGGGGGAATCCGCCGGCCATCGCCGCGGCGAACTCGCCGGCCGTCCGGTCCGGGGCGTCGGCGACCACGCTCCGTTCCACCGTCTGGGCCGCGCCCGCGCGGAACGCGTCGAGCGCCGCGACCGCCGCGTCCCCGGCCTGCAGCGCGGCGCGCGCGCGGCGCCGGTACTCTTCGGCGGCAAGCATGTCGGCGCCGAACACCCGCGGCGGTCCGGGCTCCCGCGCGAGGCGCGCCGCGCCGATACTCCTCGGCTCCCGCCGCACGCGGAGGATGATCAGGACCGCGAGTGCGGCGAGAACGACGGCGAGCACGGCAGCGGGCAGCGACGGCAGACCGATCCCGCCGGACGTCGTAGATGCGGGGGAGAAGAAGCTGCTCAGCAGGTCGCCGAGCCACGACAGGAAGCGCTCGATCGCGGGGCGGCCGTATCCCGGCCCGGTCAGCTCCTGCTCTGCCCAGGACCGCGCTTGATCGGGATCCGGGCGCAGGGGATCGTCCCAGGCCACCCACAGGATCACGGAGGGCTCACCCGGTGACCGGCCCGAACCAGGCTGACGTCCCAGCCTTCGGCGCGCGAGCGCAGGTCGACGTAGAGCACGGCGCGCAGAGTGGCCTCGTACGGCATGGTCAGGCAGGCGGTGACCATCCCGTACAGGGCGGTGATCGCGGCCACCTGCGCTACCGTCTGCGCGCTCGCCCCGGTGACGGCGGACGCGACGCCGCTGAGAAGGAGCAGCGGCACCACGAGCGCGACCTGGACGAGCACGGTGAGTAGTCGGCCGAGCAGGCCCACCCAAAGAGCTCGAAAGTACGAGCCGCGGACCAGCATCCACGAGCGGCGCACTGCCGCCCAAGGGCCCTGCCGTTCCAGCACGATCGCCGCAGGTACCGCGACGAACGGCACCCTCGCCAGCTCGGCAGCCATCGCGAGTCCGCCGAGCGCGAATGCCAGGTCCTCACCGTGTGCGGCGCGGCCCCCCCATCCCCACCAGACGATCGTGACCGGCAGCGCGCAGGCCAGGGCTACCAGGGCGAGGTAGGCGGCCAGAGGCGCGAGGCGTCCGCGGAGCTGTCGCCGCAGGCTTGCCGTGTCCAGGGGGCGGCCGAGCACGGCCTGTCCGGTGGGGACCGCCAGGAGTCCCGCAAGCAGCGCCGCGACGACCGGGAGGACCGCGATGCTGGGCGTGAGGGTGGCGGTGGGGACGCCATCCTGGTCGATCAGTGTCGTCCCGATCCCCGCGTCGATCAGCGTGCGCACGACGGTCGAGGCCGCGACGACGGCGCCGCCGACGCCGAGGAACACGGCGGGCCGTCGCCGCATCGCGCGGACCGCTCCGTCGACCATGTCGGGGATCGTCATCGGGCGCAGCGTGACGACGCCAGGTCGGAACGTGGGAACCGGGAAGGCTGCCTTCGACGCCTCCGCCGAGGCCCGCCGCGGTGCGCCCGGCGGGGTAAGGTCCGCCGCGAGAGGCCCCGGCCCGAAGCGCCCGTCGTGTGCGGGATCCACGTCCGGTGCTCCCAGACGTGGCGCGCCCCCCGGTTCGGCGGGTGGCGTGGGGGCGATCCAGGTGCCCGCGTCCCGCGAGGCGCCGTTGGCGTCGGCCCGCCGATCGTCGGACATAAGTTCCTCCCCGTCGTGTCCCCGCTCCATCATGCCCCAGCGGGTGCGGCGCGTTCGCGCTCCAGCGTGCGGGCGGGGCACGCGCCGGGAGCGCGCAGCGGTGGCGCCACGGTTGGCGGCCAGTACTGTTGGAGCACGGGAACTGGCCCGCGATCGACCGCGAGGGGTGCCCATGAAGATCAACGTCGGCGTTGACTGCACGCCACAGGAGATGCGGGCATTCTTCGGCCTGCCGGATCTGGAACCGATGCAGACCGCCGTCATGGACGAGCTGCAGCGTCAGATGATGTCCTCGATAAACCAGCTCTCGCCGACCACGATGATGAAGGACTGGTTCGGGCCTATGAACAGCGCCCTGACCAACGTGTTCCTGGGCGCCTTCACGCCAGGTGCGGCCGGATCGCGCCGGCGCGGACACGCGGGGGGTACGGATGACACGCCGGACGAGGACGCGGCGGCGACCGACCATGACGACCAGGGGTCTCGCGGTTCTGCCCGGCGAGGTTCCAGCGTGGACTCTGGGCCCGAGTGACGTGGCCCGAGTGGGTGGCCCGAGTGGCTTACGGCAGGTGGGTGAGATCCTTCATGGCGGCGCGCAGGGCGCGTAGTCGCCGCGCTGCCTCGGCGCGCGCTGTCGGCAAGCGGTCGGCCACCGCCGGCGCCGCGACGATCACCTCCAGATAGACCTTGAGCGTCGGCTCGGTGCCGCTGGGCCGGACGATGACGCGGGAGGCGTCGACGAGCACGTAGCGCACGCCGTCCGTGGGCGGCAAACGTCCGGGAAGCGGCGCGGCCATATCGTCGATGCGCTCGACCGGGATTCCCGCCAGGAGCGTGCGGCTGGGGGCGTCGGCGCGCAGGCGGCCCATGACAGCGCCGATGAATGCGGGGTCGTCCACCCGGAGGGAGAACGCGGCGGTCGCGTGGATGCCGTGTGCGAGGGCAAGCTCGTCGAGGACGTCGGGCACGGTGCGGCCCTCGGCGGTGAGCCGGCCCACGAGACGCGCGGCCACCAGCGCCGTCGCGACGCCGTCCTTGTCGGCCACCACGTGGGGTGCCACGCAGTACCCGATGGCTTCCTCGTAGCCGTACCGCAGGCGCGGCGCCCGGGCGATCCACTTGAAACCGGTGAGCGTTTCCACACAGGGTCGTCCGGCCGCGCGGGCGATCGCGTCGATCAAACGGCTGGACACGACCGAACGGGCGAACGTGCTATCACCCATGAGTTGGTGCGGTGCGGTCTCGCGGCGCGCGATGTCCCACGCCAGCAACCCGCCCAGCTCATCACCGGTGAGCATCCGCCAACCACGGGGATCGAGGGAGGTCCCTGCGGCGGGGTCGGCCACGGCGACGGCGCAGCGGTCGGCATCCGGGTCGAGCGCCACCGCAAGACCGGGTTCCTCGCGGCGGGCGAGGTCGAGGAGGAGGTCGGTCACGCCGGGTTCCTCGGGGTTCGGGAACGGCACCGTGGGGAAAGCAGGGTCCGGCGCGTCCTGCTCCGGGACTGGGATGGGCGCGGGTAGCCCGGCGGCGGCGAAGACCGCCCGCAACGTCGTGGCGCCGACTCCGTGGAGGGCGGTGTAGGCCACCCGCACGGGCGGGCCGTCGCCTGCCGACGCGGCAACCTCACGTACGTACCTGTCCAATACCGTCGGGTCGAGCGTCTCCCAACCCGTGTCGGCGAGCGGAACGTCGCGAACGGAACGGATCGCTTCCAGCCTGGCGCGAATCGCACCGTCCGCGGGCGGCACGATCTGACGCCCGTCGCCCAGATAGACCTTGTACCCATTATCGGCGGCCGGATTGTGACTGGCTGTCACCATGACCCCCGCGTCGGCGTGCACGGCGCGGATCGCCCAGGCGAGCACGGGCGTCGGTGTGGGGCACGGGAGCAGCAGGGCGTGGCCTCCGGCCCCCTCGACCACGGCCACCGTGTCGTGGGCGAAGCGGGCCGAGCCGCGGCGTGCGTCGAACCCCACGACGACCCTCGGCTCGACGATGTCACGGGTGTCTTGCAGGTATCCCATGAGGCCGGCTGCCGCCCGCACGACGACCGCGGAGTTCATGCGGTGCGGCCCGGCGCCGAGCGGTGCGCGCAACCCGGCGGTGCCGAAGGCGAGCAGACCCGAGCATCGGTCAGCGAGGTCCGCCAGCGCCAGTGGGTCGGCTCGCTCGGCGGATGCGACGAGGGCGAGCATCTCATCTCGCGTCATCGGGTCCGGGTCGTCCAGCGCCCACGCGCGGGCCCTCGGGATCAGGTCGGCAGTGACGTGGCCCGCGTCTGGGTCGACGTTCACAGGCGTGCGGTGATGCCGGCGAGTAGGCGCGCGCATCGATCCGAGGCAGCCTGACCGGCGGCGACGACGTCGTCGTGGGCCAGGGGCCCACCGAGTCCGGCCGCGAGATTGGTGACCAGGCTGAGGCCGAGCACTTCCAGCCCCACGTGACGGGCGGCGATCGCGTCCAGCGCGGTCGACATGCCGACGAGGTCACCGCCGAGGGTGCGAGCCATGCGAATCTCGGCGGGGGTCTCGTAGTGAGGGCCGGGGAACTGCACGTACACACCCTCGTCCAGGCCCGGGTCGACCTCGCGGGCCAGGGCGCGCAGGCGGGCCGAGTAGAGATCGGTGAGGTCCACGAAGGTCGCGCCCTCCAACGGTGACGCGCCGGTCAGGTTGAGATGGTCGCTGATGAGTACGGGTGTGCCGACCGGCCATTCGGGCCGCAGGCCGCCGCAGCCGTTGGTGAGGACCACGACCGCGCAACCCGCGGCGGCCGCGGTGCGAACCGGGTGCGCCACGGCGCGCACGCCTCGGCCCTCGAAATAATGGGTGCGTGTCCCGAAGACCAGGGCGTGTCGCCCGGTGAGGAAGGCGTGGGTGTCCCGCAGCGCGATCGAGCGGACCGTGGCGCGATGTCCGGGCACGGCGGCGGGCGCGAATCCCGGAAGGTCGGCGTGGTCGATCTCGATGGCCGCCTCAGCGAGGTGGTCGGTGGTGGCCGCCCACCCGGAGCCCAGGACGAGCGCGACGTCGTGGCGCGGCACCCCCGTACGCTCGGCGATCACCACCGCTGCGCGCCGGGCGAGCTCAAACGCTTCACCCTCGTGCGGACCGGGTCCCGGGCCAGATGGTGACGTCATGCGGCAAGGGTAGGCCCGTACCCCGGATTCGCCGGCCCGTTGGGCCCGCTAGGCCCGCCTGCCTGTTCAGACAGGCTTGGTCGGACAGGCCTGGTCGGACAGGCCTGGTCGGACAGGCCTCGGTGGGCGAGCCTGATTGGACGGGCCTGGTTGGATGGGGTCGTGAACATGCGCACGCAATCCGTGGTGATCCTCGGCGGCGGCCCCGGCGGGTACGAGGCCGCGCTCGTCGCTTCCGCCCTGGGCGCCCAGGTCACGATCGTCGACGCCGAGGGCCTCGGCGGAGCCTGCGTCCTCACCGACTGCGTGCCCAGCAAGGCGTTGGCCTCGACGGCCGTCTACGTCGGCCGCGTCGGGCAAGCCACTCAGATGGGCGTCGACTGGGCCACCCCCGACCGCCCCGGCCCTCGCATCGCCGACGTGAACGCGCGCATCGTGGAGTTGGCGGCACAGCAGAGCCGCGACATCCACGCCGGCCTTCAGGAGCGTGGGGTGCGCGTGATCGTCGGCTGGGGGCGTCTGGCGGGGCCGTCGCGCGTGCTCGCCCAGACCGATGCGGGTGAGGTGAGCCTCGACGCGGACATGATCCTGATCGCGACCGGCGCGTCGCCGCGGGTGATGGGCACGGCCGTGCCTGATGGGGAACGCATCCTCACGTGGCAGCAGACCTGGAGTCTGGCCAAGCTGCCCGAGCACCTGATCGTCGTCGGATCCGGCGTCACCGGAGCAGAACTGGCGCAGGCGTACTTGGGGATGGGCGCTCCCGTGACCCTCGTCTCCTCGCGCGACCTCGTGCTGCCGGGGGAGGACCAGGATGCGGCCCAGGTCATCGAGGACGTCTTCCGCGAGCGCGGGATGGTCGTGCTCAACCGGTCACGGATGGCGAGCGTACGACGTCAGGGTGACGTCGTCGTCGTCGAGCTGGAGGATGGACGGACCGTGACCGGTTCGCATGCCCTGCTGGCGGTCGGGTCGACCCCGCGGACCGACGGGTTGGACCTGGTGGAAGCCGGTGTGGAGCTGTCCGATCGCGGGCACGTCCACGTCGACCGCGTGTCACGCACGAGCGTTCGGGGCGTCTACGCGGCCGGCGATTGCACCGGCGTTCTGCCTCTCGCGAGCGTGGCCGCCGCCCAGGGCCGCATCGCTGTCGCGCACGCACTCGGCGAGGCGGTGACCCCGCTCGACATCCGCGGGGTCGCGTCCACGATCTTCACCGATCCGGAGATCGCGACGGTCGGTATCTCCCAGCGGGAGGCTGACGAGCGCGACGACATCCGATCCGTCACGATGTCGCTGACCACGAACCCGCGGGCCAAGATGGACAACCTGGGGGTGGGGTTCGTGAAGCTCTTCGCCCACGGGGGTGGCAACCAGGTGGTCGGCGGGGTGGTCGTCGCGCCCCGAGCGTCGGAGCTGATCTTCCCTGTCGCGCTCGCGGTCGGGCAGCGCCTCACGGTCGACCAGGTCGCGGCGACGATCACGGTCTACCCATCCCTGTCAGGCTCGCTGGCCGAGGCGGCCCGGCGTCTGCGCACCCGCGCTGTCTGACGTGTCCGCGTAGCGGCGCGGAGACGTCATACGTGACTCAGACCACCGGCGTGTCGACATCCAGCCAGGCGGTGCGGTCGTACCCGTACGCCTCACAGGCCGCCCGGAGGTTGGGATACAGCGTCGACTCGTTGCGCAACACGACACCTGACGCGGTGGCGTAGGCGCTCGCGATGGCCGTCACCGACGCGCGAGGCTCCTGTGCCAGCAGCGTCGACAGCGTGACCCGACGACTTCCTCCGTCGCTGGCGAACAGGGTGGTCGGGCGCGGCTCCGCGACGGCGGGGCTCCAGCAGTAGACCAGCACCCGGCGCACCGCGGTGACGTCGACCACGAGCGTCAAGTTGGCCTGGGGCGCGCGGAACCCCGTGACCTGTCGTGGCCTCAGCCACCGACGGTTGACGACGTGGCGGAAGACGACCGCGCCGCTCTGGTACTCGACAACCGCACCGAGACGAGCCGACTGCCCTTTGGGGAGCGCCAACCGCGTGGACAGGCGGCTGCGCTTCGATCCGGCGGGGATCAGGAGGGCCGCGCTGTCCCGGTCAGGTTCCAGGTGTGTGCGCCCAGACAACGAGGAGGGCAGCCGCTGCGTGCTGCGGGTCGTGCGGGAGTGCACGGCCTCGGTCGTGTGAGGCGTCAAGGGTCGGCCTGTCGGCTGCCCGTCGGGCAGCGTCAGCGCGCTCTCCGTGGGCTCCCGGAAGCGCTCGGCCAGGAAGCGCTCCTGGATCTGCAGCTCGCGCGAGCTGTGCTCGGCCTCGGCTCGATGCACGCGTTCCGCCGCTTCGAAGAGGGTCTCCAGTTGGCCGAGGAGCAGGTCCGCGGACCGGGCGCGCACCGCCCCCGCGGCGTGAGCGTCATACGCGAGCAGGGACTCGGCGAGGTATCGGTCGAGGATGTCGTGCATCGTCGCGCCCACCGGTCGGCCGGCCACCGGGGCGACGTCGGTGATCGCCCGTGCAAGCACGACGGCTTCGGTCGGCAGCTCTCCGGCCAGACGGTTGGCGAGTGCCGCGGTCGCCGACCCTTCGCGGCGTGGCGGCGGGTCGGCGCCGGGTGGGCTCGCGCGCAGGGCGAGGTACTCCGGTGCGGACCACCCTGTGACGTCCGGGGCGGAATCGGTACGCAACCCCAGGCGGCGTGCCGTCTCATCGACGATCCGGCGGCCACGTCCTGTCCCGAGCGTGCGGTCCAGGACCGGAGACGCGTTCGCCGCGAGAGCGCGCAGCCGGGTCGTGGACGGTCCATGGCGACGCGGGCCGCCGAGCCGGAAGGTCGACATGGGATCCTCTCGGTCCGAGCGCGGCGCGTTGCGGGGTCGGCTTCCGGACGGAAGAAGACCAGGTGGCACCATTGTCCCGCCCCGTGTCCCCTTGCGCCCCGCGGGGTCGAAGCCCGTCGATGAGAAGGACCGCGTCGAGGACGAGCTCAAGGTCGTGCGCATTCTGCGAGGCCTGCCACCAGACCACGTACGCCGCGCGCAGGACGGCCGCCCGCCCTCGTACGAGGTGTGCGGGCGGCCGTCCTGCGTGGTGCGGCGAGGGGCTACTCGGCGTCCTTGATGTCGCAAAGCACCGTGCCGCTGGTGACGGTCTCGCCGACGCCGGCGGTAAGACCGGTGATGACGCCGGCCTTGTGCGCGTTGAGTGGCTGCTCCATCTTCATGGCTTCGAGCACGACGATGAGGTCACCCTCGTTCACCGTTGCGCCGTCGTCGACGGCGATCTTGACGATCGTGCCCTGCATGGGGGCGGTGAGGCTGTCGCCCGACGCCTTCGCGCCGCCCTTGGCGCCCACGCCCGAGCGCCGGGGCGCCTTGCGGCGTCCGGTGCCGACGGAAGCGCCGCCACCGCCTCCGCCCGACCCGGCTGACAGGGAGCCGGGGAGGGACACTTCGAGGCGCTTTCCGCCGACCTCGACAACGACCTTCTGCCGCTCGTCCTCCGGGTCCGCTGCCTCCGCCGTCGGGCCCGAATAGGGCTCGATCTTGTTGACGAACTCGGTCTCCATCCATGTCGTATAGACAGAGAACGGCTGGTCGGGATCCTGCGGCGCGTATGCCGGGTCATCGACGACGACGCGGTGGAAGGTCAACGCGGTCGGCATGCCCTCGATCTCGAACTCGGCGAGCGCGCGGCGTGCGCGCTCCAGCGCCTGCTGACGGTCGCGGCCGGTGACGATCAGTTTGGCCAGCATCGAGTCGAACTGGCCGGAGATCACGTCTCCCTGTTCAACGCCGGAATCGAGCCGGACGCCCGGACCGCTCGGCGGCCGGAACGTCATGACCGTGCCGGGTGCGGGCAAGAAGTTGCGGCCCGGGTCCTCGCCGTTGATGCGGAACTCGAAGGAGTGCCCGCGCAACGGCGGATCGTCGTAGCCCAGAGGTTCGCCGTTCGCGATGCGCAACTGCTCGCGGACCAGGTCGATGCCGGAGACCTCCTCGGTGACGGGGTGCTCCACCTGCAGGCGGGTGTTCACCTCGAGGAAGCTGATCAGGCCGTCCTGGCTCACCAGGTACTCGCAGGTACCGGCACCCACGTAGTTGGCTTCCTTGAGGATCGCCTTCGACGCGCGGATCAGCTCGGCGTTCTGCGCGTCGGTGAGGAATGGCGCAGGAGCCTCCTCGACCAGCTTCTGGTGGCGGCGCTGCAAAGAGCAGTCGCGGGTCGACACCACCACGACGTTGCCGTGCGCGTCGGCGAGGCACTGCGTCTCGACGTGGCGCGGCTTATCGAGGAACCGCTCGACGAAGCACTCGCCGCGACCGAACGCGGTGACCGCCTCACGCACCGCGGATTCGAAGAGCTCGGGAATCTCCTCGATGGTGCGAGCGACCTTCAGGCCGCGCCCCCCACCGCCGTACGCGGCCTTGATCGCGACCGGCACGCCGTTTTCCTTGGCGAATTCGACGATCTCGTCGGGGCCCTTGGCGGGGTCCTTCGTGCCGGGCACGAGTGGCGCGTTCGCGCGGGTGGCGATGTGGCGTGCCTTGACCTTGTCGCCGAGGGAGTCGATGGCTGCCGGGGACGGGCCGATCCACGTCAGGCCCGCGTCGATCACGGCCTGGGCGAACGAGGCGTTCTCGGCGAGGAAACCGTAGCCGGGGTGCACCGCGTCGGCGCCGGCTTCCTTGGCGATCGCGAGCAGCTTGTCCTGCGCGAGGTAGCTCTCGCCGGGGGTGGAGCCGCCCAGGGCGTACGCCACGTCGGCCACCTTGACGTGCAACGCGTCGCGGTCGGGGTCGGCGTACACGGCGACGGACGTGATGCCGGAGTCCTTGCACGCGCGGGCAATGCGGACGGCGATCTCGCCGCGGTTTGCGATCAGGACGGAACGGATGGCCATGACGGGGAGCCTAGTCGTCGCGCCGTGGGCGTGGCGGCCAGAGTCGCTGGTCTTCGGGGTGAGCACGACCACAGCGCGGTCAGTGTCGGTGAACCGCTCTACAGTCGGCGTATGACCACGATGACGGCTCCCGATCTCGACCTGCGACCCGACGCGACCGTGGCGCTGCGCTCCCCGCGCGGGCCCGTGGCGATGCCCCGACTCGGCTTCGGGGTGTTCGAGGTGCCCGACGCGATGGCCTGCGAGGTGGTGAGCGAGGCGCTCTGCGTCGGCTACCGGTCGATCGACACGGCGACGATCTACCGCAACGAGGTGGGGGTGGGCGACGCGCTGGCCCGCAGCGATGTGCCGCGCTCGGAGATCTTTCTGACGACGAAGGTGTGGAACGACGCGCAGGGCTACGACAAGGTCATGCGCTCCTACGAGGACTCGCTGTCCAGGCTGCGCCAGGAGTATGTGGATCTGTTGCTGTTGCACTGGCCGTGCCCCGCCAAGGGCTTGTACGTCGAGTCGTGGCGTGCGCTGCTCGACCTGGCGCGGTCCGGGGCGGTGCGAGCCGTGGGCGTGTGCAACTTCAACCCGGAGCACCTCCAGCGCCTGATCGACGAGACCGGGGTCGCGCCCTCGATCAATCAGGTCGAGCTACACCCCTACCTGACGCAACGGCGGCTGCGCGCTTTCCAGGACGGGCACGGCGTCGTGACGGAGGCGTGGGGGCCGTTGGGGCGCGGCGGGGCCCTGCTTTTCGACGGCACGATCCGGGCGATCGCCGACGAGGTGGGCCGCACCCCAGCGCAGGTCATCTTGCGTTGGCACCTACAGCACGGACGTGTCGCGATCCCGAAGTCGGTGACTCCCTCGCGCATCGCGCAGAACTTCGCGGTGTTCGACGTCGAGCTGACCCCGACGCAGATGGCGCGCCTCGACGGCCTCGACCGGGGCAGGCGCACCGGCCCGGACCCGGACATGTTCGGCAATTAGGTCGTCGCCCGGACTCACGGAGGGCGGGTGGGCGAGAGTTCCTCATCACCTCGGGCTCGGGCGGGCAGCTGAGAGCGCGGCATCCGCTACGACGCACACCGTGATCGGGTTTCATCACGGTG
>JBDTWM010000024.1:0-27983 GCA_040006675.1 Dermatophilaceae bacterium | reverse complement strand
GGGTCCGCGACCGATGCTCGATCACCCACGATTCTTGCGAGTGCGGTCCGGCCCCCGCAATCGGCGCCCACGGTCAGGCCGCCCACAGCGCTTAGTCGAGGCCGATGCTGAACGCCGCCTCTTGTTCGGACCGGCTGTATTGGCGGAAGGCGATGTGCGTCTGCGTGCTTCGGACCCCAGAGGTCTTGTTGAGACGATCCGCGATCACCTCAGCGAAGTCGTCGTGCTGGTACACCTTGACGATAGCGATGAGGTCGCAGTCGCCGGTCACGGAGTAGACGTCACGGACTCCGTCGATCTCGGCGATGGCCTGGGCCACCTCGGGGATGCGGTCGACGTCGGCGTTGATGAGCACGATGGCGGTGATCACCCTGGCCACTCTAGACGCCCGCATGGACCGGGCGGTCGTGCACGAGTCGCAAGCGATCGGCGGTGTCCGTGACAGCGCCTCGCTGCATGGCTAGCAGGGCAGCGTCGGCCATCGTGTCGGTTCGAGCCCCCGACTCCAGTCGGGCGCGAGTCCCTCTCGCGCCGTATGCCGGTGAGGACCATTCGCCGTCGACGTGGACCAATCGCACCTCGTCGCGCTCCAGCCACGCGGCGATCAGCTCCGTCTCCTCACAGGTGGCGGCAGGGGCCGGGAGGATCTCTGATGTCACCACTTCGGCCGTCAGCCGCAACGTGGCGATGTGCGGCATCGGGTCGGCTCCCCGCGGGGTCAGCGTGCAACCCGCCAGACGTCCGTGCCGCACACAGACGATTTCCCAACCGCCGATCGGCTCACGCCGGGCGGCGATGAGCTCGGGGATCGCTGCGAGCGGCGCTATCCGCTGGCTCCGTGCGGCGCCACGGATCAGCGCGAGCAGCCGGTCCCGGGTGATCGCCGCCTCCTCGTACCGCTCCGAGGAGGCGAGAGAGGACAGCCGTTGTCCAAGAGCGCTCACCACGCCGCGCCCGTCGCCGGCGAGGAAAAGAGCGGCCTGTCCGGCCACCCGCGCGTACTCCTCACGGGATTGGCGGTGGGCGCATGGTGCCCCGCAACGGCCCATCTCGGCGAGAGCGCAGGCAGGCCCGGGTGTGCGCCGGATCGAGGTCGTGCATCGCCGCAGAGGCAGGGCTTCGTGCAGGGCCGCGACCGCGAGCTCCGCGGCTTGTCGGCCCGGAAAAGGGCCGGCGTAGGTGGCGCCGTCCGCGCGGATGGATCGCACGATCGCCAGTCGGGGGAACGGCTCGGCGGTGAGCTTGATCCAGGGCCGCGAACCCGGCCGCCGGGAACGCCGGTTGAATCGCGGATCGTGTTCGGCGATGAGGCGAAGCTCTCGCACCTGTGCCTCCAGCGGCGTGACGCACACGACCGCCGTCACCGACTGCGCGAGGGCGACCATCTGACCCATGCGCGTGCGGTGTTCGGAGGCCGTGAAGTACGTACGCACCCGGCGACGAACGTCTCGGGAGGTCCCCACGTAGAGCACCCGGTCGTGGGCGTCCTTGAACAGGTAGACCCCCGGTGCCGATGGCAGGTGCTCGGCGAGATGGCGCTTGCGCCGCTGCGCGGGGGAGACGCGGGTGTTGAAGCTCAGCAGCTCATCCAGGGTCGCCACGCCGAGGTTGCCGACGCGACCGATCAACGCGTGGAGCACGTCAACGGTGGCGCGCGCGTCATGCAACGCGCGGTGGTCGGGCGTCTGTTGCGCACCGAAGAGCCCGGCGAGCGTGGCGAGCTTGCGGTTGGGCGCCTCGTCTCGTGTGACCAGCTGGCGGGCCAGCTGGACGGTGTCCAGCACCTTCGGCCCCCTCCAGCCCAACCCCAACCGGGCGGCCCCGGCGCGCAGGAAGCCGACGTCGAAGGGAGCGTTGTGCGCGACGAGCACGGCGTCATCCGCGAACTCCAGGAACGCCGGCAGCGCGACGGAAAGGCGCGGCGCGCAGGAGACCATGGCGTCGGTAATGCCGGTGAGCACCTGGATGAACGCGGGAATGGGTTCACCGGGATTGACCAGTGTCTGAAACTCGCCGAGCACCTGGCCGCCCCGCACCCTGACCGCGCCGATCTCGGTGATGGCGCAGTGGGTCGGGCTGCCGCCGGTTGTTTCGAGGTCGACGACGACGAACGTCACCTCGGACAGCGGCGTGCCCAGCTCGTCGAAGGTGCCTTGGACGGCGCGACGCCGACCGTGACGTCGCGGCGACTGTCCGACGGCCGCAGGGGCGTCGACCGTCGTGTCGCGAGATGTCGCCTCCATGTCATTGACCGTAGGTGCGACGTCCGACAACGCTCTGCGGCGCGCCGCAGCGAGCTCTACCACTGCGGGAACCACAGGTCACACCTGTGTCGGTAGGCCTGGCTAGCGTGCCGTACGCACGAGGCGTCCACCGGTGGGGCCTCGTGGGAAGGAGGACGAGGTGCTGATCGACTGCGCGACCTGCCCGGTCGCCGGGGCTGCCTGCGAGGACTGTTCGGTCGGTGTGTTGTTGACTCTGCACCAACACACGACGCTCGTACCGGCCGTGCTGTCCGTGCGTTCGATCGCGGCCCTGGATGTGGTGGAGCGACGCGCGGTGGCGGCGTTTGTGGCGGCGGGCCTGGTGCATCCCACCGAGGCGGCCGCTCTCGTCGCCCGCGTCGACGACGCTGCTCCCGTCGCCGTGTGAGGGGAGAGGGTCCGCGGCTTGGCTTCACCTGCGTGCCCCCGATCGCGCGGCAACGCGATGATGGTCCTCCCGTCTCTTACCATGACGATGTGCCTGACGAGTCCGACGATTCCGACGAGCACGACGAGCACGACCTGGGCCACGGAGACAGTGCGCGGGGCGAGGTCACTCGCCGCGCGATAGTGGTCGGTGTGGCCGGCGCCTGTTGCTCCCTCGCCTGGCCGGCGGCGGGCACGCTCGGCCACAACGAGGTGGACTGGGTGCGGCGGAGGCTGGTCGAGCGTAGCGACGCGTACGCGCGCGCCGATCCCGTTGTGTGGGCCTCGGCAGGCGGGTCGGGGCTCGCTGCGATGCGGGCGCTCCGCGTGCAGAAGCTGCGGTATGACGCAGTGCGCGCCGTCTCGGGCCGGGTGTGGGCCCGGACGACCTATCGTTTCGGCGGCTTCGATGCGTCGCCCGCCGGGATCGACCAGGCGTGGGCCCGTGAAGGAGTAAAGAGCATGCGCCGTGTCGGCGGCGCGGCAGCTCCGTGGGAATGGCCCCGGGTGTCTGTCCGCCGTGGCGCGGGACTCCTGGTCGGGGTCGGCAGACCCAGCGTCCTTGATGAGGCGTCGCGGCTCGCCGAAGGCGCGGCGCAAGAGGTGGCGGCGGCGCTCGAGACCGCTCCGGTGCGCCCCGTGGTGCTTCTCCCTCCGGACGGCGCGGCGTTCGCGGCCGCCTCGGGGGTGGCCGAGGGCGGTGTGGCCGCGGTCACCGTCGGCCCGGTGCGCGGCGGCCAGGCCACGGGCTGCGATCGGGTCGTGCTGCACCCGACCGTGTGGGGGGAGCTGGTCCCAGAGGGGCGGCGCGTGGTGCTCACGCACGAGCTGGCCCATCTCGCACTGCGTCGCGACACGTCCGGGATCAGTCCGCGATGGCTCGATGAGGGCCTGTGCGAATATGTTGCCTACGCCGCGAGCACTCTGCCGGCCGCCGCGATCGCCGCGCCCCTCCTGCGACGGATCGCCGCCGGCGGCCTGCCGGACGCACTTCCCACAGACGAAGATTTTGAGGGCACGGACGTCGCGTGGGCGTACGCCGCCGCTTGGTGCGCGTGCCGCGTCCTCGCCGAACGCGCCCGCGACGCGACCCTGGTCACCCTCGCCCGCCCCCGTCCGTCCGATCCGCAGGTCACTCGCCTGCTCACGCGACAGGCCCGCTTCGAGATCGTCCTGCGCCGCGACACGGGCTGGAGCGTACGCGACCTGGTGACCGCGTGGCGCGGCTCACTTGCCCACCTCGCTGCACACCCTGCCCAGAGGGCGGCTGCCGACTCCTGAGGCTCTGGCGTCGCCAGCTGACAGACCCGGCTGCTCGTCCGCCCGTCTTCTCCGTAGGCCCCCGTCTACTCCTGTGGGCCGGCGCTGTCCAGCGTCGCGCCGTACAGCTCGTCGATCTGCGCGGTGCAGTCGTGCATGACGACGTTGCGCTTGACCTTCATGGACGGGGTCAAGTGACCCGACTCCTCAGTGAAGTCGCCGTCGAGGATCGTGAACTTGCGGATCTGCTCGGCGCGGCTGACGCCCTGGTTGGCGCGGTCTATCGCCATCTGCAGGTGCTCACGGACGAAATCGTCGCCGCGCGCCTCTTCGACGGTGAGGCCCGCCCGGTTATGCGCTTTCGCCCATAGGGGCAGCATCTCGGCGTCGAGCGTGAGCAGGGCCGCCACGAAAGGTCGCTGATCACCGACGACGATGCACTGGGATACCAGCGGGTGCGCCCGGATGCTGTCCTCCAGCGGTGCGGGCGCCACATTCTTGCCGCTTGCGGTGACGATGATCTCCTTCTTGCGGCCCGTGATCGTGAGCCGGCCGGCGTCGTCCAGCGTGCCGAGATCGCCGGTGCGCAGATAACCGTCCTCGGTGAATATCTCCGCGGTCGCCTCGGGGTTGTTGTGGTATCCCCGGAATATCCCGACGCCCTTCACGAGAAGCTCGCCGTCGTCGGCGATCTGCGTCGATGTGCCGGGCAGGGGCAGTCCGACGGTCCCAATCGTGTTGGTGGCGGGCGTGTTCACGTTCGTGGGCGCGGTGGTCTCGGTCAGGCCGTAACCCTCGAGAATGACCAGCCCGGTGCCTCGATAAAAGTGTCCGAGCCGGGCGCCGAGCGGTGCGCCGCCGGACACCGCATACGCCAGGTTGCCGCCGAGCGCGGTCCGCAGCTTGCCGTACACGAGAATATCGAAGAGCTTGTGCTGCAGCTTCACACCGAGCGACGGTCCGCCCACGTCGAGAGACCTGCTGTACGCGATCGCCGTTCGGGTCGCCAGGCGGAAAATGTGCCCCTTGCCTTCCGCGGCCGCTTTGGCGTCCATGGAGTTGTAGACCTTTTCGAAGACGCGCGGCACCGCGAGGAAGAAGGTCGGGCGGAACGACGCGAGGTCGGGGAGCAGCGCCGTCACGTCCGGGGCATGCCCGATCTGCATACGGGTTTCGACGGCGAGCACCTGGATGAGCCGCGCCAACACGTGCGCCAGCGGCAGGAACAAGAGCAGCGAAGCCCCGGGCGAGCGCGTGATCTCAGGCAGGATCTCATCGATGTTGCTGGTCAGGTAGAGGAAATTGCCGTGGGTGATCTCGCAGCCCTTGGGGCGCCCGGTCGTGCCCGACGTGTAGATGATCGTCGCTAGGTCGTCCCGCGACATCCCCGCATGCAGCGCGTCCAGCCCGGCGTCGTCGACGTCGACGTCCGCCACCTTCTCGAGGTCGCCGGCCTCGATACACCACACGTGCTGCAGGTCCGGGAGTTGGTCACGGACCTCGGCCACGACGGAGCAGTGATGCTCCTGCTCGACGATGACCGCCCTGGCGGCCGAGTCGTCGGCGATCCAACGCATCTGGTCTGGCGACGAGGTCTCGTAGATGGGGACGCTGACGGCGCCCGCGGCCCAGATGGCGAAGTCGGCGAGCGTCCACTCGTACCGCGTCCGACTCATGATCGCGACACGGTCGCCGGGCGCGATGCCCGCCGCTCGCAGGCCCGACGCGAGCGCGCGAACCTCCTGATCGAACTCCCGACAGGTCACGTCCTGCCACACATCCGATCCCGGCCTGCGGCGCCCGAACGCCACGTGGTCCGGGGCGATACGAGCATTGCGGGCGGTGACGGTGGCGAGACTCGACTCGCTCGGCTCCGCGATGAGCGGGATCGACTTCTCGCGCATGAGACCTCCTGGCCAGCTGCGATACGGCGGATAGCGATATGGGGGTTTCGAGACTGAAGGTTGCGACAGGGTGGAGAGCGGACTCCATGAGAAAGCCTACCGACGAGTCAGGTTAGTATCAGCGACTCGGGCCCTCGCTGCGACGACTGGGGCGGGACGTGCGCCCACCGGGGTGGATGTCAGGGCTCGGTCTCAGGACGCGACGCGCGTAGGGCGCTGCGGGACGATACCGTGCCGGAGGGGTCCGACGGCCGTCCGCAGTGCTGTCTCGGCGACACCGGCCGCGCGACGTGCGCCGTGAGCCCGCGGCGCCAGCCGCACCCTGACACACAGGAGGAGAGCATGGCCGACTACACCGAGTCGAGCATCCTGATCGACGCCGGCGCCGGAGGGGTGGCGGACGCGATCGGGGATGTCGAGGCATACCCGGAGTGGACGGACCAGATGCGCTCCGCACGCATCCTGGCCGAGGACGAGGCGGGGTGGCCCGATCAGGTGGAATTCACGGTGGACGCGGGCATCCTCAAGGACACGTACGTCCTGCAATACGCATGGGATCTGGACGAAGACGGCTCCGGGCTCGTGTCGTGGCATCTCGTGCGCGGGCAGGCGTTGACCGCGATGGACGGCTCGTACTCCCTCAGCGCGGAGGGCGCGGCCACCCGCGTCGTCTACCGGCTGTCGATCGACTCGCGCATCTCACTGCCCGGCATCGTCAAGCGGAAGGCGGAGAAAGCCATCATTGCCAGCGCGCTCGACGGGCTCAAGAAGCGCGTAGAGGGTTGAGCGAATCCGCGCGCGTCGTGCTCGTCAGCGGCCCCGGCGGATCAGGCGCGACGACCGTGGCCGCAGCTCACGCGCTCGCGGCGGCGCGGAAGGGTGAACGGGTACGCCTGGCGTGTCTCGATGATGACGGGAGCCTCGCGGATCTCCTGCGCGTTTCGCAGGTCGAGGCGGCGAAGGCCGGTCGGGGACCCGCCGCCCGGATCCCCGAGCTCGTCGACCTGGCCTCCCCGGGATCCTGGGGAGGGGTGGACCGCGCGCTGGCCGAGGGTGTGGAGATGCTCGGCGGAGACGGCGCGGCGATCGAGGAGATCCGGCACCTCGCCTCGTTCGAGATCGTGCGTGTCGCCCAGTCGCTGGGGCACGCGGCCCTCGGCGTGGACCTCCTGGTCGTGGACGCCGGTCACCTGGCGCGGGCGGCGGCGCTCCTTGACGCGGTCGTGCGCGTCGGATGGGCCGCGCGACGCTGCCTGGGTGCGCAGCCGACGCTGACCCGCTTCCTGCACCCCCTGGGCGATCAGATGCCGAGCACGCTCGACCGCGCGGAGGCCTCGATCGAGGTCCTGCGGTCCCGCCGCAGCCGCCTCGACGTGGTGTGTGCTCCCACCCGTGTCGCGGCCCGGACCGTCCGCAGGCTCGCGCCAGGGCTCCTGCTCAGCGGCGTACGGCCGGGGCTGCTGGTCGCCGCCGGCGCACGCCCCCTCGAGACCGCCGGCATCGGCACACGCGGTGGAGCGCTCGCCGCTGTTCCCCACGCGCAGTGTCGTCCGGGCGGGATCGATGCGGCCGGGTGGTCGCCCTTCGAGCTGGTGTGCCCGTCACCGTGGATCACCGACCCCACGACGATGGACCTGGTCGCGCTCGGCGAACAGCTCGTCGCGGCGCACCCGGAGAACGGATGTGAGGACATCCGCCGCGAGGGCGACCACGTCGTATGGCGCCTCCGACTGCCCTGGCTTCAGGCGTCCGACGTGGACCTGGAGCGCCGAGGCGATGACGTTCTCGTCGGATCCGGCGGTCGCACTACGCTTGTGCCGATGCCGGCGGCCGCCCGTCGCTGCGCACTTCGTCGGGCTCGGCTGGACGGACGACACCTCGTCCTCGACCTCGTGCCGATGGGAGAAGCGTGGCCGGTGCCCACCCGTCACGCTGACCGTCATGAGGTCCCGCTGCAGACCCCTGCGGCCGCCCCGCAGACCTCTGCGGCCGCCCCGCAGACCTGCGGCGACGCGGACCCAGCGGAGGAGATCCCAGCGGTCGACCGCGTTCGGCGCGAAGCCGAACTGCTGACGCGGGCCCTCGCCGACCTGACAGGGCGACGTGTTCCGTCCGCGCAGGCGGCGGCCGACGACGGGGACAGGGCGGGACGCGTCCGTCGGCCGAACGGCGAGGAGGAACGGGGGCAGGTGAACGACGACAGCGCCGGTCTGCCGGAACTGCTGTCGGCCGCCACCGAGCTTCTCCGCGATGGCCTCGAGGCCTTCTCGGGCGTCTGCGGCAGCTGGGCCGCGGCGATGTTGCAGGAACCGGCCGCGCGCGGTCCCTCGGCCGCGACGGGCCCCCCCGGTCACCACGTCCCTGCCCGAGAGCGGTACCGGCGGGTGCACCGCGAGCGCATCGTCGTGATCGACGACGCGCCCGGCCCGGCGGACGGCGACGGTCGCAGGGGCTCGCGGATCGACGGTGACGAGATCGACGGTGACGAGATCGACGGTGACGGGCATTGAACGTGACGTTGGGGATCGACATCGGCGGGACCAAGGTCGCCGGAGCAGTCGTGAGTCGGGACGGTCGGATCCTGGACCGGGCCCGCGCGATGACGCCTGGCTCGTCTACCGCGCCGGCCGTCGTGGAGGACACGATCATCGAGGTCGTCCAGCAGTTGCGGGAACGGCTGCCCGACGGCTGCCGCATCCGCGCGGTCGGGATCGGAGCCGCTGGGTGGGTGTCCAGCGACCGCGCCACGGTCCTGTTCGCCCCGCACCTGTCATGGCGTGAAGAACCTTTGCGCCATCGGCTGCAAACCCGCCTGGACCTACCGTTGACGGTGGACAACGACGCGAACACGGCGGCCTGGGCCGAATGGCGCTTCGGCGCCGCCCGCGGCGAAGAAGACTTCGTGATGATCACCCTCGGCACGGGGATCGGTGGCGCGATCCTGCGCCAGGGGCGCATCGAGCGGGGTCGCTGGGGCCTCGCGGGGGAGTTCGGACACATGCAGGTGGTGCCCGACGGGCAGCGTTGCGAGTGTGGCAACCGAGGCTGCTGGGAGCAGTACGCGAGTGGGAACGCACTCGTCCGGGAAGCGCAGTCCTTGATCGCTTCGGGCTCGCCGATGGCGAGAGACCTCGCGGTGAGGGTCACCGGGGAAGGCGGGCGCCTCTCCGGTCCGCTCGTCACCGAGGCCGCGCGTGCGGGTGACTCCACCGCGATCGAGCTGCTCACGGAGATAGGTCACTGGCTCGGCGTCGGGCTGGCGAACCTGGCGGCGGCGTTGGATCCGGGACTGTTCGTCATCGGCGGCGGCGTGAGCACGGCCGGCGAGCTGCTGCTGGAGCCCGCCCGGGAGATGTTCCGGCGGCGGCTTCCAGGCCGCGGTTACCGACCGATGGCCAGCATCGTCGCCGCCGAACTGGGCAACGACGCGGGTGTGATCGGGGCCGCGCACCTCGCGCGCGACGACATCGGCGCGAGCTAGACCCGCGAGCTAGACCCGCGAGCTAGACCCTGGCGCCGTCATCGTCGTCGTCGTGCGCGCCGGGCAGCCGGGACACGAGGATCCCGAACGCGCCCAGCGTCATCCCTCCCGCGACCCACAGCGGCAGCCTGCCGCCGTACGGCTGGAACAGGACGAGCAGGACAAGCAGGACGGGGCCGAGGACCACGCCCGCCACCGCGCACCACAGCAGGGGATCCCACCGGGGCAGCGGCGGATCGGGCTCCTCGAACTCGTCGGGTTCGGCTGGATCTTCGGGTGCGGGCACGTGAACGCGCCACGCCGTAGGGGCGATGTCGAACACCAGGCCCTGGGGTTCGCGTGGGGCGGGCGGCAGTTCTGCCGGTTGAGCGACGTCGTCCGGGGCGGCCCCGAGGCTCGTGTCCCCCGACGGTGAGCGTGGGGACGGCTCGACGCCGCAGTCCCAACTGGCGACGATGGCGGCGAAGGCCGCGTCGATGTCGTCACGCTCCGGGACATCCCCGCGATCCGGGCCGTCGTCGGCCCACGCAGGGGGGGTCACGGCGCACCCCGTACGCCGCGGGTCGGGACTCCCATGTGCCTGGTCATCGCCCCGATCATCCCACGGAACCCTCTGAAGCGGATATCGGTGACGCGTGGTGGTGCGCGGGCCGTCCTCGAGGCCGACTCGAGGACGCCGGATCACGGAGCGGCGGTGCCGTAGAGTTTGCGTGCTCGACCCGGCCGTCGGCTGTCACCAGGAGGAGCGTCATGTTGTATTGGGCGACGAAGGCCGTCGTGGGGCCGGTGCTGCTCGCGCTGTTCCGACCGGCCGCGGAGGGCGCGGAGAACGTCCCCGCTCGCGGTGGCGCGCTGCTTGCGAGCAACCATCTTTCCTTCTCGGACCACTTCTTTCTGCCGCTCGCGCTGCGCCGCCGCATCACCTTCGTCGCGAAGGCCGAGTACTTCACGGGCACGGGCGTCAAGGGTAAGGCGACCGCGGCGTTCTTCCGCGGGATCGGCCAGGTGCCGATCGACCGCTCGGGCGGCTCGGCGAGCTGGGCGGCCATGGCAACCGGGCTGGAGATCCTCCGTCGCGGCGAGTTGTTCGGCATCTACCCCGAGGGAACTCGCTCCCCCGACGGGCGCCTCTACCGCGGCAAGACGGGGGCGGCACGTCTCGCGCTCCAGGCCGGCGTGCCGATCATCCCCGTCGCCATGATCGGCACCGACAAGGCGCAGCCCACCGGCCAGGTCATCCCGACGATCACCAAGGTCGGCGTCCGCATCGGCGAGCCCATGGACCTGTCGGGCTACGCCGGGCAGGAAGAGGACCACGTCGTGCTGCGTGAGATCACGGACGACCTCATGCGACGCATCCAGAGGCTCTCCGGGCAGGAGTACGTCGACGAGTACGCCGCCGATCGCAAGCGCATTCTCGCGGAGCGGGCCGAGCGCATGCTTGCGGCGGCCAGGGCGCAGGCGGACGCTGCCGCGGCCAAGGCCAGGGCGGAGGCAGCGATAGCCACGGCGCGGGCCCGAGCCGAGGCCGTCTCGGCCGCGGCGCGGGCGCGGGCGCAGGCCGACGAGTACGCCGAACGGGCCAGGACGGAGTACACGGCGGCGCTGGAACGGGCGGGTGACGCGACGCATCGCGCTCGCGACGAGGCGGCGGCAGCCACCGGGCGGTTCCAGGCGCAGGTCGCGGGGGCGACGGAGCGGACCCGCGCTCAGGCCGACGAGGCGATCGCGCGCGCCAAGGCGCAGGCAGCTGGCGCGAGTGTCAAGGCAGGGGAGCTACGTGACCGGGCACTGAAGCGCTCGGCGACGGCCGACGCTCCGGCGGCGCTCGTGGGGCAGGAGTCGGCACACCGCACGTCGACGGGGCCAGAGGACTCCTGACCTGCGCTGGGGTTCGCCATCCGGACCCCCACGTGACCGTCTGCCCGGCGAGCTATGCTCACGCGCGTGACGGAGACCCCCCCTCTCGAGTGGCCGGACATTCCCGCTCAACAGCAGCCCAGCTGGCCTGACCAGGCCAGACTGGCTCAGGCGCGTTCGACACTGGCGACCTTTCCGCCGCTGGTGTTCGCGGGCGAGTGCGACATCCTCCGAGCGCGTCTGGCGGAGGTTGCCGTCGGCGAAGGGTTCGTGCTGATGGGAGGCGACTGCGCGGAGACCTTCGCGGCGGCCACGGCGGACAATATTCGCGATCGCGTCAAGACGATCCTGCAGATGGCCGCCGTGCTGACCTACGGGGCGAGCACCCCCGTGGTGAAGCTCGGCCGGCTCGCAGGCCAGTACGCGAAGCCACGCAGCAGCGACAGCGAAACCCGCGACGGCGCGACCCTGCCGTCGTACCGCGGTGACATGGTCAACGACAACGCGTTCACCCTGCGCGCCCGGACGCCGGATCCTGATCGGATGGTGCGGGCCTACCACGCGAGTTCGGCCACGCTGAACCTCGTCCGGGCGTTCACCCAAGGTGGGTTCGCGGACCTGCGGCACGTGCACGATTGGAATCGCGGGTTCATCAAGACGGCGACCAACAAGCGGTACGAGCGTCTCGCCCACGACATCGACAAGGCGATGCGGTTCATGGCGGCCTGCGGCGTCGACTTCGAGGCGATGCGACGTGTCGACGTGTGGTCCAGCCACGAAGCGTTGCTGCTGGATTACGAGAAGCCGCTGACGCGCATCGACAGCCTCACCGGGCTGCCGTACGCGACGAGCGGGCACTTCCTTTGGGCCGGTGAGCGGACCCGCGACCCCGACGGTGCGCACGTCGACTACCTGGCCCGGGTCCGCAACCCCGTCGGGGTGAAGCTCGGCCCGTCCGCGACGCCCGAGGACCTCCTGAGGTTGGCCGAGCGCATCGACCCGGAGCGTGAGCCGGGTCGTCTCACGGTCATCGCCCGCATGGGGGCTTCGAAGGTGCAGGACGCGCTGCCGCCGCTCGTCCAGGCAGCCCGCGACGAGGGACTGGTCATCACCTGGATCTGCGACCCCATGCACGGCAACACGTTCGAGTCCGACAACGGGTTCAAGACGCGGCGCTTCGACGACATCGTCGAGGAGGTGCGTGGCTTTTTCGAGGTGCACCGCTCCCTGGGCACCTGGCCGGGCGGACTGCACGTCGAGCTGACGGGTAACGACGTGACCGAGTGCCTCGGTGGTTCGATCGTCGACCTCCACGAAGAGGACCTGACGAGTCATTATGACACAGTGTGCGACCCGCGACTGAACCATCAGCAGAGCTTGGAGCTGGCGTTCGTGGTGGCCAACATGCTCGAGGACCACTGACGCGGCTACCCACCCGGCTCGTGGTGCAACCCTTCGACCGGCACGGTCGCGGTGCGGGTGCGCGGCCCGAGTTCGGACAGGTACATGGCCGCCAGGATCAGCCCTCCACCGACCGCGACCCGCGACGTCATCAGTTCGCCGCCGACGCCGACAGCGAACAGGGCCGCGAAGACCGGCTCCGTCGTCATGACGATCGCCGCCCGGGTCGGAGCCAGGTGCGCCTGGGCCCAGGTTTGCGCCCACATCGCAGCGGCCCCGCAGACGAGCGCAAGGTAGATCAGAACCGCCCAGTCGAAGGCCGTCCCCGGAGTGACGACCCCGCCGGCGACGGCGGCGATCGCGCAGACGACGGTACAGGCCGCGATCTGCACCGCCGCGAGCCCGAGAGTCGCACCTTCCTCGCTCGCCGCCCCGAGCCACAAGATGTGGACGGCGAAGATGGCGGCGGACGCGAGGGTGAGGGTCTCCCCGAGGCCCCAGCCGATGGACCCGAGTGAGAGGACGCCGAGCCCGGCGAGCGCGCCGAGCGCGGCCACCCAGGTGGCGACAGGGAGCCGACTGCGCAGGACGAGCGCACCCAAGGCGGGGGTGATCACGACGTACATGCCGGTGATGAATCCAGAGCGGGTCGCGCTCGTGTGTTCCAATCCGGCGGTCTGCAGCAGCTGCGCCAGCCCGTACACGCCGCCGAGGCCGATACCCGCGCGGACCTGACCGGCGGTCAGCGCCCCCACGCGACGGTGGAGCAGCGCCCACATGACGAGCGTGGCCAGGGAGAACCGCACGGCCAGGAAGTCGGCGGCGGGCACCGTGGCGACGACGTCGCGAATGAGGAAGAACGAACTGCCCCAGGCGGCGGTCACCATTATGAGCAGCACAGTCGCGCGCCCAGCACGCGGGGATAGCGCGGAGGGGTCGTGCGGGTTCATCGGGTCAGACGACCCGCAGGGTGATCGTCGAACCCTTGGGTGCCGGTGTGCCGGCGGCCGGGTCGGTCGAGTGGGCCGTGCCGAAGAGGCCGCCGGCGATGCGGGAGACCTGGACGGAGAAGCCCGCCGCTTCCAAAGTCTGCTTGGCGCTGCCCTCGGACTCGCCCCGAACGCGGGGGACGGTGATCATCTCGGGGCCGCGGCTCACCGTCACGGTGAGCCGATCGCCTCGGAAGAGCGTGCCCTCGGAAGGCGTCTGGGAGATGATCGCTCCCTGGGCCACGTCACGATGGTACTGCTCGTCCAGCACGGTGATCGTGATGCCCTGGTCCTTCAGCGCGGCCTGCGCGTCGGTCAGGGGCTTGCCGGTCCAGTCCTTTACCGGGAATGGCTCGCGACCCTTGCTCACGACGATCGCGACCGGTGAGGAGGGCTTGAGGGCGCTGCCCACGATTGGCGACACCGAGATCACCGACCCGGTCGACACCGTCTCGCTGAAGGTCTCGGTGACGTCGCCGAGCGCCAGCTTGGTGTCGGCGATGTCCTTCTTGGCGTCCTCGACGGGGCGCCCGAGGACGGAGGGCACGGCGTAACGCTCCGGGCCGCGACTCACGGCGAGCGTCACCGTGCTGTCGCGGCGGACTTGCTGGCCCGCGCTGGGGTCGGTGGAGATGGTCCGACCGGACGGAACGTCTTCGGAGAAGGTCGGAGCTACGGCGACGCGCAGGTCAACGGAGTCCAGCGCGGCGCTCGCCTCGTCCTGGGTCTGTCCGGCGACGACGGGGACCAGCCGGGCCGAGCCGGGGCCGAGGAACAGGTACCACCCCGTCCCGCCGGCAATCATGAGCAGCAGGGCCGCGGCACCGATGAGAATGGGGCGGAGGATGCTCGCCGCCCCGCCCCGCGGCGACGCGTCAGGGGAGTCGACGTCCATGAGGGGTTCCTCGGGGATGTCGCCCGGTTCGCGGCTCGGTGCGACCGCCGCGGGGTCGGCTGTCGCGGTTTCGCCGATATCCGTTTCGGATCCGGCCTGGGCCGCCTGAGGGTCTGGGTCTGGCGTGACGATCGGCACGGGCCGGGTCTGGCGGACGAAGCGGTCTGTCGTGACGTTGCCGGGTGCCCCACGCGCGGGTGCGGGCGCTGCGTCGAGTTCCTGAGGGGTCAACTCGCCCAGCGCCGCGGCCACGTCGTCGGCGTACGCGCTGGCGTCGCGCGGTCGTTGATCGGGGTCGCGATGCGTGGCGCTCGCCACGAGGGCGTCGAGCTGACGAGCCAGGGTCGGTACGCGTTCACTGGGGGCGGGCACCGCACCGTGGACGTGCTGGTACGCCACCTGGATCGGCGTATCGCCCTCGACGGCGCGCACCCCGGTCAACATCTCGGACAGCATCAGGCCCGCCGCATAGACGTCGCTGCGCGCGTCGGCGACTCCCCGCTCCACTTGCTCGGGCGCGAGATACGCGACCGTCCCGAGCATCGTCGCACCCAGGGCGCTCGACGTGCTCGTGGTGACCGCTCGAGCTAGCCCGAAGTCGGCGACCTTCACGGTGCCGTCGTCGGCGATCAGCACATTCTCCGGTTTCATGTCGCGGTGGATGATGCCGGCCCGGTGCGCAGCGGCGAGAGCGCTCAACACCGACTGCATCGTGCCGAGCGCCTCCCGGGGGGTCATCGCGCCGGCCGCGAGGCGGTCGCGCAGCGTGATGCCCTGGACGTACTCCATCGCAAGGAACACCAGGTCGCCATCACGGCCCTGGTCGTAGACCCCGACCACGTGCGGGTCGGTGAGTCGCGCCGCCGAGCGGGCTTCCTGGCGGAAACGGTCGACGAAGGTCGCGTCCCGGGCCAGGTCGGGCCTCATCACCTTGAGCGCGACCTGACGGTCCAGTCGCTCGTCCAGGGCAACGAAGACCGTGGCCATCCCGCCGTCCGCGAGGTGCCGATGCACCCGGTACCGCCCGTCGACCACCCGATCGACGAGTTGAGTCGCGGCGGAATCCTGCACGGGGGCAGTCTATGTTCACCACCTGTCGGCACCTGCGACGCCGCGCGCAGCTCCGATCCGCAGCGCGTCGCGAGGGCGCCGACCGCGTGGCTACATTCGGGACTTGTAGGCGAGGACGGAGGCCACGTACTCCACCGTGTCCTGGTACATGCCGCGCTGCTGGATCGAGGACAGCCCCTGATAGTAGGCGGCGATCGCCTGCGATTCCGAGTCGGCACTGCGCAGGAGGCTGCGTAGGAGGACGACCCCGCAGGTGACGTTGTCCTGTGGTTCGAGCAGGTCGAGATGTCGACCGATCATGCCGGACACCCACTGGGCGGTCGAGGGAAGACACTGCATCACCCCGATCGCGTTGGCCTCAGACACCGCGTTGTGGGTCCAACGGGACTCCTGCCACGCGATCGCGAGGGCCAAAGACGGGTCAACCCCGTGGAGCCGCGCCGTCGAGGAGATCATCGACTGCAGCTCGGTGCGCGATTGGTTCGGTTGGCTGTTCAAGTACTTCAGATTCGTACCGGCGGCGTCCGCGAGGCGACCGGAGGTGGATGGGGCGGCAGCGCTGGAGGCCACGCTTCCCACGACGGTGAGATGGTCGCCGGGCCGGATCGGCGAGTCCGTGCCGATACCGTTCGCTTTGCCCAAGGACGTCACGGACACCCCGTATCGCTGCGCGATCGACCACAGGCTGTCTCCGGCGCGGACGGTCACCGTGATGGCGCCGGTGTCCGCTGAGGCGGTCCGGGCCGCCTTGGCGGCGGTACGCGCGGCAGTCCGGCCGCCCGGCACGACGAGCCGCTTGCCCGGCAGCACCGTGGAGTCGATGGTCAGTCCGTTGGCGGCGAGGAGATCGTGGACGTCTAGACCGGCAGCGCCGGCGATGTCCCACACGGTGTCACCCGGGCGCACCACGTAGGTGCCGTCTTCGCTCGGGCGTCCAGCGCTCGCCGTGGCGCCGCCGCCGGGGATCGTGAGCCGCTGACCCGGCAGGATGGTGGAGGTGGGCGTGAGGCCGTTAGCGACGAGGAGGACTGATACGTCGATCCCCCGGACGCTGGCGATGTCCCAGAGGGAGTCCCCGGCGCGCACCATGTGCGACCCAGAGCTGTCGGCGGACGGCGAGCTCGACGCGCCGGCTGCGCCGCCGCTGGTCGGGACCGCCAGACGGTCGCCGACGTGCAGGGTGGTGGTTGCGTCGAGGCTGTTGGCCCGCGCCAGAACGTCGACGTCCATGCCGAAACGCCCGGCGACGTCCCACAGGGTGTCGCCGGCGCGCACGACGTACGCGCTCCATCCGGCGGCCTGGGCGATCGGACGAGATGCGGGCGAGGCCAGGGGTGCGACGTGGGCGGGGGGCGAGGTGACGGGGCTCATCGGATGAGATCGTCCTTTCTCGGCGTACGACTGCGCGTCGTCGGCGCGTGACGCGTCAGGTAACGCGCCCGATGGCTATGCGCGGTCATCCGGTGACGCGGCGACCAGGCGACGAGGTCCGCGACGGGCGACGTGCCGCCTCGGGTGGGAGGCGTGTGGCTGGTGATGCCGACGGGATACATGTGCCGCATTCGAACGTAACCCAGAGGCCCCCGCCGCGTAGGGATTGCGCGCGCGACGCGCCGAAGCAGTCGTGGCATTCTGTGCGGGTGAACGACACGCCTCAGCAGCAGCCGACCCCGACCCGCCCCGTCGCAGGGGAGAGGGTGCACGAAGGAGTGCACGATGGGGCGCCGGAGATAGCGCGAGAGGCGGAGCACGCCGAGGCGCTGGAGGCCGTGGTGCCCGGCTGGCTGACCCTGCCGGGCGTCGCCGAGCGGCAGGGCGTGGGGCTCCACGTCGTGCGACAGCAGCTGAAGGACCGGGAGATCCTCGCCGTGCGGCGGACCGAGCGAGGCGTGCTGTGCGTCCCGGAGTCGTTCGTGACATCAGATGGCCCCCGGCCTGAGCTACGAGGGACGTTCACCGTGCTCGTGGACGGCGGCATGTCCGACATCGAGCTGCTGACCTGGCTGTTCACCCTCGATGAGACGCTGACGGGCGGCAGCCCGATGGGAGCGATCCTGGCCGGCCACAAGACCGAGGTCCGTCGCCGGGCCATGGAGTTGGCCTATTGAGGTTCCAGGGTCGCCTCAGAGGTCGCGCGGGCGGGCTCAGCTCGTGCGGGCGGTCGCCACGTCGACCAGTTCGTCGAGGGCGGCTTTTCCCTCGTCACTGAGGTGCCCGGTGGAGTCCAGTGCCTCACGCGCGGTGGCGGTCAACTCATCGATGAGTTCCTCGTGGCGCTCCAGTCCGCCCGAGCCGCGGATGATCGCGCGCAGTTCCTCGATGTCTGCGGTCGTCAGGTCGAGTCGGCCGAGTCGATCGGTCAGGGCGCGCGCGTCGGCCTCCTTCAGCTGATCCAGCACGAGCGCGAGCAGGACGGTCCGCTTGCCTTCCCGTAGATCGTCACCGGCGGGCTTGCCGGTCTCGTGCGGGTCGCCGAACACGCCCAGGACGTCGTCGCGCAGCTGGAACGCCTCCCCGAGCGCGAGCCCGTACGCCGAGAGCCTCGCGGCGTCGTCAGCGTCCACCCCTGCGGCGTGCGCGCCGATGAGCAGAGGCTGTTCGATGCTGTACTTCGCGCTCTTGTACCGCACCACCTGACGCGCCTGCGCGACCCGCTCCGGTGTGGTCAGGGCGTCCCAGCCGCGCGCGGCGGAGAGGATGTCCAGGAACTGCCCGCCCATCAGCTGGGTGCGCATACGGTCGAAGACCGTGCGGGCGCGGGCGAGTTCGTCGGCGGGCAGCCCGCTGCCCGCGACCATCTCGTCGGTCCACACCAGACATAGGTTCCCGGCCAGGATCGCCGCGGAGATCCCGAACCGGTCGGAGTCGCCGCGCCAGGCCGAACGGGCATGCTCGGCGGCGAGGTTGCGGTGCGCGGTCGGCCGGCCGCGCCGGGTCGCGCTGTCGTCCATGACGTCGTCGTGCAGGAGCGCCGCGGCCTGGAACAACTCCATCGCGGTCGCGGAGCGCAGGATCGCCTCGAGGTGACGACCGCCGCCTGCCGCGTACCCGTAGTAGCAGAATGCCGCCCGAAACCGCTTGCCACCTGCGAGGAGGGCGGCGATCTCGTCCACGAGCGGGCACATGTCGGGCCCGAGTTCGGTGAGAACGCCCCGCTGGCGGGCCAGCTCGTCGACGATCTGCGCCTGCACGCGGGCGCGCAGGTCGGCCAGGTCAAAAGCGGTACTCAACGTGTGCTCCCTGCGGACGGACGGCGGTCACACGAGCCTAGCCCGCATCGTGCCGAGCGCCCGGTGGGTGGCGTGGTCGGGCGGCGCTGCAGCCGTGTGAGGTCTGATGGTGCTCGGCGGGGCTGGGCACGGGGCGAGATGTCGTTCCCGGTGAGCGTCCGTTCCGTGCGCTCGTCGGTACGGGCCTGCCATCGGCAGAGGGGTGCGCAGCGTCCGCGTCGGCCGGTTGCGCCGACGTGGGCGCCCGCCCTTTCCGCTCCTGTGCCACCTACGCTGATCCGCATGCCACCTCGGTCGTCGATCACCGCGCTGCTCGCCGCGCCCGAACCGTCGTTGAGTTTCGAGTTCTTCCCACCCAAGGACGACGCCGCGGAGAGGGTGCTGTGGGAGTCAGTGCGGCGGCTGGAGCGGGTTCATCCGACGTTCGTGTCGGTGACGTACGGCGCGGGCGGCTCTACGAGGAGTCGTACGGTGCGGGTGACCTCGCGGATCGAAGCGGAGACCTCGCTGACCCCGGTGGCGCATCTGACCTGCGTGGGGTCGTCGGTGGAGGAGCTGCGTCAGATCGTGGGGGAGTACGCGGCCGGTGGCATTCATCACGTGCTGGCGCTGCGCGGCGATCCGCCGGGCGGGTTGTGTGCTCCTTGGACACCCCACCCGTGTGGGCTGGATCACGCCGAAGACCTCGTACGGCTTCTCCGGGCGGCGGGCGACTTCACCGTGGGGGTGGCGGCGTTCCCCGACCGACACCCGGAGTCGCCGAGTCTGGACCACGACGCCGACGTGCTGGCGCGCAAGTTCGACGCGGGGGCATCGTTCGCGGTGACGCAGTTCGTGTTCGATGCGGGGGCCTACGCGCGGCTGCGCGACCGGCTGGCGGCCCGTGGGCACGACGAGCCGATCCTGCCCGGGCTGATGCCGGTGACATCGTTCACGCAGGTGAAGCGCATGGCGGAGCTGGCCGGGACGCCGCTGCCGGAGGAGGTCGTGGGTCGGTTGGCGCCGCTGGCGGACGACCGGGAGGCCCTGCGCGCCGAGGGGGTCGCGATCGCCACCGAGCTATCCCGACAACTGCTGGCGGAGGGCGCACCGGGGCTGCACTTCTACACGATGAACCGGTCCACGGCCACCCTGCGGGTCTACGACAACCTCATGGGCACATCGCACTCGTCCTGACCGTCAGGTCGAGGTAGGGATCTTGTCGGCCACCGTTTCGAGGGCGAAGAGGACGGCAGCGGCGAGCAGCACATCGGTACGGGTGAGAGCGTCCGGCACGGCCGCGACGCCGGCGAACCGACCCAGCAACCCCATCACGAGCGCAAGACGGTCCGGTCATTCCAGCGGTTGGGCGCGTCGTGAGCTGGGCGGTTGAGCATTGTCGGACGAGCTGGTTACACTCACTCGCATATCGAACATGTGTCTGATAAATCAGTTCGATTGAGATGATCTGGACAGTGTTCCTATCAGGCATCTGAGCAGTTCACCGGCTGGCGATGAGGGGAGGAAGCACATGAGGGTGTTCGATGACAAGATCCGCGTGGTGCAGAGCTCGGGGGCGGATCCCCAGGCGCCGTCGGGGTTCGTCTGGCGTGGTAGGTCGTACGTGGTGCGCGAGGTCCTCGGCTCGTGGCGGACCCGGACGAGCTGGTGGCGCGACCTGCTGAGCGCGCGGCCCCCGGGGGTGTCCGAGGACGCCCCGGACCACTCGGGGCAGGGGCCGGCGGGGTTCGCGACGGCGGATCTGGAGGAGCGGGTGTGGCGGGTCACCGCAAGCACCGGCGATGTGCCGGCGGGCGGCGAACGGGCCGGACGGGTGGGCGTCTACGAGCTGGGGCACGCCCGCACATGGCGGCTGCTGCGGGTCAGCGACTGATGGGCGAGGGGACGAGGAAGGGGCGAGGGGTGGCTGACGAAGGACGCGAGGCGCGGTCGGGAGGGATCGCGGCGGCGTTGGATCTGCTGGACCGGTCGCGAGCGAGCCTGCTGCAGGCATGCCGAGCGGGCACGACCACAGACCGGTACGTGGCGGCGCACCTCGGGGCGCTGCGGGCGGCGGCCGCGCTGCTCGCAGCCCGACCCGCCGGGATGCCCCGAGGCGGGGTGATCCGCACGGTATGGGCGTACCTGGCCGAGCTCGCCCCGGAGCTGGCCGAGTGGGCTGACTACTTCGCGGTGGCCGGGGTGCGCCGCTCGGCCGTCGAGGCGGGGGCGGTCCCGCTGCGGCGGGAGGCCGACGACCTGTTGCGGGCGGCCGAGACGTTCCTGGCTCTGGTCGCGGGCTCGCTCGGGTTGCCCGCGGTCGCTCGCGAGGACGCGTTGGCGGCGGTGGGCGGGCCGTGAGGACGCCGTTCGTTCATCTGCATGTCGCCTCGTCCTCTTCGATGCAGTACGGGGTGAGCGGGCCGGCCGATCTCGTCGCGGCGGCCGCTGCGGACGGGCAGCGGATCCTCGCGCTCACCGACCGCGACGGCGTGTACGGGATGGTGCGCTTCGCGCGGGCCTGCGCCCAAGCCGGCGTGGCCCCCGTGCTGGGCGTGGATCTCGCGATCGAGGAGGAGAGTCCCCCGGCCTTCGGGGTGCCCAACCGGGACGTGCGAGGCGTGCGCCCCCCACACGGCGGGGCACCGGGGGGTGAGACCCGGCGCACCCCGGTCCGTGGGGGCCTGCCCGTGGATGACTACCGCCCGCGGGTGACGGTGCTGGCTCGGGGCGCCGCGGCGGGTCTGCTCGACGGGGCGGGCTGGGCACGGCTGTGCCGCCTCGTCACCGCGACTCATCTGCGCGGCATCCGCGGCCGGCCGGTGGCCACCCGGGCGTCGATCGCCGAGCACTCGGCCGAGCACGCACCCGGGTGCGAGATCGAGCGCGCGGCCGGCCCCGGGGCCGGGGCGGCGCTGGTGGTTCTGCTCGGGCCCGACTCCGACGTGGGCCGCGCGCTGGCGGCACGACGCGTCGCCCGCGCCGAAGAGCTGCTGGGCCGCTGGCGGGAGGCGCTGCCCGCGGGCTCCCTCGTGATCGAGCTGACCTGTCACGGCGGCCCGCCGGGCACGCGCGGCAGCGACGCGCACTGCGCCGACCTGATCCGACTGGCGCGCCGTGCCGGGATACCGACCGTGCTCACCGCCGCCGTCCGGCACGTCGCGCCGGAGCAGGCGGTCGTGGTCGACCTGCTCGACGCCGCGCGCCGCCTCGTGCCCCTCGCGGAGCGGCACCTCGACCGGCTCACCACCGCGGGACACCTCGCCTCGACGGCGCGGATGGAGGCCCTGGCCACCGACCTGATGGGACCCTCGGAAGGACGCGAGCTGCTGCGCCGCACCCTCGCCCTCGGGGTGGAGTGCGTGCAGCGCCCCCGGGAGGACCTGGGGATCGGGTCGGTGCACCTGCCCGAGGGCGAGGTGCTCGGGCTCGCCCCGGGCGACGACGCGCAGCGGGTGCTCGCGGAGCGGTGCCGGGGCGCTGTGGCCACCCGGTACGCAGATGCGAGCGCCGCGACCCTCGCCGCCGTGGCCGCCCGGCTCGACGCCGAGTTGGCGGTGATCGAGACCCTCGGCTACCCCACGTACTTTCTCACCGTCGCCGTCGTCGTCGACCTCATCCGCGCACGCGACGTGCGGGTCGCGGCCCGCGGCTCCGGGGCGGGCAGCCTCGTCAACTACCTGCTGGGTGTCAGCGGGGTCGAACCGCTCGCGCACGGGCTGCTGATGGAGCGGTTCTGCACCACGCTGCGGGCCCAACTGCCCGACATCGACATCGACACCGAGTCGGCCCGACGCACCGAGATCTACGAGGCGATCCTGGAGCGCTTCGGCGCTGAGCGGGTGAGCTGCGTGTCGATGATGGAGACCTACCGGGTGCGCCACGCGATCCGCGACGTCGGCGCTGCCCTGGGGCTGCCGCCGGTCGAGATCGACGCGATGGCCAAGGCGTTCCCGCACATCCGCGCCCGGGACGCCCGCAGCGCGATCGCGGAGCTTCCCGAGCTTGCCGCGAGCGGCTTCGGCTCACCCCGCCTGGAGTGTCTGTGGGAGCTGGTCGAGGCCCTCGACGGCCTACCCCGGCACATCGCGCTGCACCCGTGCGGGGTGCTGCTTTCCGACGCGGGGCTGCTCGACCGCACCCCGGTGGAGTCGAGCTGGCTCGGCTTCCCGATGAGCCAGTTCGACAAGGACGACGTCGAGGCGATCGGGCTGCTCAAGCTCGACGTCCTCGGCATCCGGATGCAGTCCGCGATGGCCCACTCCCTGCGTGAGATCGAACGGGTCGAGGGGAGGGCGATCGACCTCGACGACCGCGCGCAGGTGGCGTTGGACGACCCGACCACGTTCGAGCTGATCCGCTCGACGCGCACCCTCGGCTGCTTCCAGATCGAGTCACCCGGGCAGCGGGAGCTGATCGGCAAGTTCGCGCCTGAGACGTTCGAAGACCTCATCATCGACATCTCGCTGTTCCGCCCCGGGCCGGTGAAGTCCGACATGGTCACCCCGTTCCTACGGGCCCGACAGGGCTGGCAACCCCCCGACCTGCTGCACCCGAGCCTCACCGAGGCGCTCGCACCCACCTGCGGGGTGGTCGTCTTCCACGAGCAGGTGCTGCAGATCCTCGCGATCTCTGCCGGGATCAGTCTTGCCGAGGCCGACGAGGTACGCCGCGCCCTCGGCAGCCGCGACGGGCAGGAGCGGGTCGAGGCGTGGTGGCGGCCGTTGGCGCGCCGCCGCGGTTACTCCCCGGCCGACGCCGATCGGATCTGGGCGGTGCTGGCCGCGTTCGCCAGCTTCGGGTTCTGCAAGGCGCACGCGGCGGCGTTCGCTCTGCCTACTTTCCAGTCGGCATGGCTCAAGGCGCACCACCCGGCGGCGTTCTTCGCCGGGGTACTCACCCACGACCCGGGCATGTACCCCCAGCGGCTCATCCTCGACGACGCCCGGGTCGACGGGGTGACGATCCTGCCCCTGGACGTCAACGCTTCGGTCGGGAGCTACCGGGTGGAGTGCTGCGACGACGCGGATGAGCTGGGGCTGCGGATGTCGTTGTCCGGCGTCAAGGGTATCCACGCCGAGGAGGTGGAAAGGATCGTGGCCAGCGCACCGTACGAGGACCTCGACGACTTCTGGCGCCGCGCCCGCGCGAGCCGTCCCGTCACCGAGCGGCTGGTCCTCGCGGGAGCGTTCGACGCCCTCTACGGACTGGATCCCGGCCGGTCCGCGGGCCTCGGGCGGCGGGGAAGAATCTCCCGGCGCGACCTGCTGCTGCACGTGGCGGAGCTGGACCGGTGGTCCCGCGCGACCGCGCCCGCCGCCTCGCGAGCGCGTGGCCGTTCGTCCCGTACGGGGGGTGAGCGGGTCCGCGAGGACGCCCCGGTCGACATCCGTGCTGCCGCCGCGGCGCAGTCCCGAGCGGCAGTCCCCGTGACCCCGGCAGGGCAACGGGCCGCCCAGCTGACCCTGGACCTCGGCGGGGCACCCGTCCTCACCGCGACGGGACTGCCCGAGCTGACCCGTTCTGAACGGGTGCGCGCAGAGCTGGACATCCTCGGTCTGGACGTGTCGGAGCACGTGGTGGCGTCCTACGCCGCAATGCTCGCGGATCTCGGCGTGGTCTCGTCGAAGGAGCTGCGTACCGACGCCCGGGGGGTGCGCAACCGCAGCGAGATCCTTGTGGCCGGCGTCAAGGTGGCCACCCAGACGCCGCCGATCCGTTCGGGCCGCCGGGTCGTTTTCCTCACCCTCGACGACGCGACGGGGCCGGTCGACGCGACGTTCTTCGAGGACGTTCAGGGGTCGTACGCGGCGACCGTCTTCCACTCCTGGCTGCTCCTCGTGCGGGGCGTGGTCCGCCGCACCGGGCCGAAGGGGGTGTCCCTGCGGGCCACCGGCGCCTGGGAGCTGTCGGGTCTCGCGGAGGCCTGGCGCGCGGGTGGGGCCCGCGCGGTCGAGGAGATCGTGGAGGCGTCTCCGCGCCCCGAGAAAGGCGCTGCCAGCAAGGGCTCGGCGCCCCGGGCGGGGGAGGCGCAGGACGGCGCGGACCCGGATCGGCGCGGGACGCGACGGGTGCTCGTCCACCCGTCGGGGTTCCGGCAGTCCCCGTACGCGGACGTGCTGCCCCCCGGTACGGACACCCGCTCGGGGCGGGGCCTGCCCACGGCAGGGCAGCACCGACCCGGCCACGCCGACGATCTGCACGACGGTGCCTCGCCGCGCAAGCTGTGGCACTCCAGTCCGGGAAGCGCGGGGCATTAGGGTTGTCGCACCATCTCCTAGCCGCAGCCGATCGCCCCGGGGCGCGCAGCACCCGGGCGGGGAAGGGAGCGCGTCGATGCAGCACGAGCCGCGTCATGTGCGCCGTGGCACGCTGGACACCGCACCCCGCACAGCCCTGGTGTGGGAACGCGTCACCGCCGCCGTTGCGTTGCGTGCGAAGCAGGTGGGACGCCGCCCGCTACGGATCGTCGACCTCGGCGGCGGCAGCGGCAGTCTCGCCGTCCCTTTGGCTGAACTCGGTCACGAGGTGCTCGTCGTCGACCCCAGTCCCGACGCGCTCGCCTCGCTGCAGCGGCGTGCCCGAGAGGTGGGCCTGGATGCGGGCGACGCTGCGGCAGGCGAGGCGGGGCAGCGGTTGCGCGCGGTCCAAGGCGATTCGGCGACCCTGTCCGGCCTCGGCCTCGCCGGCGCAGTCGACCTCGTCACCTGCCACGGTGTCCTGGAACTCGACGACGACCCTACCGGGACGCTCGCCGACATCGCCGCGGTCCTGGCGCCGGGCGGGCTGCTCAGCCTGCTGGTCGCCCAGCGCCTCGCCGTCGTGCTGGCCCGGGCCCTGTCCGGGCGGTTCGGGCAGGCCCGCGCCGCCCTGGAGAGCCCGGACGGCCGGTGGGGAGATCATGACCCGCTCCCGCGCCGCTATGATGCCAAGGCGCTCGCGCAACATGTGCAGGATGCCGGCTTGGTCGTCGAGGACATCCGAGGCCTGCGGATCTTCACCGATCTCGTTCCTTCCGCGTTCGTGGACACCGACGCCGACCGGGACGCGCTGCTCGCGCTGGAACGCGCCCTGTTCGACCACCCTGACCACGAGCCTCTCGGCAGGCTGGGCAGCGTGCTGCACATTCTCGCCGCCCGCCCTGACGGCGCCTGAACGCCTCGCCCCGACCGCGACCGGGGAGGAAGTGACTCGGTGAGCCGGAGACAGTTCGCCCTCCCCACGCGCTCTGGCGACGGGCCCGCCGACGACACGGGGTGCACGATTCTGCACGTCGACATGGACGCGTTTTATGCCTCCGCGTCGCTGATTGACCGGCCTGAGCTGCGCGGGAGGCCGGTCATCGTCGGCGGTGGCAGCCGCGGAGTGGTGTTGTCCGCGACCTACGAGGCGCGGGCCTTCGGTGTCGCCGCCGCCATGCCGATGGCCCGCGCACGACGACTGTGCCCGCAGGCCATCGTGATCGGGCCGGACCATGGCCTGTACCATCGCATCTCCCGCGCGGTGACGGCAGTCTTCGAGGAGGTGACCCCGCTCGTGGAGCCGCTGTCTCTCGACGAGGCGTTCCTCGACGTCGCCGGGTCCGTGCGCCGTCTCGGCGCCCCGGCGGTCATCGCTCAGGGCATCCGCGATCGTATCGCCGACGAGCAGGGCATCACGTGCTCGGTGGGGGTTGCCGCCAACAAGTTCGTCGCCAAACTCGCGTCCGGACTGGCCAAGCCCGACGGGCTCGTGATCGTGCCCACCGCCGAGGCGGTCTCCTTCGTCCAACAGCTACCGGTGGCGGCACTGTGGGGCGTCGGGGAACGCACCGAGGAGCAGTTGCTTCGGCTCGGCATGCACACCGTCGCCGACATCGCCCACACCCCCGTACACACCCTGCGACGCGCCATCGGGGAAACGGGCGCCCACCTGCATGACCTGGCCTGGGCCCGGGATCCCCGCAGCGTGGTACCCACACGACGCGAGAAGAGCATTGGTGCGGACCAGACCTTCGCGGCGGATCTCGACGACCCGGTCGAGATCCGTCGCCGTCTCCTGAGGTTGTCCGACAAGGTCGCGGCGCGCGCCCGCGCGTCGCGGATGACGGGCCGCACCATCACCCTTCGGGTGCGCTTTTCGGACTTCACCACCATCAGCCGTAGCAAGACGCTGCCCGACCACACCGATGTCAGCGACCAGATTTACGCGACGGCCCGGGGGCTCTTCGACGGGCTCGGCCTGCACCGGGCCCGCCTGCGCCTGGTCGGTGTGCGCCTGGAGGGTCTCATGGACGCCGCGTGCGCGCCTGTGCAGGGCCGTCTCGACGAGCCGGAGCACGGCTGGCGCGACGCCGAGGTGGCCGTAGATCGGGCGAGCGCGCGGTTCGGGGCTGGAGCCGTCCGACGGGCCTCACTCGTCCGCGGGGTCGGGACATCGCCGGAGGTCTGAGGATGATCGTGCCCAGACGGGTGACCTGCACCGATGCGAAGGCATCACCCGGTGTGGGCTGCGCGGACGGAGGCGCGCGACAGCGTCCCCGACCGCCCACCCCGACGCACCGTCCACAGGGTGAAGAGACATACGTCACCAGCTAGCCGACCAGGCCTTCCAGACCTATCCTTAGAGGTATTCACCGTCGTTCGTGCGGTGGGGTTGTTGCTCGCTTCCTCCAGACGCGCTCGTTTCAGGCCTCAGTCACCCGGATGACGACATTCACAGGTGGCTCAAGCAGAGCGGCAAACTCGTCGATGAGGCGGATGGCTCAGCTCGCGGGCACGCCGGGAAGGGCGTAGGAGGAGAACATGCCGCTGTCGGAGCACGAGCAGAAGCTGCTCGAACAAATGGAGCGCGCCCTCTACGCGGAGGATCCGGGGTTCGCGACGCAGATGAAGGGTGCCGTCGGCCGCGGCTCCCGTGGACGTTTCGCTGTCGGCGTACTTGCCGTCATCGGCGGGCTCGTGGTGGTGCTCTTTGGGGTGAACCTCTCGAGCATCCCGGTCGGGGTCATCGGCTTCCTGATCATGCTCGGCGGGGCTGCCTGGGCATGGTCCCCGAGCCAGGGAAGCCGTCAGCGCACCTCGAGTGAGCGGCCCGCGGCCGGACGTCCGGTCAAGCCCGGCAAGAGCGCCCGTCCCCGCAAGCAGCGGGGCACCACAAAAGGATCCTTCATGCAGCGCATGGAGCACCGCTGGGAGCGTCGCCGCCGCCAAGGCATGTAGAAGCGTGGCATGTAGAAGCGTGG
>JBDTWM010000023.1:0-28131 GCA_040006675.1 Dermatophilaceae bacterium | reverse complement strand
CCCGCCGAGGAAAGCATTACTGACGAGGCGCCGCAGGCCTGACCGGTCGCCGCTGCCACCCGACATCTCCGCATCGAACAGCTGCGGATCGAACAGAAAAGGGAACCATGCATGGCGAATTACACCGCCGCTGACATCAAGGCGCTTCGTGAAGCCACCGGCGCCGGGATGATGGACGTCAAGAAGGCCCTCGACGAGGCCGACGGCGACCGCCAGAAGGCCACGGAGATCCTGCGCGTGAAGGGCCTCAAGGGTGTCACCAAGCGCGAGGGCCGCTCTGCCAGCAACGGTCTGGTGGCCGCCTCCGTCGACGGAGGCGTCGGCATCCTGGTCGAGGTCAACTGCGAGACCGACTTCGTCGCCAAGGGCGACACGTTCATCGCCCTGGCCAACTCCGTGCTCGCTTCTGCGGTCGCGTCCAACGCGAGCAACGCCGAGGAGTTGCTGGCCGGGACGATCGACGGCCGGTCGGTGCAGGAAGTCCTCGACGATGCCAACGCGACGATCGGGGAGAAGATCGAGGTGCGCCACGTCGCGCGCGTCGAGGGGCCGCAGGTGGTGTCCTACCTTCACAAGACCAGCCCCGACCTGCCGCCGCAGATCGGCGTGCTCCTCGGGTTCTCCGGCGATGCGGCGGTCGCCAAGGATGTGGCGATGCATATCGCCGCCTTCGCCCCGACCGTGCTCACCCGCGAGGAGATCTCGGCCGAGCTGGTGGAGAGCGAGCGGCGTATCGCCGAGGCCACCGCCAAGGAGGAGGGTAAGCCGGAAAAGGCGCTGCCCAGGATCATCGAGGGCCGACTCAATGGCTTCTTCGCCGAGAACGCGCTCCTGGATCAGAAGTTCGCCAAGGACCAGAAGAAGACCGCGCGGCAGGTCCTGGAGGAGGGCGCCACGACCGCGACCGGGTTCGCCCGTCTGCGCGTCGGCCAGTAAGCCCAGCACGCCGAGAAGCCCAGTTCGTTCGACGAGAGTCCGTCCTCATCGAGGATGGGCTCTCGTCGTGTCCTCGTCGCAATCCCGGAGATACAGATCGCAAGAGCGCACGTCTTGATAGAGCTGAACCGCAGATGAGATGACCCTTTCACTGGTGCCTGGTGCCTGGTGCCTGGTGCCTGGTGCCTGATGCCTGGTGCCTGATGCCTGGTGCCCCGTTCGATGGAGGTCTGCGCGCACGCCCGGGCCACACTGGTCGGGCCCATCACCACGTTCGCGCCCGAGGTCCTGGACTCCGGGGTCGCCGTCCTCCGCGTGCTCGGCGCCCCCGGTCCTCTCGCTCGAGTCCGCCGTGTCCGCAACCCTTTCCGGCCTCTGACCGCCGGCTGTGGGAGAATGGCGGACAGCCCGGCGGCCGCGAGGATCCGCGCCGGGATGAATCCGCTGCCAGGGAGGCCCTCTTGACCAGCGAGGCTGCCGTATCGCCCCGTGAGATGGACGCCGCGTTCGAGCCGGCCCCGCCCCGCCGCTTCCAGCGTGTCCTGCTCAAGCTGTCCGGCGAGGCGTTCGGCGGCGGGTCCGTCGGCGTCGATCCGGACGTGGTGCGGGGGATTGCCGCGCAGATCGCGCAGGCTGCGCAAGCGGGCGTCGAAGTCGCCGTCGTGATAGGCGGCGGCAACTTCTTCCGGGGGGCGGAGCTGCAGCAGCGCGGCATGGAGCGTGCCCGCGCCGACTACATGGGCATGCTGGGGACGGTGATGAACTGCCTGGCGCTGCAAGATTTCCTGGAGAAGCAGGGGGTCGACACGCGGGTACAGACAGCTATCACCATGGGCCAAGTCGCGGAGCCGTACATCCCGCGCCGCGCCATCCGTCATCTGGAGAAGGGCCGCGTCGTCATCTTCGGCGGGGGCGCCGGGATGCCGTACTTCTCCACCGACACCGTCTCCGCGCAGCGCGCTTTGGAGTGCCACTGCGACGCCGTGCTGATGAGCAAGAACGGAGTGGACGGCGTTTACGACGCCGACCCCCGCGAGGATCCGCACGCGCGCAAGCTCGACGAGGTGACGTACGGCGAGGCCTTGGCCAACGGGCTCAAAGTCGTCGACGCCGCCGCGTTCAGCCTCTGCATGGAAAACCAGCTGCCGATGATCGTGTTCGGGATGCAGGGGCACGACACCATCAAGCGGGCACTCCTGGGCGAACGGATCGGTACGGCGGTCGTTGCGGGCTGACCCGCATCGCAAGCTGCTGAGTGTCGTCGACTGAGTGCGTTGGTGCACACGCCGTGCCCGGGCATCATCTGACACGATGAGGGAACACCCGCGCGCGGCGCCCCGCACCGGCGTCGGCGGAGGTCGGCGCAGGTACGGTCGGCCCAGTTCCGAGGAGAGGCGATGCTGGACGAGATCATGCTCGAGACCGAGCTGAAGATGGACAAGGCTATCGAGGTGGCCAAGGAAGATTTCGCCACGATCCGGACCGGTCGAGCCAACGCCGCCATGTTCAGCAAGCTCCTCGTCGACTACTACGGAGCGCCCACGCCGCTGCAGCAGCTCGCGAGTTTCCACACGCCCGAGGCGCGCACGATGCTGATCACTCCGTTCGACAAGGGCTCGATGCACAACGTCGAGAAGGCCATCCGCGACTCCGACCTCGGGGTCAACCCCAGTGACGACGGACAATCCATTCGGTGCGTGCTCCCGGAGCTCACGCAGGAGCGGCGCAAGGACTACATCAAGATGGCCCACCGCAAGGGTGAAGAGGCGAAGGTGGCGATCCGCAACATCCGGCGCCACGCCAAGGACGCTATCGACAAGGCCGTCAAGGACGGCGCCGTGGGGGAAGACGACGGGTCACGTACGGAGAAGGACCTCGAGGCGATGACCAAACGGCAGGTGGAGCAGGTCGACGACCTGCTCCGGGGCAAGGAAGCCGAGCTTCTCCAAGTTTGAAGCAGGCGCCCCCTCGTGTCGCGCCCGCTTCATGTGCCCTCCGCCATGCCGATAGATCACCCTCACCCCCGCCGTCGACCGCGCTCGACGTCTCCGGTGGCACCCACGTCGCTGTCGTCGTCCGCACCCACATCCGGCGGTAGCCCTAAGGCGGGTCGCAACCTGCCCGCGGCCATCGCGGTCGGCGTGATCCTCGGCGGCCTCATTGTCGGCAGCCTGTGGTTCCACCCGGCAGCGTGGGTCGCCTTCTACACCGTGGCGGTGCTCATCGGCGTGGGGGAACTGACGCGTGCGTTCGCGCATGCCAAAGTTCGAGTCCCGCTGGTGCCGTGCCTGGTCGGAACGGCCGCGATAGGACCGGCGGCCCTTGTCGGCGGACCGGGCGCACTGCTCCTGGTCACCACGGCCTGCCTGCTGGGGCTCGTCCTATGGCGCTCGGCGCGCGGTTTGGACGGTGCGGCGCGGGACGTGTCCGCGGGCGCGTTCGTGATCGGGTACGGACCGTTCCAGGCGGCCTTCACGGCCTTGATGGTGGCGATTCCCGGCGACGGTCCCCTGCGGGTCGTGACGTTCGTCCTGGTCACCGTCAGTAGCGACATCGGCGGGTACGCCGTGGGAGTGCTCGCCGGCAAGCACCCGATGGCTCCGTCCATCAGCCCCAAGAAGTCCTGGGAGGGCTTCGCCGGCTCCTGCGCGGCCTGTGTGATGTGCGGGGCGATCAGCGTGCCCGCGCTGCTCGGCGGGGCCGCCTGGGCGGGTGCTCTCTTCGGGCTGGTCATGGTCGTCCTCGGCACCATCGGCGATCTGGTCGAGTCGATGATCAAGCGCGACCTCGGAGTGAAGGACCTCGGGACGATCTTGCCCGGTCACGGCGGTCTCATGGACCGGATCGACAGCCTGCTGGTCGCGGCGCCCGCCGCATGGCTGCTGCTCCTGCTGATGGTTCCTCCCGCCTGATGGTCCTCTCGCCTGATGGTTCCTCCCGCCTGATCGTGCCCCCGTCGGACAGGCCCACCGCCTGATGGTGGCTCCCGCGGTCTGACCCGCGCGACGCCTGGCACACTGGTCAGGCCATGACCACACCCATTCCCCTGACCCGCACCGCGCGTACCGGCCCGCCCACCCACCTGGCAGATCTCGATATGGAGGGGCGCCGCGCGCTGCTCGCCTCCCTCGGGCAGCGCAGCTTCCGGGCCCGGCAACTGTCCACTCACTACTTCGAGCGGCTCGTCGACGCCCCCGACGCGATGACCGACCTGCCCGCGGCCGGCCGAGCGGATCTGGTCGCGGCGACGCTGCCGCGGTTGCTCAGCCCGGTGCGGTCCGTGCACGCCGACTCCGGCGCCACCATAAAGACCGCCTGGCGCCTCGCCGACGGGGCGCTGATCGAGTCGGTGCTGATGCGTTACCCGCGGAGGGTCACCATCTGCGTGTCCAGCCAGGCCGGCTGCGGGATGGGCTGCCCCTTCTGCGCGACCGGGCAGGAGGGGCTCACCCGCAACCTGTCGACGGCCGAGATCGTCGAGCAGGTGGTGAGCGCCGCACGGCAGCTCCGACACGGCGACCTCGCGTCGTGGGGGACGGACCTGGGGGGTCGGGACCACGGCCCCGAGGCGCCGGATGACGGCGCTCACCCCGACGACGACGCCGAGCCTCCCGCGTCCGGCGGCTCTCGCAGGGTTGGCAACGTCGTCTTCATGGGCATGGGTGAACCCCTGGCCAACTACGACCGCGTGGTCGCCGCGATCCGCCGCCTGACCGCTGCGCCGCCGGACGGTCTCGGCGTATCCGCCCGCGGCATCACGGTCTCCACCGTCGGGCTGGTCCCCGGCATCCGGCGCCTCGTCGCCGAGGGGCTGCCGGTCACCCTCGCGCTCTCTTTGCACGCCCCCGACGACGCCCTGCGCGACAAGCTCGTACCCGTCAACCTTCGTTACCCGCTCGCCGACGCGCTCGACGCCGCTCGCGCCTTCTTCGACGCCACCGGCCGGCGGGTGTCGATCGAGTACGCGCTCATCCGCGACGTCAACGATCAGGCGTGGCGCGCCGAGCTGCTCGCGCGCGAGCTCGACCGGCGGGGACGTGGCTGGGTGCACGTCAATCCGATCCCGCTCAACCCCACGTCGGGATCGCGCTGGACCGCCTCGCGGCCCGGGGTCCAGCAGCAGTTCGTCGAGCGCCTGAGGGGTGCCGGGATCCCGACGACCGTGCGCGACACGCGGGGGAGCGACATCGACGGGGCGTGTGGACAGCTCGCGGCGGCGACGGCATGAACGGCCGCCGGCCCCCTGCGGACGAGCACGCGGCCCCGAGCGCGGCCGGTGCCACGAGCCCGAAGCGGCATACCCCGACCGAGGGCAGGACGACGGACGACTACCCCGGCCTTCCTGCGCGTGGGGGCACGGTGCGCCGCAGCACAGGGCGGGTCATCCCGTTCGACGCCGACGACCGCGCGCTGCTGCTGCAGGGCAGCGAGCCGGACCGACCCGCCTGGAGGTTCTGGTTCACGATCGGGGGCATGGCCGACCCCGGCGAGAGCCTGAGGCAGGCCGCGGTCCGCGAATTGCGGGAAGAGGCGGGAATCGCGCTGGACGAGGCAGACCTTGGTACGGCCTGCCTTGAATCGCAGATCGAGTTCGAGTGGGCGGGTCGGCACGTCGTGCAGGATCAGACGTTCTTTGCGGTGCGCCTCCCACCCGGAGCGCGGCCCGAGCTGGATGGCCTGGATGCGGTGGAGAAGGAGACGACGTTCGGCTGGGCGATGTGCTCGGAGGCTGAGTTGGCCGCCGACCCCGCCTCGCTGGCCACCCCTGAGCTGACCCGTTACGTGGCGGTCGCCCTGGCCACGTTGCGGTCCCGCGAAGCCTGAGATCTCCGATACCTTGACGGTTCCTTGACCAACCCTGGGGTTCTTCTTGGTCGGTCGAGTGTCCTGGACGACCGATGGGGAGGGTGAGCAGTGGCCCTGACCAGAGTGGCGGGGCCGGGTCGCGGAACACGCCGCGCGTACGAGCCCGGCGGGCGCGTACAGGGTCGCGAGCACCGTGGGGATCAATAGCCGATCACCGGGTGCGAGGGACACGGCGTCGCGACCAGTCGACGGTGGCGCCAGCAGGCGCGCGTCGCCCGCTCGCGGTAGCGCCATCGGCTGGGGAGCCGGGGCGCCGGCGAACAATGCTGGGGGAGAGCGGTTATGGTCGGTATTTGGGGGCCTGTGGCGTTGGCCGCGGGGACGATCGCATTAGGCAGCGCCTCGCCGTGGGGTTCGCGCGTGCTGCGTCGACGGTTCCGGAGCGGCACCGCCGTGCGGAGGGGCATGGTGGGCGGCTACGGCGCGTTGGCGCTGCTGAGCGTCCTGTGCGGAGGATCACGCACGGACTACGGCGAGTACTGCCTCGCCGCTTTGGCGGCGGCGCTGGTCGCGACCATGGCGGTCCTGGGTTCAGCGGCCATCACGCCGACCGACGCCCCTCATCGGCGGCGTGTCGTGTTGGCGATCGGGGCGCACCCGGACGACCTGGAACTCGCGTGCGGGGGGACGCTAGCGCGGTTCGTGGACATAGGGCACGAGGTGCACGGCGTGATCATGACGTCGGGCTCGCAGGGGGGTGATGCATCGCGGCGACCCGACGAGGCGCGCCGCGGGGCGCGGTTCATGGGTCTGCAGTCGTTGGCGGTCCACGATTTCCCGGACGCCAACCTGCCGCTCGTCCAGCGGGAGCTGACCCGGGTCATCGAGGAAGCCATCGCGGCGTACGGCCCAGATGTCATCCTGACCCATTCGGCGCACGACCAGCACCAGGATCACCTGGCGGTGCATGAGGCGACGCTGCGCGCGGCCCGTTCGAGCCATTCGATCCTGTGCTTCGAGTCGCCGTCGGTGACTCGGGACTTCAACCCAAGCGTGTACTTCGACATCCACGACTACGTAGACGTCAAGGTGAGCGCGGTGGCGTCGCACCGGGACCAGGCGGGCAAGCGCTACCTGGATCGGGACGCGCTGCAGGGGACGGCGACGTTCCGCGGCGCTCAGGTCAGACGGCGTCATGCCGAAGGTTTTGAGGTCGTTCGGTTGTTAGCCGACGAGGCAGGGGTGTTCTGACCGATGAACAGCGCAATAGTGACCGGGGTCGGTGGGCCGGCCGGCAAAGCCCTCACGGGCCAGTTGACGGACGCGGGATGGCGCGTGGTGGGCGCGGACATGGCCGCGTTGGCGCCGCCGTACGACGCCCTGTTGGACGAGTTCCACCAGATCCCGGCGGCGGCGCATCCGTCCTTCCTGCCGGTACTGGCCCAGCTGGTGGCCCGCAGCGGCGCGCAGCTGTGCATCCCGACGGTGCAGGAGGAACTGCCCGTCTTGGCCTCGGCGGCGAGCTGCCTCGACGTTGCCGTCGTCATCGCGCCCACCGACGCGGTGGCGCGCGCTCAGGACAAGCTCACCACGTCCTGGACACTTCGCCAGGCCGGCGTGGCGGTCCCCGACTTCTGCGCCGCGGAGGACATCGCGGGGCAGTCGTCAGGATGGTGGGGTCGCGGCGGACGGTTCGTGGTCAAGCCGCGGTTCTCCCGCGGCGGTCGCGGCGTGCAGGTCGTGGAGGAGGCCGGGGACCTGGGCGAGATTGCCGCCCAGAGCCCTGGGGGGATCGTGCAGCAGTTCGCGCCCGGCACGGAGTACTCGCCGCAGGTGTACCGCGCGCCATCTGGCGGCGCGATCGAGGTGATCGTGCTGGAGAAGACGGCGCTCAAGGAGGGCTTGGTGGGCAACGCGGCCGCGGTCCTGGTCGTCGACGGACCAAGCGTCGCCGACGTCGCGCGGCTGGCCCGCGAGGCGGTGCTGGCGATGGGGTTGACCGGGCCGGTCGACCTCGACATCCGTCGCCTCGCCGACGGCACGCCGGTGGTCCTGGAGATCAATGCACGGTTCGGCGCCAACAGTGCCTCCGCGCCGTCGCTTCTGCACCGGGTGCTCGCCGACTACGCGCCGCGGTCTGCACGGGAGGGCGTGGCGTGAGATACATCGACGCGATACGGGTACGACCCGGTCAGGGAGGCACGTCGTGAACGGGGTCCGGCTCGCTCTCACGGTGTTCGGGCTGCTGGTCCTGGCCGCCGCCGTGGCCAAGTTGGTCTACGTCCCGCTAGCCGCCATCTTCGAAATCCGAGACCGACGGCTGCGCGCCCGACCCGCCCCTGACCACGAGGGCTCCGGTGAGGCATGGCGACCGACCGTGAGCGTGATGGTGCCGGGGTACAACGAGGAGAAGGTCATCGACGCGTGCGTCACGTCGATCGCCTCCTGCGGGTACCCGGATCTGGAGATCGTGCTCGTCGACGACGGCTCCACGGACTCCACGTTCGAGCTCATGACCGCGTTGGAGCGGCGCTATCCGACGGTGAGCGCGATGACGCAGCCCAACGCCGGCAAGGGCAACGCCCTCAACACCGGTTTGGCGCGCGCCACCGGACAGGTCGTGCTGTTTGTGGACGCCGACAGCGTGTTCACTGGCGAAACAATCCCCGAGCTCATCGCCCCGCTAGAGGATCCGCGGGTCGGCGCCGTCTGCGGGGATGACCGCCCGGTCAACCTCGACCGGGTGCAGACCCGCTTCCTCGCGCTGATCAGCCACGTCGGCACCGGCCTGGTGCGCCGCGCCCTGCACATGATCGGGTGCGTGCCCGTCGTGTCGGGCAACGTCGGGGCGTTCCGGCGCACCGTGCTGGATGAGGTGGGTCCGGTCCGCTCCGACACGGTGGGGGAGGACCTCGAACTGACCTGGCGCATCCACGAAAGCGGTTACCGGATCGCGTTCGCGCCCTGGGCGATTGTGTATGCCGAGTCCCCGTCCACCCTGCGCGGCCTGTGGAAGCAGCGCGTCCGCTGGGCGCGCGGGCTGCTGCAGTCGCTGCACCTGCATCGGGGCAGCATCGCCAACCCCCGGTACGGCGTGTTCGGCGCCTACCTCGTTTACACCGTTCTGAGCATGGTGCTCGTCCCGGTCCTGCAGCTACTGTTCCTCGCCGCGCTGCCGTGGCTGCTCGCGATCGGCCTCGTCGACCTCGACACCGGAGTATGGCCGATGCTGTCGTGGCTGGGGATGGGCCTGTCGACGGTGATGGCCCTGATCGCCCTGGGACTGGACCGAGCCTGGCGAGATCTGCGTTTCCTCTGGGCGCTCCCGCTGTGGCCGCTCTACTCCGTCTTCACGAGCGCCACCATGGTGCGGGCCCTGGATCAGGTGTTGCGCCGTCAGCCGGCCCGCTGGAACAAGCTCGACCGCACCGGGGTGCGCAGCCTGCAAGCTGTGCCGGGCTCGGCCTGAGCCGCCCGGCGCCCTGGCGTGTCCGATGCCACCCACCCCGGAGCTGCTCGTGGCGCCACGACCCAGCCCACGACGCACTGGCCACGGTGTCCGCGACGCCCTGCGCGAACGCCGGGTTCGGAGCTCCGTGAGACCGAACGGCGAACCCGCGATCGACCGGGTGGCGATTGAGCCGCGACGCGCCACGTTGTGTGTGGCGGGGTCTTCAGGAGGGCTCACGGAACCGTATCCATCCTGTATCGAAACCGTCATGGGATTTCGCGTCAGGGTACGCAAGAATATGAGCGCCTCGGGGTCTCGTGCTTCCACGTTCATACCGTCACGTACCGCGGTCGCGCCACATCAGCGTGATCGCTCCGGATGCACGCGGCGGGAGCTGGGGTACGCACTCAGTCACACCACCAGCGGATTCGTGCGCGTCGCGCCCGATTCGCTCGCGGACCACGGCGCCTTCCATCGGCTGTAGGGGGTCGGTGATGCAGGAGCCGTGACGCCGAGCGTTTGCATGATCCTCGGCGGGCACAGGGAGCGTCGGCGCGGGATTGTAGGGGTCCCGCGCCGACGCGGCCGCGCGTTGATCGACCCTTGATCCCGGTCGGCCGCGGCGCTCCGCCGCTCGTCGTGTCGGGCGACCGCCTGTCGCGCGACGTGAAATCAGTCACTCTTAAACTGGCCGCGTCTACGGGATCACCGGGATGATCGCCCCATGAGCAACGGCGCGTACGCACAGGCCCACCATGAGAGCGTCACCGACCCCTCGGCCTTCTGGGGGAAGGCGGCCGAAGTGATCGATTGGATCACTCCTCCGACCCAGATCCTCGACGACAGCAATCCCCCGTTCTATCGGTGGTTCGCCGACGGCACCCTCAACACCTGCTATAACGGGATCGACCGGCACGTCGCGAACGGCCGGGCTGACCAGGCGGCGGTGATCTACGACAGCCCCGTGACGGGCACCTCGCGCACCCTCACCTATGCCGAGCTACTGGCGCAGGTCTCCAAGTTCGCGGGTGTGTTGCGATCCTTGGGCGTGGAGAAGGGCGACCGGGTCGTCATCTACATGCCGATGATCCCTGAGGCGCTCATCGCGATGTACGCGTGCGCCCGGCTCGGGGCCGTCCATTCGGTGGTGTTCGGCGGGTTCGCTCCCGCCGAGCTCGCCGCCCGGATCGAGGACGCCAGTCCCAAGATCATCATCGCCGCCTCGTGCGGCATCGAGCCCAACCGGGTCATCCCGTACAAGCCGTTCCTGGACTCGGCGATCGAGCGCAGTAGCCACAAGCCGGACAACTGCATCATCTTCCAGCGCGAGCAGGCTACTGCCGAGCTGGGCGAGCGCGACATCGACTGGGTCGAGGCGATGAGCCGCGACGTCGAACCCACCGAGTGCGTCGAGGTCAAGGCCACCGACCCGCTGTACATTCTGTACACCTCGGGTACGACGGGGAAGCCGAAGGGCATCGTGCGCGACAACGGCGGCCACGCGGTCGCGATGGCGTGGTCGCTCCACGCGCTCTACGGCACCGAGGCCGGCGAGGTCTTCTGGGCCGCCAGCGACGTCGGCTGGGTGGTCGGGCACTCGTACACCGTGTACTCGCCGCTGCTGGCGGGCGCGACGACGATCATGTACGAGGGCAAGCCGGTCGGTACACCGGACGCGGGCGCCTTCTGGCGGGTCATCGAGAAATACAAGGTGTCGGCCCTGTTCACGGCGCCGACCGCGTTCCGGGCCATCAAGAAAGAGGATCCCGAGGCGTCCCTCCTGGCGAAATACGACATCAGTTCGATGCGACGGCTGTTCCTGGCCGGAGAGCGCCTCGACCCGGACACGTACCACTGGGCCACCAACGTCGTGAAGGTGCCGGTCATCGACAACTGGTGGCAGACGGAGACCGGCTGGCCGATCGCGACCAACCCGGTGGGCATCGAGGAGCTGCCGATCAAGCCCGGTTCACCGTCGGTGGCGGGCCCCGGCTATGACGTACAGGTGCTGGACGAGCAGGGCAACCAGCTCCCGGCGAACGCGGAGGGTTCGATCGCGATCAAGTTGCCGATGCCGCCGGGCACGCTGCCCACCCTGTGGCAGGACGACGCGCGGTACGTGAGCAGCTACCTCGAGGCGTACGACGGGTACTACCTCACGGGTGACGGTGGATACATCGATGAGGAAGGCTACATCTACGTGATGGGCCGCACCGACGATGTCCTCAACGTCGCGGGTCACCGCCTGTCGACGGGCTCGATCGAGTCGGCGCTGTCCAGCCACCCGCAGGTCGCCGAGTGTGCGGTGATCGGCGTGGCTGACGAGATGAAGGGCCAGATCCCGCGGGCGTTGGTGGTCGTCAAGGCGGGCGTGGACACCTCGGACCCGGCGGTCGTGGACCGTCTCAAGTCCGAGCTGGTCCAGCTCGTGCGCTCGGAGGTCGGCGCGGTTGCGGCACTGAAGGTGGTCGACGTGGTGGTGGGGCTGCCCAAGACCCGGTCCGGCAAGATGCTGCGCAAGACGATGCGCCAGATCGCCGACGGGCAGGAGGCTCTCGTGCCGAGCACGATCGAGGACGTGAGCGTGCTCGACCAGCTCCGCCCCATCCTGCGCCCCGGCCAGGGCACCATCGCGTAACCGCACCGAACGCACAGCGGGACTCGGCCGGGATGCCGAGACCAGGGGTCCGCCTGCTCCTCGCAGGCGGACCCCCTCGTCGTCCCAGCGGCGGTGGCCGCCGGCAGTGGGCGGGTGGCGCGTTCGCGTCGTTTCTGCCGGCCGCGGTCGGGCTCCTGCTGCCGCTCACCTCAGCGCCGCGCGGGTGCCCGATGGGGCACGTCACGCGCCGGGGCCACAGGTGCGGCAGAATCCCATCCGTGCCCAGCCAGCTCCGTGCAGCCGCCACCGGACTCGCCCGAAGGTCGGCCTCCCGCCGGGGCCTCATCGGGGGCGGCCTCGGCGTGGCAGCGGCTGCGGTCCTTGCTGGGTGTGCCCCGCCCCCACCGCCGGCGGCGGGGGTGATGGCGTCATTGCCGCCGGATGACTCCGCCACGGATCGGCGGGTGCGGTTCGCCAACTGGACCCAGTACATCGACCGCGCCTCCGACGGCACCTCTCCGACCATGGCCGCTTTCACCGCCAAGACCGGCATCTCCGTGGACTACCGCGAGGAGATCGACGACAACGACACGTTCGCGATGGCGATCACCCCGCGACTGCTCGCCAGGCAGGACATCGACCGCGACCTCATGGTGTTGAGCGATTGGATGGTGACCCGCCTGATCCGAAACGGCCTGCTCACGCCACTCGAGCTGATCCGGATGCCGCATGCGGCCCTCCTGCTCGACCCGTTGAAGGACGTGAGCTTCGACCCCGGGCGGCGATACAGTCTGGCGTGGCAGTCGGGGTTCGCAGGGTTGGGCTACCACCGGGGGCGGGTGGGTCGAGACCTGCACGCGGTCGGGGACCTGTGGACCGACGACCTGGCCGGCAAGGTGGCGCTGCTGTCGGAGATGCGCGACACGCTCGGGCTGATCATGCTGGCTCGAGGCGTCGACATCTCGGGGCCATTCGGGAGGGCCGCGGTCGAGGAGGCCGCGGCGGAGGTCGGCGCCCGCATCGCCGACGGGCATGTGCGGCACGTGCGTGGCAATTCGTACCTGGAGGACTTCAAGGCCGGCACCGCGTGGGCGGGCATCGTGTGGAGCGGTGACATCGCCACGCTGCGCCAGGAGACAGGAAGTGACCAGTGGCGATTCGTCCTGCCAGACACCGGCGGGACCCTGTGGAGCGACGACATCGTCATCCCCGTCACTTCGCGACGGCGCCGGGCGGCGATGGCTCTGATCGACTACTACTACCAACCCGAGGTGGCCGCGAAGGTCACCGAGTCTGTCAGGTACATCTGCCCCGTGGCGGGGACCCAGGCGGAAGTGGCCAAGAGCGACGAGACGCTCGCCGCCGACCCGCTGGTGTTCCCGGACGCGGCCTTCCTGCGCGACCACGCCCGCGAGTTTCGCGCGTTGACCCCGGCGGAGGAATCCGAGTACGGCGCGCTCTGGGCGTCGACGACCGGGATATGACTCCCTCAAGATGGCAGCCGTGAGCGGACTGCGGCTGGAGGGCCTGACGAAGTGGTTCGGCGCCGTGCGCGCGGTGGATCGGGTGGACCTCGCGATGGCGCCGGGCAAGTACGTGTGTGTGCTGGGCCCGTCAGGCTGCGGCAAGACCACGCTGCTGCGCCTCGTGGGAGGGTTCGAGCGGCCCGATGCCGGTCGGGTGCTTCTCGACGGCGTCGACCTGACCGACCGGCGCCCCGACGAGCGGCCGGTGAATACCGTCTTCCAGTCGTACGCCTTGTTTCCCCATCTCGACGTGCTCGGCAACGTCGCCTTCGGGCCCCGACGACGCGGAGTACGCCGCCCCGCCGCCGAGCGGCGGGCCCGCGAGATCTTGGAGCTGGTCGAGCTCGCGGGTCTTGCGCGGCGCAAGCCGTCCCAGCTGTCCGGCGGTGAGGCGCAGCGGGTCGCCCTCGCCCGGGCGCTGGCGGGCGAGCCCGCAGTCCTCCTGCTCGACGAGCCCCTGGGGGCGCTCGACGCGCGGTTGCGACAGACGATGCAAGTCGGTCTGAAGGGCCTGCAGGCCCGGCTGGGGACGACTTTCCTGCACGTCACGCACGACCAGAAGGAGGCGATGGCGCTGGCCGACGAGATCGTGGTCATGTGCGACGGCCGCGTGGAGCAGCGGGGGGCGCCGCGAGATGTCTATGAGCTGCCGGTGAGCGCCTTCGTGGCGCGGTTCGTGGGTGATGCGGTCCTGCTCCGGGCCACGGTCGCGGGCCGGTCCGGGCCCGAGGCGGGCTCGCGGGTGCTGGCCCGCGCGGCAGGGCACATACTGGCCGTCCCGCCGGGTCGGACCCCGGCAGTCCGCGATGGCGCCCCCGTCTGGGTCGGGGTGCGTCCCGAGCGGGTCCGGGTGGTCCCACTCACGGGAGCCGACCACGACCGCCCAGCTTCGCACTCGGACCGGAACGTTGTGGCACGAGGCCGCGTGACCGGGGTCGTGTTCACCGGGCCGGCGACCGGCGTCCGCGTCGCGGTGCCCGGCCTGGACGAGGTCACGGTCCTCACGGATCATGCTTCTGCCACGTGTGCGTACCGGCCGGGTGACGAGGTGGCGCTGACCTTCGACGTCGCGGACACGTTCGCCGTGCCTCGGGGGGAAGAATGAGGACGCGGCCCCGGCCTGTGGCGACGGCGTGGCTCCTTGCGCCGGCGTTGGCCTGGCTCGCTGCGTTCTACATCTTCCCCCTCGCCCAGCTCGCGAGCGTCAGTCTCCAATCGCCCTACCCAGGTTGGCCTGGCTATTACTACCGCGACGTCAACGTGGGGACGTACGTCCACGCCGTGACCCAGTTCGCGCCGCACCTGCTGCGCAGCGCCGTGTTCGCCTCGTGCGCGACCCTCCTCGCGTTCACCCTCGCGCTGCCCGTTGCGTACGTCTTGGCCTTCCGGGCGAGCCGTTACCGAGGGCTGATCTGGGCGGCGGTCCTCGGCCCGTACGCGGTGCCGTTCCTGCTGCGCACCCTCGCGTGGCGCCAGATCCTCGCCGACGACGCGCCTGTGGCGCGGGTACTGGACGCGGTCGGCCTGGCGGACGGACGCCTCACCGAGACGGCGGCTGCGGTGGTGGCAGGGCTGGCATACAACTATTACCCCTTTATGCTGATCCCGCTGGCGTCCGCGCTCCGGCGCGTGGACCGCTCCGTCATCGAGGCGTCGCGCGACCTCTTCGCCGGGCCGTGGACCACGCTCTCACGCGTGATCCTGCCGCTCGCGGCACCCGGGATCGCGGCCGGGTGCCTGCTGACGTTTCTGCCCGCCGCGGGTGACTACGTGACCGCCGAGCTGCTCGGGTCCCGCGCGGACACCATGGCCGGCAACGCGATCGAGGGCCAGATGCTCCGCGTCGTCGGCGGGTATCCCCTTGCCTCCGCCACGTCGATGATCCTGCTGGCGACGATGACCCTGCTGGTCAGCGCGTATCTGCGCAGATTTGGGGCCGCCGAGCTCGTGCGCGGACAGCTCGCGGCGGACTCCTCGGAGAGGTCGTGAGCCACGTCCGTCGATGGTTGCGGGGGCGGGCCGCGCCGGCCGCGTGCCTGCTCATCGTGGTGCTGCTCGCAGTGCCCGCCGCGTACACGGCGGTCTTCTCCCTCAACGACTACCGCCGCTCCAACCTCATCTGGAACTCGCAGGGCTCTCCGACGCTCGCGCACTGGACGGACCCGTGTGGGCCGGCCGGCCTGTGCTCCAGCGTCGCCGTGAGCCTGCGGGTGGGCCTGTTGAGCGCGGCCCTCGCGACGGTGCTCGGGACGCTGATGGCGTATGCGCTGACGCGTGCCTCGTTCCGCGGCCGGTCGGCGATCCACGTGCTGGTGCTCCTGCCTCTCGCGACGCCCGACGTGGTGCTCGGGGTCGGCTTGTTGTCTGTCTTCGTCCAGGGCTGGTCGGACCTCGGGGTGCGGCTCGGTGAGGGCACCGTCATCGCCTCGCACGCGCTGCTCTCGTTGAGTTTCGTGGTCGTGGCCGTTCGCGCACGGCTGGAGGGGATCGGTTCATCGCTCACCGAGGCTGCAGCGGATTTGTACGCTTCGCGGTGGGGCGTGTTCCGATGGGTGACGTGGCCGCTCGCTGCGCCCGGCGTCGCCGGTGCGGCGTTGCTCGCCTTCGCGGTGAGCCTCGACGACGTGGTCGTGGCGACGTTCGTCGGAGGCGACGCGATGACCTTCCCGCGCTATGTGTACGTGACGGCGCTGCGGGGCATCCCCGCGGAGGCGAACGTCGCCGGGCTGATCCTCGCTGGGGCGGCGGTGCTCTTCGGCGTGGTGTCAGGGACGGCGATCCGCCGTGGGCGTTGACCGGCCAGATCGGGGACGCGGTCGGCGGGCCAGACGCTTCAGGCAGCGGCGTGTTCCTCGAAAGCTGCACGCCGCACCGGGCGGTCGTCCTCGTCACGTGGACAAACAGAGGATCCGCTCAACGTCCCGAGTGACGACGGCGCACGTCACGACACCTAGCCGGTTTTTTTGGCCTTCGCCTCGGCGATCCTGGTGGCCCGCTCCTCCTCGAGGGCGGCGAGCGGGTCGTCGTCGCCGAGTTGTGCCGGCCCGAAGACGCTCATGACCGCCCTGCGAAGCCTATAGACGATCCGGTAGCCGAGGCCCAGTCCTTCACTGCTCATCCGATGCTCCTGAGTCCTGAGTGAGCCGACGGCCAGAACACATCGCGGCGCGTCAGAATGGTTCCGAGCGACCCACGGACGATGGGCCGTATCGACATCAGGCTACTCGAGGTGGTCTCGGCGCGGCCGAAGTGACACGGAAAACTCGTGCCGCCAGGAGGGTTGCCCGCGCGGCGCCCTGGCCGGACCGCGACCGGCCCTCGAGTAACTGTCCACACCTCCCGGCCCGGCATCGGTCGTCCACAGCCGCACCGGGCCGGGCGGGGCGCGGACGGCCTGGCTCTGCTGTTGTGGCCCTCGTGAATGCACGAAGTCCACGCGAAGGGGAGCGGCCGATGACGACGATGCGAGTGGACACCGACGCCCTGGTGCAGGCGGGTCACGGCCTGGGGCAGGTCGGACGGGACTGCGGCGCGGAGGCGGCGGCCGTGGTGGCGGCGCTGTCGATGCTGGGCGCCGCGAGCCGCGACCCCCAGGTGCTGACCGCGGCACTGAGCGCCGGTAGGCGATGGGGCGCGGCCCTCGCGTGCTACGGCGTGGCGGTCGGGGCCCTCGGCGCGGCGGTGGAGGGCGCCGGGGGGGCATACGCGTCCGCCGAGATCTCCGCCGCGTCCGGCTTCCGGGATCTGGGCGCACGCGACGGGTGGCCGTAATGATCGCGCTGCTCGGCGATGTCGAGGAGATGCGCCGCGCCGCGGGGCTGCTGCAACAACGCGGGGGCGGCCTGGACGCGCATGCGGACGAGGTTTCTCGCGCGGCCGCCCAGCTGGGCGCCGCGTGGAGCGGCGCCGCCTCGATGGCTTTCGGTGGCGCTGCCGCAGGGGTACGGCGAGGCGCGGTAACGGCAGCGGGGGAGCTGCGCGCATTGGCTGAGGCGTCGATGCGGTACGCGGATCGACTGGAGGACGCGCAGACCCAGCTGGGCGCCCTGACCCGTCGCGAGGCACGAGCGCTGCAGCCCTCGCTTGGGCCGGTGGCGTCGCCAGGCCTGGGCGTCGACCTCGACCAAGCTGTGGCGCGGGGTCGGGACGACGTACGAGCCTGCCTGGCGGCAGCGCAGGCGGTCGCCGACGAACATCGGCGGGCCACCCAGGACCTCGCGCGGGCCCTGGGCGACAGCGATCCCGCGGCGGCCATCCCCGCCGCGCTCGCCGACGTCGCGGGGGCTTGGGAGCTGAGGGGGATCGCGAAGGATGGGGTACAGGTCCTCTCGCAGGGACTGGCCACCGCGACCCTGTGGCGGTCCGCCGCGACGTTGGGGGCGATCCAGCGCGTCGCCGGGAGCGCGCCGCTGCTGGAGGGCGGTCGGATGGCCGCGTCCGCTGCCGCGGCCCATGGTCGGGCGGCCGCAGCGTTGCAGCAGCTCCACGGCGGTCCGTTCCGTCCCGGCGCCATCGGGGCGGCGCGCACCGTGGTCGGCAAGGTTGGCCTCGGGGCGACGCTCGTCGGCGGGACGAGTGACCTCGTGCGGGGAGACCGCGAGCACCTCGGCGTCCGCTCGGTCGCGACCCGGGTCATGGGCGGCGTGGGCGCCGCCGGGTCGGGGGTGCTCCTCGCGCAGGGCGCCGGCCTCGTGGTGGCGGGCGGTCCGGTGACGCTGGCGATCGCCGGGACGGCCGTCACCGCATACGGCGTGTGGAAGGTGGGCACGTCCATCTACGACCACCGGCAAGCCCTCGCACGGGCGGCCACGGCGAGCGTGGGCCGCGGCGCCGAGGCGGCGCGCGCGGCCGGCCGGCGCCTCGAGCGCGCCAAGGACGACGCGGGGCGACGGCTCGGGGATTCTGTGAGGGCCGCTGGCGACGCCGTCCGGGGTGTCGGCGAGCGCCTCGACGAAGCCCGTGGCAGCTTCACCCGCCCGGTGGCGATGCCGTCGTGAGCCCCGCCGACCGAGTGCCCGACCCGGTGCCAGACCCGGTGCTCGACCGGGTGCGGTGGCTGGTTGACCTGACCGACGACGAGCTGGGTGCCCTGCACGGGCCACAGCACGGGGCGGTTCTCCTTCCGACCCTTGTGGGACCCGACGATCCAGCGCGCGCCGCCCACCGCGTCGCCCTGCGGGGCCTCGCAGCCCGCGGCCTGATCGCGCTGACCCAGCTGGCTGACGGCGCCCTGGACGTCGAGCCGTTCGAGACGCTGGCCGACCTGCTCCTCGTGCGCGAGGCGCCCGAGGCGCTGTTGGTCGTGCACCGGGTGCGGACACGGCCCGAGGGCGCCGACGCGCTGCTGAGGTACGTGTTCGCCGCCGGGCCGCTGGTCCTGCTCGAGGACGTCAACGCGATCGGCATCCACCGCTTCGGTACGGCGGCCCGCGCTGCGCTACCCGGGCTGCTGACGGAATTCCTGGCGGCCGACGCGCCACCCGTCCCGGCGTGCGTCGCGTGTGACGGATGGCCCGCGGCGCTGGAGATGGCCGATGAGGACCACGAAGCACTGCTCGGCCGGTCGCTCGTCGTCGCCGACGTCGTGGCGCGACCGCCGGGGGCGTCCGGGCCGGACCCGACCGATGTGGCTCATGCGCTGTTCGTCCTGCCGGGGGCGACGTACGTCGGCGAGGCCCCGATCGGCGAGCGACCCGGCCGCCTACGGCGTGTGGACGAGGAGGTGGGCGCCTTCGTGGCCGAGCTCATGGCTGGGCTGCCGAGTGGGATTGCGTGCGCGACAATCGACAGTATGAACGGGCGGGATCGAGCATGAGAAGGCGACGCGACGTCGCCATCCTGGGGTCCACCGGGTCGATCGGCACACAGGGCCTCGAGGTGATCGCGCGCAACCCGGACTCCTTCAGACTGGTGGCGCTGGCGGCGGGAGGTTCGGACCTGCGGCTGCTGGCCGCCCAGGCCGTGGCCCACCGGGTACCGCGGGTCGCCGCCGCGCGCGGTAGCGAGCAGGAGGTGGGCGCCGCGATCGCGAAGGAGGCGCGGTGCCGCGCGGTCCGCGGGTATGCGCCCGAGGTGCTCGTCGGCGTCGACGCGGCGACGGAGGTGGCGGGCGGGGACGCCGACGTCGTGCTCAACGGCATCACCGGGTCGATCGGGTTGCTGCCCACCCTGGCGGCGTTGCGCGCCGGGACCATCCTCGCCCTGGCCAACAAGGAGTCGCTGATCGTCGGCGGTCCCGTCGTCCAGGCGGCCGCCCGGCCCGGGCAGATCGTGCCGGTGGACTCCGAGCATTCGGCGCTCGCGCAGTGCCTTCGGGGAGGCCGCGCCTCCGAGGTGCGCAGGCTGGTGCTCACGGCCAGTGGCGGGCCCTTCCGGGGCAGGACCCGCGCGCAGCTGGCCGACGTCACCCCGGAGCAAGCCCTGGCCCATCCCACGTGGGACATGGGGCGCGTCGTGACGACGAACTCGGCGACGCTGGTCAACAAGGGCCTGGAGGTCATCGAGGCGCATCTGCTGTTCGACGTGCCGTTCGACATGATCGCCGTCGTCGTCCACCCGCAGTCGATCGTGCACTCGATGGTGGAATTCGTGGACGGCTCGACCCTCGCCCAGGCCAGCCCGCCGTCCATGCTCATCCCCATCGCGCTCGGCCTGTCCTGGCCCGATCGGGTCGCAGACGCCGCCCCGCCGTGCGATTGGACGCGGGCGCAGTGCTGGCAGTTCGAGCCGCTCGACGACGACGCGTTCCCCGCCGTCGCGCTCGCCCGCCGGTGCGGGGAAGCGGGTGGCACGCTCCCGGCGGTCTACAACGCGGCCAACGAGGAGTGCGTCGAGGCGTTCCACGAGCGACGCATCGCCTTCACCGACATCGTCGACACGGTCGCCCGCGTCGTGGACGACTGGTCCCGGCACCTTGCAGGGCAGAACCCGCTGCCCGGCGTTGCCCCGGCTACTACCGGGAGTGAATCCGCCGATCTGGACGTTGCGCAAGTGTTGGCCGCGGAGAGCTGGGCCCGGGACAGGACCCACGACGTGCTCGGCACCGCGCACCTGTTCGGCACGGAGCACGGAGGGACGACGTGACGAGGCACCGCGTGACACGAGGGGGGAAGCCGTCATGATGTACGTGCTCGGGGTGCTGGCCCTCGCCCTCGGCGTGGGCGTCTCGATCGCCCTTCATGAGCTCGGCCACATGATCGCCGCCAAGAAGTTCGGGGTCAGGTGCCCGCAATACATGATCGGCTTCGGACCCACCGTGTGGAGCAGGACGCGCGGCGAGACCACGTACGGGGTCCGGGCGATCCCGCTCGGCGGGTTCGTGCGGATGATCGGGATGTACCCGCCGAAACCCGTTGCTGCCCGGGCGGGCGCACGCCCCGGGAAGCCGCCCTCGGCCGACTCCGCCTCGGCCGACTCCGCCTCGGTCGTCGGCGAGGGAGCGTCCGGTGGCCGTTGGTCGGCCATGATCGAGGACGCGCGGGCGCGCAGCCTGGAAGAGATCGGCGACGGCGACCGCAATCGAGTGTTCTACGGGCTGAGCGCACCCCGAAAGCTGGTCGTCCTGATCAGCGGGCCGCTGGCGAACCTCGCGGTGGCGGCACTGCTCATCGCCGGCATCGTCACGATCTACGGGCAGGCAGTGCCCGCGGACGGCACGGTAGTCACCTCGGTCGTCCAGTGCGTGCGCCCCCTCTCAGGTGGCGCCGCGCCAGACACGCAGGCGCCGTGCACGGCGGCCGACACGCCGTCTCCCGCCGCCGCCGCCGGCCTCGCACCCGGGGACGAGATTGTCGCCATCGACGGGGTCCCCGTCGCCCGCACCGCCGACATCGCCAGCGCGATCCGGCCCAGAGCAAACCAGGCTGTCCGCCTCGACATCGTGCGTGACGGCGTGTCGCAGACGCTCACCCTGACCCCGATCGAGGGGACGCTGCCGGTTTACGACGACCAAGGCAACCCGCGGACCGGTCCGGGGGGAGCAGTGCTCACCGAACGGGCCGGCTACGTCGGAATGACGAATGCGCAGAACACCGCCCTCGAACGGCAGCCGATCACGGCCGTTCCCGGCGTCGTCGCCCAGGGCGTCTCGGACACGGCGGGTGTCATGCTGCGGCTGCCGCAGAAGATGGTGGACGTGTGGAACGCGGCGTTCGGATCGTCGGAGCGCGATCTCAACGGCCCGATCTCTGTGGTGGGTGTCGGGCGCATCGCCGGCGAGGCTGCTGACGGGCAGATCGCGTTCTTGAAGACGCCTGGGCAGACCGTCGTGTTCCTGGTTGGGCTCCTCGCGTCCCTCAACCTCGCGCTGTTCGTGTTCAACCTGTTGCCGCTGCTGCCTCTCGACGGCGGCCATGCGGCCGGCGCCATCTGGGAAGGTGCGCGGCGTCAGGTCGCGCGACTGCGCCGCCGACCAGATCCCGGTTACGTCGACGTCGCCAAGGGCCTACCCGTGACGTATGCCATGTCCATGCTGCTCATCGGCATGTTCGTGCTGCTGATCTACGCCGACATCGTCAAACCGGTCAAGTTCTGAACACGGGTGCGGAGCTGAGATACTGATGCCCATGACGGTCGACCTCGGCATCCCTGACGTGACGGCGCCCGACGGCGGCACCACACCCCTCTCACCACGCCGCGCCTCTCGCCGCATCCGCGTCGGCACGGTCGAGGTCGGGGGCGGGGCGCCGGTGTCCGTGCAGTCGATGACCACCACGATGACCTCCGACGTCGATGCCACGCTGCAGCAGATCGCCGAGCTCACGGCGGCGGGCTGCGACATCGTCCGGGTCGCGTGCCCCAGCCAGGATGACGCCGACGCGCTGTCGTCGATCGCGAAGTCCAGTCAGATCCCGGTCATCGCCGACATCCATTTCCAGCCGAAGTACGTGTTCGCCGCTATCGAGGCCGGCTGCGCCGGGGTGCGCGTCAACCCGGGCAACATCAAGGCGTTCGACGACCAGGTGCAAGCGATCGCTCGAGCCGCTAAGGACCACGGGGTGTCCCTGCGGATCGGCGTCAACGCGGGCAGCCTCGACAAGCGGCTGCTCGCCAAATACGGCTCGGCCACCCCGGAGGCGCTCGTGGAGTCGGCCGTGTGGGAGGCGAGCCTGTTCGAGGAGTACGACTTCCACGACTTCAAGATCTCGGTGAAGCACCACGACCCGGTCACCATGATCCGGGCGTACGAGCTGCTCGCCGCGCGCGGTGACTGGCCGCTGCACCTGGGGGTGACGGAAGCCGGCCCCGCCTTCCAGGGGACGATCAAGTCGGCGGTCGCGTTCGGTCACCTGCTCGCCCAGGGGATCGGCGACACGATCCGAGTGTCCCTGTCGGCGCCACCTGTGGAGGAGGTCAAGGTCGCCAACCAGATCCTTGCCTGCCTCGGCCTCAAGGAGCGCCAGCTGGAGATCGTGTCGTGCCCCTCCTGCGGGCGCGCCCAAGTGGACGTCTACACGCTCGCCGAGCAGGTGACGGCCGGACTTGAGGGGCTGACCGTGCCGCTGCGGGTCGCCGTCATGGGGTGCGTCGTGAATGGACCGGGCGAAGCCCGCGAGGCCGACCTGGGGGTCGCGTCCGGCAACGGCAAGGGCCAGATCTTCGTGCGTGGCCAGGTCGTGACGACCGTTCCGGAGTCAAAAATCGTCGAGACGCTGATCGAGCACGCGATGGCGCTCGCCGAGGAGATGGGGGAGCCGGACGCCGGTACGCCGGAAGGAGCGCCTCCCCCCGGGCCCATCGTGACGGTCGGCGGATGAGCATCTCCTCGGCGGCGCGCGGCTTGCTGCGAGCTCGAGCCGTCCGGCCGGTGGGTGGGGCCGACCGCACGGCCGCACTGGAGATCTGCGCGCGCGACCCCGTCGCGAACTGCTACGTCGCCGCCCGGATGGAGGAGGTCGACCTCGACCGTTCCCGGGGGGCCTTGCTCGGCTACTACCCGGCAGGCACGCTCGCGTCGTTGTGCTGGGCGACCGCCAACCTCATCCCTGTCGAGTGCGACGAGGCGGCGGCGTCGGCGTTCGCCGACAAGCTCCGACGTTCGCAACACCAATTCTCCTCGATCTTCGGCCCCGGCCCGCAGGTCGCCTGGTTGTGGGATGAGCTGCGGCCGTGGTGGCGGCGCCCCCAGGAGGTCCGCGCCCGCCAGCCGCTGCTCGTGATCGGCCCCCATGAAGCGCTGGGCGTCGTCCCCGACAAACGGGTCCGTCCCGCGGAGGCCGACGAGCTCGAGGTGCTGATCCCGGCGGCCGCCGCCATGTTCACCGAGGAGATCGGGTACCCCCCGTACACCGACCGAATGGGGGAGTCCGGCTACCGCTACGCGGTGCGTGGACTCCTCGTCCGCCAGAGGGCGTACGTGATCGTCGAGGGTGGCCGCGTCGTCTTCAAGGCCGACCTGGGCTCGTTGGGCGTGGGGGCCGGACAAATCCAGGGCGTCTGGGTGGATCCGGAGTTCCGGGGCCGGGGCATCGCCGCGCCGGCGATGGCGCGCGTGGTCGAGTTGGTCCGCCGCGAGGTCGACTGGGTGAGCCTCTACGTCAACGACTACAATCTGCCCGCGATGCACACCTACGAGCGGGTGGGCTTCAGGCGCGCCGGCCTGTTCGCCACCGTGCTCTTCTGAGAAGACAGCCTTCGCCGCGTCGGCCGGGCGCGTGCGGGGCGGCGCGACCGGAGCCTCACGGCGCGACCGATATCGTGGGGCCCGGCCGCTCATCCTCGTGAGCTGGCCCGCGAGAGCCCCCAAGGAGAGTCCCGTTGAGCGTCCTGCGCCTGTCGACCCTGTTCCTGCGGACCCTGCGCGAGGACCCTGCCGACGCCGAGCTGCCGGGCCACCGCCTGCTTGTGCGCGCGGGCTACATCCGTCGTGCCGCGCCCGGCGTCTACACGTGGCTGCCTTTGGGCCTGCGGGTGCTGCGCAAGGTCGAAGCCATTGTGCGCGAGGAGATGGACGCGATGGGCGCCCAGGAGCTGCTCTTCCCGGCGATCCTGCCGCGCGAGCCGTACGAGGCGACGGGCCGCTGGGCCGACTACGGCGACAACCTCTTCCGGTTGAAGGACCGTAAGGGCGTCGACATGCTCCTCGGTCCCACCCACGAGGAGATGTTCACCCTCGCGGTGAAAGACATGTACTCCTCGTACAAGGACCTGCCGCTGACCCTCTACCAGATCCAGACGAAGTACCGCGACGAGGCTCGACCCCGTGCCGGGCTGCTGCGCGGCCGCGAGTTCGTGATGAAGGACAGTTACTCCTTCGACGTCGACGACGCGGGCCTGCAGGCCAGCTACGACGCGCACCGCCGGGCGTACATCCGCATCTTTGACCGGCTGGGCTTCGACTACGTGATCGTGCGGGCGATGTCCGGGGCGATGGGCGGAAGCGCCAGCGAGGAGTTTCTGGCCATCAACCCGCACGGTGAAGACACCTTCGTACGGTGTGACGCATCGGGATACGCCGCGAACGTGGAGGCCGTCGAGGTGCCGCAGGCGCCGCCCCTGCCGGCGGACGTCGTGGCGGCCACCCCCTCTCCTGAACTGCTGGACACCCCGGACGCCACGACGATCGACGACCTGGTGAGTCGGCTCAACGAGCGCTACCCACGCACCGACGGGCGCGCCTGGGCGGCCTCGGACTGCCTCAAGAGTGTGGTCGTGATGCTGAAGGCCGGCGACGGCACGCGCACGCCGCTCGTCGTGGGCCTGCCCGGTGACCGGCAGATCGACGAAAAGCGACTGGAGGCGCAGGTGGCGCCTTCGGAGCTGGACGCGTTCACGGGCGTGGACTTCGATCGGTACCCGGCGATGGTCGCCGGCTACATCGGGCCGCAGTCGATCGGTCCCAACACCGGGCTGGACGACGGCGACCCGCAGCGGATCCGGTACCTGCTCGATCCATCGATCCCGGACGGCTCGGCGTGGGTGACCGGGGGCAACCAGGCCGGCTTCCATCTCGGACCCGTCGTGTACGGGCGGGACTTCCGTGCGGACGGGCGGATCCAGGCGGCGGAGGTCCGCGACGGCGACCCCAGCCCGGACGGGGCGGGCGCGCTGCGCACGGCGCGCGGCATCGAGATGGGGCACATCTTCCAGCTGGGCCGCAAGTACGCCGCTGCGCTCGGTCTGCAGGTGCTGGACGCGCGCGGCAAGCTCGTGACGGTCACGATGGGCTCCTACGGATTGGGCGTGTCCCGCGCGGTCGCGGCGATCGCCGAGGGGACGCTGGACGACATCGGCCTGTGCTGGCCGCGGCACATCGCGCCCGCCGATGTCCATCTGGTAGCGACGGGCAAGGACGACGGGGTGTTCGAGGCGTCGGACGCGTTGGCGGCGCAGCTCGCCGACGCGGGCGTGCAGGTGCTGTACGACGACCGCCGCAAGGTCTCCCCGGGGGTGAAGTTCAAGGACGCCGAGCTGATCGGGGTCCCGGCGATCGTGGTGGTGGGCAAGGGGCTGGCGGGTGGCGTGGTCGAGCTCCGTGACCGCCGCACCGGGGCGCGCCGCGAGGTCCCCGTGATCCAGGCGTGCGACGAGATCCTGGCAGACATCCGCGTCTGAACCCGCCCAGCCCCTGGGCGCGTGACACCGTCGCCGGCGGACCGGCGGCCCCCAGCACACCCCGTGCACACCCCTGGCGCGCTCTGACGCGCCCTGACGCACGGGCTCGCGGACGGGCGTCGCCGCCTGGGTGACGGGACTCGCTGCGGCGCGCGGAGGTCGGGTTCGCTTGAGGGGCAGGGCTACTGGGCTACCCTTGTGATGTCCCCACGAAGGAGAGCCTGTTGCCCGAAGCGCCGCCGATGCAGCGCGCGGCCCGCGCGCGCTCCGGTCGCGCGGACGCCGCGCGGAGCGCTTCCCGGGTGCGGGCCCTGGACGGGATTCGGTCCGTCGCGGTGCTCCTGGTGGTCCTGTTCCACGTGCGCTGCCCGGGGCTCGGCGGCGGATTCCTGGGCGTGGACGTCTTCTTCGTCCTGTCCGGTTTTCTCATCACGACGTTGCTCCTGCGGGAATGCCTCGCCGTCGGAGGGCCGGATCTCGGACGGTTCTGGTCACGCCGGGTGATGCGGCTGATGCCCGCCGCTTTCGTCGTCATCGTCACCGTGCTCGTGTGGGCGGTCGTGATCGCTCCGGCCTTCCGGATCGCCGGCCTCACCGCGGACGCGGCGTGGTCACTGCTCTACGTCGGGAACTGGCGCTTCGTCACGAGCGCCAACTATTTCGCGCAGGACGGGACCAACTCCCCGCTCCTGCACGTCTGGTCCCTCGCGGTGGAGGAGCAGTTCTATCTGGTCTGGCCGCTCCTGACCGGCGCCGTCGCGCTGTGGGCGACCTCTCGGGCCTGGCGCGGGCGCTCGTGCGGTGAGCGGGACGACGACGTCCGGGCGCGGCGGCTGACGGGAGGCGTCGCGGCGCTGGCCGTCGTCCTGGGGACCGTCTCGGCCTACCTGCTCTGGCGCTTGTGGGTCCCCACCTCGCCCGACCGCGCGTACATGGGCACCGACACCAAGATCTTCGAGCCGCTCATCGGGGCCGCCCTCGCGGCGCTGCTGGCACGACCCGGCCCGGCAGACGTGCTGCGGCGGCACGTCGCCTGGCTCGGACCGGCCGGACTCGCGGGGCTGCTCGTCGGGGTGGCCGTGCTCGCGGGCGTCGAGGGGCCTCGGCGCGCCTACTTCGCGGGAGGTGCCGTGCTCTTCTGTCTCTGCGTCGCAGCCCTCATCGCCGCGGTAGCCGTGCAGGACCCCCAGCGGGGGCTCGCCCGCGTGCTCGGGTGGGGCCCCCTCGCCTACCTCGGGCGGATCTCGTACGGGATCTACCTGTGGCACTGGCCGTACGCGGTCTGGCTGCTTCCCCCCGCGGGCTTCGTCGCCTCCCGCGCCGCGCTGGTCGTCGTCGCGACCGTCGTCACCGCCGCACTGTCCTTCCACCTCATCGAGACGCCGCTTCGAGCCTCGCGATTCGCGCGGGCGCGTCCTCGCGTCGTCCTCGCCTCGTCCGCCGCGCTCCTGATGGCGACGACCGGCGTGGCCGTGGCGGCCGGACGCGTCCCCCTGGACGCCATGCTCGCGGCGCGCGGCACACCGTCGGCCACGGTCCTCGTCGTGGGCGACTCCGTCGTCCAGCGGCTCCTGCCGAACCTGGCCGACGCCGGCATGAACCGCAACCTCATCGTCAGCTCCGCGTCCCGCGGTGGCTGTTCGGTCATCGGCGCGGTGACCGTGACTGACGACGGGTCGCCCCTCGACCCCCCGTGCGCGGATATGCCGAAGGTGCAGACTGCCGAACTCGAACGCACCCGGCCCGACATCGTCCTGTGGTGGTCGCGGTATGAGCTGGCGGATCGCTTCGGCCCGGACGGCCGCGTGCTGCGGGCGTCTGAACAGGCGTTCTGGGACCTCCAAGCCCGGGAGCTGGCGCAATCCGTCGCCCGGCTCACCGCGACGGGCGCCACGCTCGTCATCGTCGCCCCGGATCGCCCGGGCCCCGGGATCTACACTCAATGCACCCCGGGCCACTGCGAGTCTTTCCTGACTCGGCTGGCCTCCGACACCGCGAGCCGTGCGCGGTGGACCGCCCTCCTGCGCACCCAGACGGCCAACCCGCGCGTACGCATGATCACGATCGACGACGAGTACTGCCGTGGCACCGCCAGCCCGTGCGATGACCGCATGCCGGTGCGGGCGCCGGGGGCGGATTCCTTCGCGCCGCCCACGAATCAGTCGGCGCGACCGGACGGCTCGCATTTCACGACGTCGGCCGCGTCGACGGTGGCGACCGTGCTGCTGGACCGGATGCGCGACGCCGCCCGGTAAACACAT
>JBDTWM010000022.1:0-28153 GCA_040006675.1 Dermatophilaceae bacterium | reverse complement strand
CCACGCCGCGATCCTTGGCCACGTATCCCGCAACGCGGCTGACCCCATGAACAGCCCGATGTGGCCGCCCGGCGCGGTCTCACGCCGCACCCTCTTCGTCGGCGTCTCGAAGAGGTCCGCCGCCGCGAACACCTGAGGCGCCGGTGTGATGTCGTCGCCCGCCCCCGCCAGCAGGTAAAGGGGACACCGGATCGCCGCAGGGTCCAGCCGCCGCCCGAGCGCCACGAACTCCCCCCGCGCGAACTCGTTGTTCCGGAACAGGTGCTCGATGACCTGCAGATACCAGCGCCCCGGCAGGTCGAGCGTGTTCTCGTACCACCGCTCGAACGTCTCCTTGCGCTTCAGCCACGCCGGGTCGTCCAGGTGTTCGTAGAGCTGAACGTCCTCCAACGCGTGCTCCTCCGGGTGCATGGACTTCCACCCCGCGAGCATGAACGTGCCTGGCATGCGGCCGCCGCCCGCCGCCACCAGCTGCTCGTAGAACGACAACGGCGTACTGGCCACCATCTGCTCCAGCGGCCCGTCCCCGGCGTGCGTGTCGATCGGCGACCCCGCGAGCACCAGGCTCGCCACCTTGTCCGGAAACCGAGCCGCGAGCATCGCGCTCGTCCACCCGCCTTGACACAGCCCGACCAGGTTGACCCGGCCGCCCAGGTCGTCGACGCAGGCCAGCAGTTCCGCCAGGTACTGGTCGACCTCCAAATCCTTCATGTCCGGCGTCGCCGACCGCCAGTTCGTCAGGTACAGCGGCCCCACCCCGCCGTCCCTCAGCACCTGCATCAGCGACTGCCCGACGTCGTAATCCGCGATCGACGACGGGTGACCGGCGTACGGTGCCGTCACGATCGTCGGCATCCCGTTCGCCTCCGGCGGCCCGTAGTCGCACAACTCCATCGTGCGCAACGCCAGCCGTACCGGTGGGTTGCTCGCCAACACCGGTTCCATGCCGCCGTGCAGCTTCAGCTCCTCGGCCAGGAAATCCAGGTTGTGGTCGGCGAGATCGATCCCCGCCCGTAGCAACGCCGTCCCGAATGCCACGGGCCACAGCAGCGGCACCCCCGCCGTGCCCTGAAGCTCGTGCGTCTTCCCCGTCAGCTTCTTCGTCATCCTCGCCTCACTCCACGTCCGGGCGGTGTCAGGGCCGGTCAGGCGCTAGCCCTTTCCTGACTGCGCTTCCGGCGGATCCCCGCCTCGAGGAACGCGTCGATGTCGCCGTCGAAGACACCGGAGGTGTTGCCCACCTCGTACTCGGTGCGCAGGTCCTTGACCATCTGGTAGGGGTGCAGGACGTAGCTGCGCATCTGGTCACCCCAGGACGCGGTGATGACGCCGGCCAGCTCCTTCTTTGCCGCCGCCTCCTGCTCCTGGCGCAGGAGCAACAGCCGAGACTGCAAGACGCGCAGGGCGGCGGCGCGGTTCTGGATCTGGGACTTCTCGTTCTGCATCGACACGACGATGCCGGTCGGGATGTGCGTCATCCGCACCGCCGAGTCCGTCGTGTTGACGCTCTGACCGCCGGGACCGGAGCTGCGGAAGACGTCTACCTTGATCTCGTTGTCGGGGATCTCGATGTGGTCGGTCTGCTCGATCAGGGGGATCACCTCGACGGCCGCGAAGCTCGTCTGGCGCCGTCCCTGGTTGTCGAACGGGCTGATCCGCACCAGCCGGTGCGTTCCGGCCTCGACGGCGAGATGGCCGTACGCGTACGGCACCTTCACCTCGAACGTCGCCGACTTCAGACCGGCTTCCTCCGCGTACGACGTGTCGAGCACGGCCGTGGGGTAGCCGTGCCGTTCGGCCCATCGCAGGTACATCCGCAGCAGCATCTCGGCGAAATCCGCGGCGTCCACCCCGCCGGCGCCCGCGCGGATGGTGACGACGGCCTCGCGCTCGTCGTACTCTCCCGCGAGCAGCGTGCGTACCTCCAGCTCACCCACGGACTTGCGCAGGTTCCCCAGCTCGGTCTCCGCCTCCGCGAGGGTCTCGGCGTCGCCGCCGTCCTCGGTGCCCATCTCGACCAGCACCTCGAGGTCCTCGATCCGGCGGTCCATCCCGTCGATGCGCTCCAGCTCGACGTTCGCCCGCGACAACCGGCTCGTCACCGACTGGGCGCGCTCCTGGTCGTCCCACAGGTCCGGTGCACTCGCCTGCGCCTCCAGGTCGGTGATCTGCGTGCGCAGCCGCCCGACGTCGGTCACCCCGCGCACCGTCTCCATCGTTTGGCGAAGGTCCCGGATCTCTGCGGTGAAGTCGGTGGCCACGAAGCCCGAGTCTACGTCAGGGCCGCCGTGGCCCCGGGAGGGTAGCTGCGCCCGATCGCCGGGCACCAGCGCATCCGCGTCGGCCTGCACGACGGGCCGCTCCTCCCCCGCGATGGCAACGTCACCCCCGAGGCACCGACAACTCCCGGCGAGCGGACGGCCAGGTCACAGGATCGGCTGCATTCGGGCGAGCATGCGCTCTCCGATGCGAGGGAGCCAGCCGCGACCCTCCCACTCTGCCAGCGTGAGCTGCCGGCAGTTGGACAGGTCCCTGTCGAACACGACCTCCATGTGCGCGGCCTGCTCGTCGCTGAACAGCTCCAGGTTGACCTCGTAGTTGCCGATGAGGCTCAGCCGGTCGATGTTCGCGGTGCCCACGGTCGACCACCGTCCGTCCACCGTGGCCGTCTTTGCGTGGACCATGGCGTCTCGGAAGAGCCAGATCGACACGCCACCTTGCAGGAGTGTCGTGTAGTAGGAGCGCGCTGCCCAGTCCGCGACGATGTGATTGCTGTACTCGGGCACGAGGATCCGCACGTCGACGCCGCGCCGAGCGGCAGCCAGGAGTGATCTGAGGATCTCCCGATCGGGCAAGAAGTACGCCTGGGTGATGTAGACCCGGCTCATGGCCCGGTCGATGGCGTCAAGGTAGAGGCCTCGTACGGGGAAGAGCATCCGGTTGGGCGCGTTGCGCGCGGCGCGGATCCGAGCATCCCAGTCGCGCGCCCCGCGGTCGTCCAGCTCGGGGTGCCCGCGTCGCCGGTGTTCGTTCCAGAAGTCGACGAAGGTGTTCTCGATCTCCCAGACCGCCGGCCCCTCCACGCGCAGGTGCGTGTCGCGCCAGTCCGTGGCGTACAGGGCGCCGATGTTGTAACCGCCCACGAATCCGACCTCATGGTCGACGACGAGGATCTTGCGGTGGTCGCGCCCCGAGTAGCGGATCCCGGGGCGCAGCATCCCGAGCCGGAACACCGGGTAGCGGTAGACGTGAATCGTCGCGGGGAAGTCGAAGAACCGGGGATCGATGACGAGGTTCGCGAAGTGGTCGTAGATGAGGTAGACGGAGACGCCGCGGGCCGCCGCGTCGATGAGGGCCCGCTTGAACTCCGCGCCGACGTGGTCGTCCTTCCAGATGAACGTCTCCATGAAGATCGTCTGGCGGGCTCCGCGGATGGCCACCAGCATGTCGTCGAAAAGATCGACACCGTAGGTGTACGTCGTCACCGCCGACCCGGCAACGTCGACGGTCGTCGGTGGCGTGCGCGGGAATTTGTTCGCGGGGGGAGTCCGGCGCTTGCGGATCTCGTCGATCGCGATGACCGTGGCTGCTGCCCCGATATGCAGTGCCCCGAAGACACCCATCGACCAGGCGGCGGCCCGAAACGCTCTGGTGTGGTCCGGGCGCAGGGGATCGCGCATATCCGCGAGGTTACCGCGCAGACGCCGCGGTCAGCGATCGGGCGCTCGATGTCACCGTCAGGGTGACCGGCCCGGCGGCCGCGGCCAGCAGCCCGCCCCCGAGCGGCAGCACCACGTCGCCGGTCAGCACCACCACCGCCGTGCCCGCCTGGGCTCCGACACCGGCGCGCTCCAATCGCCACGAACTGATCGCCTCGGGGCGCGCGACCTGCACCAGCGAGCGCTCCGCGCTCGCGCGGACGGCGTCGTCGGTGAGTGGGAGGGTTCCACGCACCCCGCCGCCGTAGATATCCACCTCCCGCGCCTCGTCCGCTGCGTCGAGCGCCGCGGCGTCGGCGACGTCGTAGAGGCGTACGCGCGCCAGCTGCACGGCCGTCACGTTCACCACCGCGACCACGAGGGTGAGCGCCAAGACGCAGGCGCCCAGGATGAACACGGTGATCTGCCCGGCGACGCCGGGATCGCGTCCATCGCGTCGCCGCCGTGTCATGTCAGCGCGCACGGAACCTGTCGACCGCCATCGCGTGCGTCGCTTCGACCCCGACCCGGCCGCCGAGGCTGTCGGCGAGCACCGCGGGAACCAGCGGCAGCTCCACCTCCAACCGGACCTGCGCCTCGACGCGGGCGTTGGGCGTGAGGCACGGGTCCGCCGCGCACCTCAGCGTGACCGAGCCCGACGCGAACCCGTGGTCCTCGAACGCCGGTCGAGAGGCTGCCTCTGCGCGCGCCTGCAGCGACGTCCCCGGCGGGGCGGTGACGGCGGCGCGCGCCGCCTCCCGCGCGGCGCCGGTCACCGCGTACGTGGCGGCTTGCACCCGCCCGATCGTCAGGACGAGGTAGACGATCGGCACCAACAGCAGCACCGCGAGGAACAGGAACTCCACGACCGCGCTACCCGCCTCCGGCGAGCTGGCAGGGTGCCCTCCGGAGGCGCTCGCAGCGCCGCCGACGTTCACCCTGGCGCCTCGGCGAAGGCCCGGCCCCGCACGCTCACGGTAGAGCGCGGCCCCCACCACGCCACGAGTGGCAATGGGGCGGACACCTCCACCCCGACGAGCGGCACGCCACCTTCGACGCGTTGGCTTGCACGCACGTCGTCAGCGTACGAGGTGGTCAGCGACTCGCTGATCAGCGCACGGGCGCGTTCGGCACCCTGCTCGGGACTGGAGCCCGAGCGGGCGCCCACCCGCGCGCCCTCTCCAGCGCACCAGATCAGCGTGTTGCGCACGTGGAGGGCCAGCGACAACTGGAGCACCCCGAGCGTCAGCGCGCTCACCAGGATCGACACGAGGACGAAGTCGACCACCGCAGAGCCGGCGTCGGCAGCACCGCTCGCGAACCGAGGTGAGCGGGGGCGAGGACGCCTCACCGAGTCGGTCCGGTGACCGCAGCCAGGGCGTTGGTGAACAACTCCGTCAGCTGCTGGCCCGCCACGGCCCACAGCATCGTGACCAGGCCGGCGGTCATCAAAGTGATCAGCACCCACCCGGGCACGTCGCCGCGTTCCTTGTCATCACCGGGTGGCCTCAGCCATCGGGAGAGCTCGCGGGCGGCGCCGAGCGCCACCCCCACGACGAACCATCCGGGGCCGGTCGCTGCCGTTGCATGCGGGGCAGTCGAACGAGTGGGGGGATTCATGGCTGCTCCTCACGGGGGCGAGTCGGTGGTACGGGTGCGGGCGAGCTGCCCGGCGACCGGGCGACGACGACGGTCATGGGCTGAGACGCAGTGCGATCAGGCCCGGGTAGACGGCGAACAGCACGGTGACGGGCAGGACGAGGAACACGACAGGCACCATCATGGAGATCTCGCGGCGACCGGCGGATTCCATGACGTGTCGACGTCCCTCCTCACGGGCGTCCGCTGCCTGGGCGCGCAGCACGTCCGCCAGGGGGGTACCGCGTTCGAGGGCGACGATCATGCCCTCGACGAACCTCGCGAGCCCAGGCAGCTCCGTGCGGTCCGTGACCCCCTGCAGGGCGGTCGCCAGCCCCGCACCCGATCGGGTATCCGCCAGCGCGAGTCGGAGCTCCGCGGACAGTTCGCCGCGACACCGATGAGACACGCGTTCCAGCGCCGCGACAGCCCCCTCTCCCGCACTCACGGACAGCGCCAGCAACTCCGCGACCGTTGGAAACTCCGTCATGATGCGGGCCTGCCGTCGAGCGATCTCACGGGTGAGAAACCAGTCACGCCCCACGATGCCGAGAGTGCCGCCGATCAGGACCGCCGCCACGGGCAGGAACACCCCGCCGCCCTGGCGAGCCCAGGACCAGGCGCCCACGCCGATCCCCACCCCGGCCCCCACTGAGCCCCAGGCCAACTGCTCAGCCCGGAAAACCGTCAGGTCGGGCGGCCGACCGGATCGCAGGAGTCTGCTGGTGAGGAGTGCGCCGCCGCCCAGCAGCGTCTCGATCACCGCGCCGCCACGCAACACCACGGGCGCGAGCATCCGCGTCCACGCGGTCCCATGCACGGCGCGAGACGTCAACAGCCGCGACGGGGGCGCCTCGCGCAGGTAGGGCGCCAGCCGGTCGTCCAGCGGCGGGTGTCGCAAGACCGGCAACCGGGACAAGACGAGCACGAGCCCGCAGCCAAAGAGTGCGCCGAGTGCAGCCCCGAGGGGGGCCGCCGGCATCGTGAGGTTCACCGCAGGACTCGTTCGTCCTCGGGCAGACGCCCGATCCTGATCATGACGTGGTAGGCGACCGCCGAGACGACAGCCCCGCCAATCAGTACCGCCACGCCCGGCGCGGTGGAATAGGCCCGCAGAGACTCCGGCCGCGTGGATAACATGGCGAGCACGAACCAGGGGGCGGCCACCGCCAGCCGCGCGGCGTTCACGGTCCAACTCTGCCGGGCCTCCAGCTCAGCGCGCGTGCGCGCGTCCTGGCGTAGGAACGAGGACAGGGTCCGCAGTAGCTTCCCGAGCTCCGAGCCGCCGACGTCCCGCGCGATCCTCAGACTTTCGACGAGTCGGTCGCCGACCGGGTCGGCCAGGCGCGCTTTCAGCAGGTCCAAGCAGGTCGTGAACCTGCCGCTCGCGCGGTAGTCCTCAGCGAACGCGGCGAACGGCGGGCGTAGGTCGACCGGGCCGCGGGTCCCGACCTGCGCCAGAGCTTCCGGCAGAGACAACCCCGCGCGCACCGCCGACGCGACGTGGTCGACGACGTCCGGCCAGGCGTCCCGAAGCAGGGCGCGCCGCCCACGAGCCCGGGCACGCACGACAACGATCGGGGCAGCGGTGGCGCCTGCGCCGAACGCCACCGCGAGGACCCACACGCCGGTGAGGGCCCCGTAGCAAAGTGCCACCGCGAACCCCACGGCGAGGCACGCGAGCGCGAGCCGGGCGAGCGATGTGCTGGGCAGTCCGGCTTGCACCAGGTCGTCTCTCAGGCCGGCGAGCCACGTCGCCGGGACCGACGTGCGTGCACTCGGTGCCGGCTCGCGCGGCCAGCACGACCACCAGCAGGAGGCGAGGCCCGCCCCCATGAGCAGGCCCACGGCGACACCTTCCACGACTCAGCCCTCCTCGAGAAGGGCGGTCAGGGCGTAACCGGCACGCTCGAACCGGTCGCGGTGCGGAGGGTATCCGCCGCTACGCACCAGGCGGCCGCCGCGGGTGCCATACACCTCTTCCACCTCGACGGTGTCGCTCTCGACGCGGCCGGAGACGGCCGCGATCTCGTGCACGCGCCGCGCGCCGTTGCGCAGCAGACGCATCTGCACGACCAGGTCGACTGCGGAGGCAACGGTCGGTACGACGAACCGGGAGCCGACGTTCTCCCCCGCCAACAGCGGCAACGTGCACATCTTCGTGATCGCCTCCCGTGCCGAGTTCGCATGCAGGGAGCACATGCCGGGGACTCCGGCGTTGAGGGCCAGGAGCAGGTCGAGCGCTTCCGCCTGGCGGACCTCGCCAACGATGATCCGGCTCGGGCGCATCCGCAGCGCTTCTGTGACGAGGCGGCGCAGGGGCACCTCGCCGGTTCCCTCCAGGCTCGGCTGGCGGCATTGGAGCGCGGCCCAGTCACGGACGGCCAGCTTGAGTTCGAAGACCTCCTCGCAGCTCACGACGCGCTCGCGCAGCGGGATGGCGCCGGCGAGGCAGTTGAGCATGGTTGTCTTGCCCGTCTGGGTGCCGCCGGAGACCAAGATATTCAGGCCTGCTGCGACGGCCGCCTCCAGGAACGCCGCCGCCGCGGGCGGCAGCGTGCCGAGGCGGACAAGATCGTCCAGTCCTTGGGCGCGCACGACGAACTTGCGGATGTTGATCAGCCAGTGCTGTCGGGAGACGTCGGGAATCACGACGTGTAGCCGGCTGCCATCGACGAGCACGGCGTCGACGAAGGGGCTCGACAGGTCGACGCGTCGGCCGCTGCTCTTGAGCATGCGCTCGACCAGATCGCGGACGGCATCGGCCGTGAGGATCGTGGGCGTCAGCTCGGAGACGCCGCCGCGAGCGACGAAGACCTGGTGAGGCGCGTTGATCCAGATCTCTTCCACGGCCGGGTCGTCCAGATAGGGCTGCAGCGGCCCCAGGCCGGCAACCGCGTCGAGGATGATCCGCGCCGCGTCAGCGGGGTCGACCAGCGTCGGAAGACCGCCGTGGAGGCTGCGATGGTGGTAGTCCTCGACCGCCTCGCGGACGAGTGCGGCCACCGTTTCCCGCTGCGCCATCGGGTCCAGCCCGCGACGGCGCACGAGTTCGCGCACGTCGTCCTCGACGAGACGTACGGCCTGCGACATGCGACTCTCACCCCCGACCAGGACGGTTTCTCCTGTCGGGTCCGTCACGCCCTCTTCTGAACGATCGTCCAGTGCGTCCCGACGCGGCAAGACTAGACAAGGTGCCCGCAGTGGCCGCCTGGTTATCCACAGCGTCGATCGGGCCCTCCATGCGGACGTACGCGCTCCACATCGGTCGGCGGTGGCCGCCAACGGCTTTCGCCAGCCGCAGCAGGCTGCGGACCAAAAGTGAAACAGCTCACATTTCGGGAGTCGCGCTTCCCCACGCGGGTGATCGACTACATACCCATGAGATGACTATCCTCGTCAGCCCGGTAAGGGGCTTGTTCACCCCAGCGCTGCCGGCAGCTCCGACAGGAGCCAGTCGACCGCCTGCTCGGCGGTCCACCCGTCCGGGTGGATCTCCAGCAGGCGCCGCGGGCCGTCGAGGTCCTGACCGAGCGTGATGGCGGGCAGTTCCACGTACCCGTCCTTGCGCTCCTGCCCCAGCCCTATGTTGGCCATGAGCGCGTTGCACAGGCACTTGCGGCCCTGCGTGCCCTCGAGGGTCCCCCCCTTGCGCAGATACACATCCACCGGCTCGGACGCGCACCGGTAGCCCACCACGCCGTTCTCACGTTCGTACGGCTCCCGCAGGTAGCTGAGGTCGCACAGTCGCGGCCGGGCCGCGTACACATCCGGCACCGACAGGGTGCCCGGCACCTGGGCGACTTTGAACGGGAAGCCCGTCGGGGAGGCCCGTGGGTCGTTGCGCACGTCGAGCGTGCCGTCGCGCAGCCCGTCGATCATGCGCTGCCGGAACTGTGGCACCAACCCCGAGTCTGTGCTCAGCGCGAAGATCGTGCCGCACTGCACCCCGGTCGCGCCCTCGCCGACCACCGCGGCCACGGACTCGGGCGTCGAGTAGCCGCCCGCGGCCCAGAACGGTAACCCGATGGCGGCGATCTTGCCCAGGTCCGCGAGATCGCGTGCTCCATAGATCGGATCGCCCACGTCGTCGAGCTGCATCTTGCCGCGCGGTGGCGCGCTGTGACCTCCCGCGTGCGGCCCCTCGACCACGAACCCGTCCGGGCGGATCTCCTCGTCGCGGTACAAGTAGGTCGCCAGGCTGTGCAGCGACACGATGGCGAGGAACTGCGGGCGACGCATGGCCGGCAACGCCGCGCCCAGCACGGCGCGCGGGTCGACAGTGGACACGTGCTGCCGCGTAGAACCGGTGACGTCGATCGTCACCGAGCCGGGTCGCCCGGCCGCCAGTTCGGTCAGCAGATGCGGGATCTCCCGCGGGATCCCCGCACCCATCAGCACGTAGTCGACGCCCGCGAGAACTGCGCCGAACGCAGCCACAGGGGTGGCCATCTGGATCTTCTCGAGGAGGTTGACACCCACCAGTCCGTCGTGACCTTCCTTGGCGAGCCACACCTCGGCGAAGTTGGCAAGGACGCCGAGCTCCAGCGCGTCGCGAGAGATATCGATGGTCAGGGTGGGGTTGGGCCGGTACGGGGATCCGTGGCGGCCGTGCTGTCGGTAGTACTTGGCGAGGGTCCGCTCGACCATGTCCTGCTCGGGGAAGTGTTCCAGCGCTCGCAGGCTATGCCCGCCCGGGTCGCCGTCCTGGAGCCTGCGGGCCAGCACGGCGTCGAGGGCCGTGCCCGACACCACGCCGACCTGGCCGCGACGCGCGATGGAACGTGCCATCCACCAGGAGGACACGCCGACCCCCATGCCGCCCTGGATGATCGTGGGACGGGGGCTGGTGACCACAGGCCTACCTCCGGGACGCGTCGCCTCGCCGAGGAGAGGGGGCGGCAGCCCCGTCTCATCCGTCGGCCTTGCCGTCGACGCTACTCCAGCCGGGCCCGCGACGCGTCGCCCGGCCGCCGGCGCCACGCGCCCGTCTGCAGCCGGACCGCGACACCCACGCCGTATCGTCCTGCACCGGCCAACGTCGTTCACACCCCTCAGCGGCGCAGGGTTTTGTCCACAGGCTTGCGCCACGCGGATGCCCACGGCGCACCGAGCGTCCAACCTGTGGCCATGGATCTGCTGCTGACCGTCGCCGGCGACGCGACGGGTTCGCTGGGGCCGGCCGACCAGCCGGTGCCGCTCCTCGTCACCGTCCCGACCGACTGCACGCTCGGCGTCGCCCTTCCGACGATCGCGCAGGCCGCCGGCCTGCTGCCGGGCCCCGTCCGCGTCGAGGGCGTCCTGCTCGATCCGTTGACACCCCTCGGACATCCCCCGCTGGTGAACGGCGCACGACTCGACATCGGGAGTGACGACGCCCCCGGTGAGGGCGGGTCGCGCCACACGGTCTGCGTTCGCGCGCATCGTCCGGGCGGGCACACGGCCGAGGTCGAGGTCGAGGTCGCGGCCGGACCTGCCGCGGGAGCCCGGTGGAGGTTGCCGCCGGGACGGTACGAGCTCGGGCGTGGCTCGGAGTGCGACCTGGTCGTCTCGGACAGGTCCCTGTCCCGGCGCCACGCCGTCCTCGACGTCGGGGCGCGCGGCGCGCAGATCACCGACGCCGGGTCCTCCAACGGGACGTTCGCCGACGGTGAGACAGTCGGCGGGCGGCCTCATGCGATCCCGCTCGGCGCGGAGGTACGCGTCGGCGCCACGCTGCTCCGGATCCGTCGAGCCCGCGCGGGAGAGCCTCGCCGAGGCCGACCGGAAGGGGATGGCACCCTCAGCGTCAACCGCGCCCCCCGCGTCGAGACCGCAGCACCCCCGGTGATCATCCGGTGGCCAACCCTGCGCGAGCCGCCGCATCCAGCACGGCCCTCACTGCTGACGCTTCTCCTGCCGCTCGCGGTCTCGGCCGGGGCTGCCCTCCTGCTTCGACACCCCCTCTACCTGGTGTTCGGACTGCTCGGCCCGCTCATGACCACCACCCAATTCACGTCCGACGCGCGGCGCCACGGGCGACGCTGCCGACAGGCCCGCGAGCAACACGCGCACGACGTACGACAGGCCGGGGCGCGCCGCGCGGCGGCATTGAGCGCCGAGGCCCGGCGCCGGGAGGTCGCCGCTCCAGATCTGGCGCGCGCTGTCGCGACGTGTGCGGGCCCGACCGCCGAGTTGTGGCGCCGTGATCCCCGCGACTCGGACTGGTTGACGCTCCGGCTCGGACGGGGGCCCGTCCGATCGGACGTGACGATCGTGAACGACGACGAGGCCGATGAGCACCCCGTCCTGCCGGACGCCCCCTTGCTGCTGCCGATGGCGAAGGCCGGGGTCGCCGGAATCGCCACTGCCGGCGTCCGAGCCGGCCGGGTCGGAGCCGGCGAGGTCGAGGCGGTCGCGTCTCTCGCCCGCGCGGCGCTGGCCCAGGCGGTGACCTGGCACGGTCCACGCGAACTCCGTGTGTGGATCTTGGCGGACAGGACCGAGGCGCTCCTGCGCTGGAGCTGGCTGGCGCACACCCCCCACGTGCTCGTGGAAGGAGGCGACGACGGCGCGAGTCTGGCCAGGTTGGGCTCGTTGGACGGACGCGGCGACGCGGCCGCGCGTCTTCGTGAATTGGTGGCGCTTCTGCGCCATCGCGAAAGGCGGGCCCGCGAGTCGGGTACCGAGGTGCCGCGAGAGTGGCACCTCGTGGTGCTCGACGGTGCCCGGCGCCTTCGGGAACAGCCGGGGACGGCCTCAATCCTGCGGGACGGTCCGGGCCTCGGCGTCGTCAGCCTGTGCCTCGACTCCCGAGCGGAGGATCTGCCGAGCGAGTGTGCCGCGGTCGTGACAGTGTCCTCGAGCCATTACGCGGATTACCACGTCCATACTTATGAGAGCGTGCGTTTCGCGCCCGATCTGTGCGACGAACGCTGCTGCGCCGCGATCGGTACGTCCCTGGCGCCTCTGCGCGACGGGACCCCCGAGGCGCACGACGGGCTGCCCGACAGGCTGACGCTCGCCGACGCCCTCGGGCAGGACCCGACTGATCCAGACGTCGTCCGCAGCCTCTGGGCCGGCGGCGGCGCGACCACCTCGGTGCCGATCGGCGCGGACGCCGGCGGCCCCGTCCGCGTGGATCTGAGGCTCGACGGTCCGCACGCCCTCGTCGGCGGCACCACCGGGTCCGGTAAGAGCGAACTGTTGCGGACGCTCGTGGCGTCGTTGGCCGTCTTCAACAGACCGGACCGACTCTGCTTCGTGCTCGTGGACTACAAGGGAGGCTCGGCCTTCGACGCCTGCGCGGATCTACCGCACGTGGTGGGCCTCGTCACGGATCTCGACGGGTCGGCCAGCACGCGCGCGCTCGCCGGCCTCGCCGCCGAGCTGCGACGCAGAGAGTCGCTCCTGCGGCAGGCAGGGGCGTCGGACATCGAGTCATACGCTGTCGCCGTCAACAGCGGGGCCGTGGGCGCCGACGGGACGCCGCTGCAGCATCTGCCAAGACTGGTGCTCGTGGTCGACGAGTTCCGCGCCCTCGCCGACGATCTTCCCGAGTTCGTCGCGGGGATGGTGCGCATCGCAGCGCTCGGGCGTTCGCTCGGCATCCACCTCGTGCTGGCGACGCAGCGCCCTGCGGGCATCGTGTCCGCGGACATCCGGGCGAACGTCGGTCTTCGCATCGCACTGCGCGTACGGGACGAGTCCGACGCGCTGGATGTGGTGGACTCCACCGACGCCGCGCGGCTGCCCGCACGACGGCCCGGGCGTGCGCTGCTGCGCACCGGCGGCGGTCCCCTCGTCGCCTTCCAGACCGCCTACCTCGCCTCGAGGGCGCGGGCGGCGGCTCCCGACGTACTCTGTCGGGCCCTGCCTCTCACCGCCTTGGGCGGGGCCGCGGACGATCTGCCCCTCCTGGCGCGCGCAACGCTGCCGGGCGGCCCGACCCTGCGTTCGTCCGCGTCACCTGAGCGGGGCGAGCTGGCCCCCCTCGTCGCCGCCGTCCGGGCCTGCGCTGCGTCCCTGCAGATCGCGCCTCCACCCCCGCCCTGGCTCCCGCCCCTGCCCGAGCTTCTCCGCCAAGGTGAGCTGGACCGGCTCGACGGGGCTGACCGATCCTCGCTGGAGAAGTGCACGTCCGACGACCCGCGCCGCAGCTGCCACTCATCGTTGCGCGCCGTGGCGCTGATCGACGACCCAGATCACCAGCGTCGCACTCCCTGGCGCTGGCACCCTCGCGACGGCCACCTGGCAATCGTCGGCCGCGGACGCAGTGGTCGGACCCACGCGCTGAGAGCCCTCGTCCTGGCAGTGGCGGAGGCGGAGTGTCCAGCGGGCACGTCGATCCACATCGTCGACGCCGGCGCCGGCCTGCGCGACCTCGCAGAGCTGCCCCACGTCGCCTCGTACCTCACCCTGGACCACCCGGGCACCGTACGTCGCCTCTGCCGAGGCCTACGCGACCGGGCCCGCGCGCGCTCCCCGCACGCCGACGACGCGCCCACCGACCTGGTCGTCGTGGACGGCTGGGAGCAGGTCCGGGGGATTCTGGAGGGCCTCGAGCACGGTGCCGCGATCGACGAGCTGATGGAGGCCGTCCGGGGCGGCCCGGCCCGCGGCGTCGCGCTGTTCGCGAGCGGGGAGCGGGGGCTCCTCACCGGTGGTCTTGCCGCCTGCTTCGCCGAGAAGCTGGTCCTGGCCCTGGCGGACCCGGCGGACGCGCTCCTCGCCGGCGTCGATCCGTCAGGTCTCGGGCGCCGACCCTCCGGGCGCGCCATCGTCGCCTCCACCGGGCGGGAAATCCAGGTGGTGCAGGTGGGCGGCGCGTCTGGGGCGCCCGCGGCACGACTTGAGCCGGCGGCGCGCCTGCACGCCCGTCACGAGCGCTGCGGCGGCCCGACCTGGCGCGTCCTTCCTCTGCCGAGTCGTGTGTCCCTCTCACGGGTGTACGACGTGATACGTAGCGATCTGGACCAGGGGACGGGCCGCGCATCGGGCGAGGGATCGTCGAACCGCGTCGCTGTCGGTCTCCGCGACGGCGGCGAGGCCCTACTGTTGCCGATCAGCGGCCGAGGGTGGCTCGTCGCAGGATCTCGCGGCTCGGGACGAAGCAGCGCTCTCGCCGCGATCGCGCAGGGTCTGCGGCGAATGTCCTGCTCAGTGCTCTGGTGCTCACCGCGTCAGCCGGAACTGCCTGGGGTGGACATCGGCGCGTGGTGCGGGCCGGGCGACGGGCCGCGACTGGCCACACTGCTTACTGAATGCCACGTCTGCTTGGTCGACGACCTCGACGCCCTCGCGGGGAGCCCCGCGGAGTCGGCCCTCACCGCTCACGTCGCCGCCGCACCGCCGCGTGCGCCGGTGATCGCCGCCGGGACGCTCCACGACCTGGTCGACAGCTACCGCGGTCTCGCCGGCGCGCTGCGCAGGACAGGCCAGGGGCTGATCCTGGGATCCAGCGCCCGTGGGGATGAACTGTTCGGTGTCCGCGTACCCCGGGGCGAGCCGTCGCTGCCCGGCCGCGGCGCGTGGGTGCGCGACGGAGAAGCGACGGTTGTGCAGTTGGCGGTCCCGTGAGGGGCGCAGGCCCGGCGACATCGTGGGGACCGCCCTGTCACCCGCGCCTGGTCCGGCCTCCGACAACCAGGCTCCCCAGCCCCGCGAGCGCGACGATTGCTACCGCGAGCGCCCACGCGGGCTGACCACCGTCCATCAGGTTCCAGGCGATCGGCACGAGGAGCGCGTTCCACACCAGGGTCGGCGTCCGCGCCCACCGCGCCGCGTGCAGCAGGCCACGGGCCACGACCAACAGGCCCGCGGCCCCCACGACGAACAAGACCACGGACATGGCCACCTGGGTCCGGTCCTGGCCGAGGCCCTGCAGGCCCTGGACCACGTAATAGACCACCCCGATGAGGATCCCTACCACCTGGAGCACCAGCAACGCCGCCGCCACGCGCAGACCGGAGGGCACCGACGGATCGGCGCGAGGGGGCAGGCTCACGTCACCCACGGTACGTGCGGGCGGCAGCTGCATGGCCAACGTCCCCATCCGTCCGCGATGTGCTCTCCTGCTGAGGAAGCGCCGGTGGCTTCACAACGACGCGAAAAAGATACAAGTAGTTCTAGAACGCTCGCCCTGGTGGGCATCCAACCACTAGGATATTGAACCGGCCCCAAGCACGCGTTCCAGGACGTTCTGGCCAATGGACGAACCGACCCTGACTCGGCGAACGTTCGACAGAGCGAAGAGGAAGCTTGGGAATAGGCCAGGCCACCATCGTTGTTGGCTTGGACGCGTCCCCTCCACGCCACGACCGTGGGGAGTCGTGTGCCGACGCCTGCACCCAGCAGGCCCGGGGGCGTTGGTTGTCCGTATGACCAATGCCACTTATGACCATTTCCACCGACCAGTCGCCTCGGCGACCACGTCGGTGTGCCCTCACGTGAGACACCAAGGAGCTAACGATGGACTGGCGCGACCGCGCAGCGTGCCTGGAGGAAGACCCGGAGCTGTTTTTCCCGATCGGGAACACGGGCCCCGCCCTCCTGCAGATCGAGGAGGCCAAAACCGTGTGTCGGCGGTGTGACGTGCAGGACACCTGCCTGAAGTGGGCGCTGGAGTCCGGACAGGACGCCGGCGTGTGGGGAGGGCTGTCGGAGGACGAGCGCCGCGCTTTGAAGCGCCGCAACGCCCGGGCACGCCGCGCCAGCTGACGCAGGGGCCGGTCGGCCCCTGCGTGGCTCCCTCCTCGAGGTGGCTCTCTCCACGAGGAGCGGCGCCGACATCTCATGGACGGCCGCGCCCACCGCACGCTCGCAGGCGTTCCTGCGAGCGCCTACGCCTCCCGCGAAGGTTCCGCGGTCCGGCGTAGCAGCGCGACAAACCTGACCCGCGTTCCCCCAGATTCGACGTTGGACCAGTCGATCCACCCGCGGAGGTCTTGGACCAGCGCGGTGACGATCTGCGTGCCCAATCCCGAGGCGCCGGGGCGAAAACCGGCAGGGAGCCCTCTCCCGCCGTCGGTCACCGTCACGATCAACGTCTGCTCGCCGTCGTCTCCGCTCTCTCGACGCGCGTCCACGTCAACCGTCCCGCCTTCCGGCGCGAGGCCGTGCTCCACAGCGTTGTGCACCAGTTCTGTGACGATCATGGCCACCGCCGTGGCGTCCTCGGCGCCGACCCGCCCGAAGCTCCCGGAGCGCCGCCAGGACACGTCACAGTCGGGGACGGAGATATCGATCACGGCATTGAGGGCGCGGAGCACGATCTCGTCGAAATCGACGGCCTCGTCCAGCGTGTGACTGAGCGTCTCGTGGACCAGGGCGATCGTCGCCACCCGCCGTACCGCCTCCTGCAGGGCCGCGCGCGCTTCGTCGTCCGGCAGCCGACGCGACTGCAGGCGCAGCAGTGCCGCCACCGTCTGCAAGTTGTTCTTGACCCTGTGATGGATCTCCCGGATCGTCGCGTCCTTGGTCAGCAACTCCCGCTCACGATGCCGTAGCTCGCTCACGTCACGAGCGAGCACCACGGCGCCAATCCGCGCACCGCTCTCGGCCAGCGGGATGGCACGCAGCGACACGGTCGCGAACCGCGATTCCACCTCCGTGCGCCACGGGGCCCGTCCCGTGACGACCAGCGGCAAAGACTCGTCCACGACCGAATGGTCCCGGAGGAGACCGGTCGTCAGCTCACTCAGCGATTCACCTGTCACGTCGCCGTGGTGGCCCAGCCGGTGTAAAGCGGATACTGCGTTTGGGCTGGCATACGTGACGATGCCCTCCACATCGAGCCGGAACACGCCGTCGCCCACCCGCGGGGCCCCGCGACGCTGACCGGTCGGCGCACCCATCGTGGGGAACTGACCGGAGGCGATCATGCGGCTCAAGGTGTCCGCCACGCCGCGATACGTGAGCTCCATGCGGCTGGGGACGCGCATCGCCTCTAGATTGCTGTGGCGGGTGATGACCGCCAACACGGCGCCCGCGCGCACCACCGGGATCGCCTGCTCCCGGACCGGCATGCCCTGCGCCCACTCAGGGCCGCGCTCCTGGATGACCCGCCCACGGGCCGCGCACAGGTCGAGCAGGGCACGCCGCGTGGGTCCCGCGACCGAGCCGACGATGTCGTCGAAGAAAACGAGGGGTCCGGTGTTGGGGCGTACGTGCGTGGCAGCGATCCAATCGTCCGGGGCGAAGCGTGTGCCCCGCACCCAAAGGACGAGATCCGCAAACGACAGGTCGGAGACGATCTGCCAGTCGCCGACGAGGAGGTGCAACCACTCCGCGTCAGCCGACTTCAGCACAGGATGCCCGGCGAGGACGTCGTTCAGGGTGGGCACGACCTTCAGCGTACCGGCGGGTGACGGACCGCCGGTGAGCTGTGTGGCCGCCGCGCGACGGCGCCATCACCGTGAGGTGGAACTCTTCCCCGCGCGGGCAACCCCACGGAGCGTCCGCAAGGCTACCGACAGGGGCGCCAGGCCGGGCTCGTCCAGCGACTGGATGACCTCCAGCGCGGTGCGCGCCCGTGCGAGCGACGCGGCGTTGGCCCTCAGCCACCGATCGAGGCGCGCCGTTGCGGGAAGCGAGCTGTCCGTGGCCGAGGCGACGGTCGCGACCAACGATTCCAAGACCGCGAAGAGATCGTCGCGCATCGCCGCGCGCGCCAGAGCGTTCCACCGGTCGTCGCGGTCCAGGCTGCGGACCTTGCCCTGGATATCCTCCACCACGAACGCCTCCGACACCGCGTAGTACAGCTGCGCGATGGCCTCGACATCCTCACCGCATTCCCCGGCGAGCGCGACGATGTCGAGCGCGGCGTGCATGTACAGGAGGCTGGCGCAGCGCACCGCGAGGTCTTCAGGCACCCCGCCGTCCACGTACTCCCGCACCACCGCGCGCAGACGCTCCGCGCTTCGCCCCCGCACGAGCTCAGGGATCAGCGGCGTGAGGCGCTGTGCCGGCCCCCTGAATCGCTCCACCTCGGCCGCGATGTCCAGCTCGCCCGGCCGGTTGAGGAGTAGCCAGCGCACCGCCCGGTCGAGCAGGCCACGAAACTCCAGGTATCCGCGTGTCTGGACGAGCGTCGGAACCTGGTTGTCGAGGGCCTCCATGGCTTCGATGAACGATCGCATCCCGAACACTTCGCGCGCCACGACATAGCACGCCGCCACCTGTTCGGCCGGCGCGCCGGTCTCGTCCATCGCCCGGTAGGGGAACGTGATGCCACCTCGGTTGATCATCGAGTTGACGATCGAGTTGACGATGATCTCTCGCTTCAGCGGGTGATCATCGAGCGAGTCCGTGTACGACTCGCGGATCGCCGACGGGAAGTAGTCGATCAGCGTTTGGTTGAACCACGCATCGTCAGGTAGGCCGCTGTCCAGCAGGTCTCGCTTCAACGCGAGTTTCGTGTACGCCACCAGCACCGCGAACTCCGGCGACGTGAGGCCGATCCCCGCGGCGAGACGGCGCGCGATCTCCTGCTCGTGCGGCAGGAACTCCAGCTCGCGGTCGAGGTCGGCGTACGTCTCCATCCAGTGGATGAGCCGTTGGTGCACGGGCAGCATCTGCGCGCTCTGGCTCCGGGCGTTGCCGAGCAAGACGTTCTGCTCGTAATTGTCGCGCAGCACCATGCGGGTCACGTCGTGGGTCATCGACGCCAGAAGCTGGTTGCGTTGCTTGAGCGTCATGTCCCCCTCGCGGGTCAAACGCGTGAGAAGGATCTTGATGTTGACCTCATGGTCCGAGGTGTCCACACCAGCTGAGTTGTCGATCGCGTCGGTGTTGATGTGCACTCCCGCGAGCGCCGCCTCGACGCGACCCAGCTGACTGGCCCCGAGGTTGCCGCCCTCGCCGACGACCTTGGCACGCAGATCGCAACCGTCCACGCGGATCGCGTCATTCGCCCGGTCGCCGATATCCGTGTTGCTCTCGGTGGACGCCTTGATGTAGGTCCCGATGCCGCCGTTCCACAGCAGGTCCACCGGCGACAGCAGGATCGCCTTTTGCAGGTCCGACGACGTCAGCGTCTCGACGCCCTCAGCCAGGCCGAGGACCTCTCGCACTTCGGGGGTGATCGGGATCGACTTGGCCGAGCGGGAGAAGACGCCCCCGCCCTTGCTGATGCGCGACTTGTCATAGTCTTGCCACGAGGAGCGGGGCAGCTCGAACAGGCGACGCCGCTCGGCGTGTGACGCGGCAGCGTCCGGATCCGGGTCGAGGAAGATGTCGCGATGGTCGAACGCGGCGACCAGGCGCGTGCAATCGCTGAGGAGCATCCCGTTGCCGAAGACGTCGCCGCTCATGTCGCCGATCCCGACCGCGGTGAACTCCTGCGTCTGGGTGTCGATGCCCATTTCCCGGAAGTGTCGCTTGACCGACTCCCACGCGCCGCGGGCTGTGATGCCCATGCCCTTGTGGTCGTAGCCCGCGGACCCGCCGGAGGCGAACGCGTCGTCCAGCCAGAATCCGTGGGACTGAGCCACCGAGTTCGCCAGGTCCGAAAACGTCGCGGTGCCCTTGTCGGCGGCGACCACGAGGTACGGGTCGTCTGGGTCATGCCGGACCACGCGCTGGGGCGGCACGATCTCAGTGCCGACGCGGTTGTCGGTCACGTCCAGCAGAGAGGCGATGAACAGCCGGTACGCCGCCTTGCCCTCGGCCAGCCACGCGTCGCGATCGATGGCCGGGTCCGGCAACTGCTTGGCGAAGAAGCCGCCCTTGCTCCCCGTGGGCACGATGACGGCGTTCTTGACCATTTGCGCCTTCACCAGGCCCAGAACCTCGGTGCGGAAGTCCTCCCGACGGTCCGACCAGCGCAGACCACCGCGCGCGACCTTGCCGAATCGCAGATGGACACCCTCCATCCGGGGGCTGTAGACCCAGATCTCGAACATCGGCAGCGGCGCCGGCAGCCCGGGGACCGCGTGCGGGTCGATCTTGAGGCACACCGTGCGGGTGAACTCCGGGGTGTGCCCGTGCTCGTCCGGCGGCGAATCCTGGAAGAAGTTCGTCCGCAGCGTCGCCTGGATGACCCACAGGAACGCGCGGATGATGCGGTCGTGGTCGAGGCTGTCGACCTCGTCGAGCGCCGCGAAAATGCGAGCCTCGACGTCCTTCTCTGCGACGGCGCGAGCCTCGTCCGCCAATCCGCCGAAGCGCTCGGGATCGAAGCGTGTCTCGAACAGCTCGACGAGCAGGCAGGCGATGTGCGGGTTCTCGCGCAGGGTGGCCGTGATGTACGTCTGCGTGAACGGGGTGCCGGTCTGGCGCTGGTACTTCGCCACCGTGCGGAGCATGACCACCTGCCGCCAGGTGAGGCCGGCGGACAGGACGAGCGCGTTGAACACGTCGCTCTCGGCCATGTCGCTCCAGACGGCTTGCACCGCCTCCTGGAAGCGCTGACGCATCCCATCCTGGCCGCTGCTCCAGGTCGTCTCCGACGGCGCGCGCAGGCCGAAGTCGTAGACGTACACCGGCTCCCCGTCCTCCGGCGACAGCTCGTACGGCCTTTCGTCCGTCACCTCAAGCCCCATGTCGTTGAACGTGGGCAGGATGGTGGTGAGCGAGACCGCGCCACGCCGGTACAGCTTGAGCCGGCGCTCGGTGGGTGTCTCTCCGGGCATGTGGTAAAGGTTCAGCCGCACGTCTCCGTCGTCGGCGAGCGCCTCCACGTGGCGCAGGTCGACGACGGCGACGCGGGCCTCGAAATCCTCCTTGTATGCCTCCGGGAACGCCATGCCCCAGCGGCTGAGCATCCGAGCCGCCTGCTCCTCGCCGTACTCCGCGCGGGTCGCGTCGGCCAGATCCTCGGCCCAGGTGCGCGTCGCGTCGGAGACCTGCCGCTGCAGGTCGTCCACGTCGACGTCCGGCACCTCCTGGCCAGGCGGCATCCGAACGACGAAGAAGAGCCGCGCCAAGGCCGACTCGCTGACGCGCGTCGTGTCTTCGACGGACACACCCTGGAAGGCGCGCTGCAGCAGCTTCTCCAGCTTCAGGCGGACGGTGGTCGTGTACCTGTCGCGCGGGAGGTAGACGATGCAGCTCATGAACCGCCCGTACACGTCCCTACGCAGGAACAGCCGCGGCTGGCGCCGCCCCTGCAAGTGGACCACCGCCACGCAGACCCGGGTCAGGTCGGCCACGGATGCCTGGAAGAGCTCGTCGCGCGGGTAGGTCTCCAGTATCGTCATGAGGTCCTTGCCGAGGTGGCTCTCCCCGTCGAACCCGCTCGCCTCGATCACCTTGGTGACCTTGGAGGACACGTACGGGATCTGCGTGACGGAGTGGGTGTAGGTGCCCGCGGTGAAGAGTCCGATGAACCGTCGCTCGCCGCATACCCGGTTGCTCTCGTCGAACATCTTCAGCCCGATGTAGTCGAGGTAGACCGCGCGGTGGACCGTCGACACGGAGTTGGCCTTCGTGACGATCATGACCTCAGGCTCGCGCGCCTTGGCCGCCGCCGGGCCACTCAACGGCTCGGCGTCGCCGCTGCCGTCGCCTGAATCGCGCATGAGCCCGAGTCCTGTGCCCGGGACGGGCGTCAGCGCGTCCGCACCGTCGACGCTGGTGAGAGCGTACTCGCGGTAGCCCAGCAGCGTGAATTGGCCCTCACCGACCCAACGCAGCAGCGCCTCGGCGTTGTCCGCGTCCTCCTGTGACACCGTCGCCGGGCGGTGGGCGCGCAGGTCGTCTGCGAGCCTGAACGCCTTGGCTGTGAGCAGCGACCAGTCCTCGACGGAGGCCCGCACATCGCCGAGGACCTCGCGCAGCTTGCACGCGAGGTCCTCGCGGTCAGCGGCGTCGCTCTCGCGGTCGATCTGCAGGTGCATCCACGACTCGACCTTCACATCCGGGTCGCTCGGCGCCTCATGGATCGGGCAGTCGAGCACCTCGTCCAGCTTGCCGGACTCGTCGCGTCGCACCACCAGTTGGGGGTGCACCATCAGGTGAACGCTGCGCCCCTGGTGGCCAGCGCAGGCGGACACCGAGTCGACGAGGAAGGGCATGTCGTCCGTGACGATCTCGATCACCGTGTGCCCGGCCGTCCAACCCTCCTGCTCGACGGTCGGGGTGAACACGCGCAGCTTCGCCTCCCCCGGCGCGCGCTGCGCTCCCAGCGCCCGGTGCGACAACACTGCCCCGAGGAGGTCCTCCGGACGTCGAGCCAGGAGTTCCTCGGTCACGACGTGGCGGTAGTACAACCGCAACAACGTCTCGATGCCGGAGCCCCTCTGTCGGCCGGCCAACTGAGCAACGCAGTGGAGCAGCTGAGTCCGGGGATCCTCGTAGGCAGTAGGCATGGTGAACCCGACTTTCCTCAGGCGGCACGACGACGTGCTGACCGGTCACGACTGACGGTTGATCCAGGCTAACGAGGGGTCCTGCGCGGCGGAGCGGGTTCGGCCGAACTGTCGTCGACGACACCACTTGTCTACGGCCGGATCGTCCACAGCCGTGGGGTGGGTCATCGCGGCACCCGACGTGGCGCATCTACCCTGGCGCCATGGGAAGTCCACCACCCTCAGACGAGGCGATCCGGTTCATGGCCGCGCGGTTGCGCGCCCTGACACCGGACCTGGGGGACGACCGCGCGCAGCGCGCCGTGCGCCAGGCTCTCGACGCCATCGCCGCAGCCCTGCCAGCGCAGTCCTGCGCGCCGGGAGGGCCGCCGAGATGACCGTCGCGCCTGCAGGCGACCCTGCTTCTTGCGCTGCGGCGGCAGCCGACCTCGCGGCGCTGGCTCAACGCGTGCGCGGTGGTGCGCTGACGAATGCGTCCGCTGACGGTACGGCGCACACTCTCGACACTCTCGACACGCTCGCCGGCGACCTGTCTGCCTACGCGGCGCAGCTATCCAGAGCGCAAGGGATGTTCGAGCGGGCCGAGGCAGACCTTCGCGAGCGCGTCACCGCGCTGGCGGCCGCCGGCCGGGCCCGCTCGCGCCTCGTCCGGAGCTGCGAAGCCGTGGTCGCCGAGCTGACGCCCGTGGACTTTCCGCCTGTGGCGCGCACGAATGCGGCGCGAGAGGGGGGCGCAAGAGGAGGTGCACGGCCCCGACCGGCCGTACGGTGACGGGATGGACTTGCGCGTTTCTTTGAGCTTTCCTGCGCCACCGAACCGGGTCGCCGCCATGTTGACCGACCCGACCTTCCAGGAGAAGCTGTGCTCCCGCTCGGGGCGCGGCTCCGCGAACGTGCGCATGCACGGGGAGCACACGCATGTCCGTACGACCCGCATTGTGGCCACGTCGTCGTTCCCGGACTTCGTGCGCAACTTGGTCGGGGACGTTCTCGAGATCGAGCAGCGCACGGTGTGGGGGCCCGCCGAGGCTCGTGGCCACCGTCGCGGCGAGGTGACGGTGAGGATCGACGGCACGCCGTTGCGTCTGTCCGCGGTGGCCGCGATGGAACCCGACGCCGAAGGCACGTTGGTCACCTACGACGGGAAGCTCACAGCAGCCGTGCCCTTCATCGGCGGGCGCATCGAGAAAGCCGCCGCCCCCGTGATCCGATCAGCTCTCGAGGCCGAGGAATCACTCGGACGGGAGTGGCTCGCTCAATACCCGGGCTGAGGGCTTCAGGCTGGGCTCAGACGCGCCCTGACGCCAGGGCGGCTAGCTCGCTCACGTCGTACCACAACAGTTCGGTCTCGTCGTCAGCGCCGCGCTCGGCAGCATGCAGGGCGCGCAGGTTCGCGCCCGAGATGTTGCTCAGGACGCGTACCTCGAACCCGTCGACGCCCGTCCCTGCCGGGATCTCGGTCACGTCCGAGGGGTCGAGATCGACGGCGGCGACGACCGCCCGGTCCTGCGGCCACCGATCGGCGCACATCTGAGCGGCGACCTGCAGCGCGTCGTACTCGAGCTCCTCCTCGTCGTCCTGGGGGAAGACCCTACGCACCGTCGCGGTGACCGCGCTGGCACGCACGGATGCCCCGGAGAGGAACCCGTCGCGGGCCAGCTCGGTCAGCCCGTCCGCACCGATGGCGAGATAGACCCGGATCGCGGGCACCGTAACCTCCTGTCGCTCGCCGCGCGCGGCCCGCTCGTCCGAGAAAACATCGATCGCGCGTTGCGGCTCCGACGCAGGCCACTGCCCCCGCGCCTTCCCGGTCTGCAGCGCCGCGACGAGTTCGGACATCGACTCTTGCAAGTAGCCGACGAAGTCGTCCAGGTCATGCATGGCGGCGCGGTCGCCGTTGAGGCCGATGCCCACGAGCCCGTCGTACGAGGTGAGGCCGAACGACAAGGCCTGCCCGAGCGCCAGGGGGATGATCGGGTAGTTGACCTCCATCCGCGCCCCGGCCACCCACAACGGGTGTTGCGGCCCGGGGACGTTAGTGATCACCAGGTTGAAGAAGCGGCGCGACGCCGCGTTGCCGAGCTGCGCCCCTAGATGGTGCAGAGTGGTCGGCGCGAAGCCAGCGATGCCGGAGATCGCGCGGGCCCCGACCGCCCGCCCGCCGCGCACCTGGCGTCGCATCTGGAAGGTCACCTGTTCCAGGCGCATCAGCGGGCTGATCTCGCCGACCGGAAGGTCGACGAAGCAGGCCTGTACGCTGCCGCCGAGGCCCACGCCACCCCCTGGCTCGGACACGCTGACGGGGACCATCGCACGCACGGTGGCCGCTGCGTGGACCGGCTCGCCGCGGGTCTGCAGCCAGGAACGCAATGCGCCGGTGATGACCGTGAGGATGACGTCGGTGACGTTGGTGTCGCGGCTCGCGCGCAGGTCCAGATACGAGTCGCGGGCCGTCCGGAAATCGTCGAGGGGGATGATGAGGAAGGCGACCCGGCGCGACGCGCCGACGCGCACGTTCAGGGGGGTGGAGGGTGCGGGGTCGGCGGCCGTCCGAACGAGGGCGGAGGCCACGCTCTTGGACTGGTCGAAGGTCCTGCCGCCTACCGCCACCACCTCGGCCACGCCGCCCGCGACGGCACCCAACCACCTGCTGGGGCGGCGGACGACCCGTAGTGCCGTCGAGGCCAACAGCTCCATGTCGCTCGGCTCGCGCGTAGGTGGCGGCGCGGGAGGGGCGACCGGACGGGAGTCCTCGTCGTCGTCGAGGATGAGGTGCGCCAGATCGACGGCTGACACGCCGTCGACGAGCGCCTGATGTGTCTTGGTGACGACGGCCACCCGGCCGCTTTCCAGCCCCTCGACGACGTACAGCTCCCACAGCGGGCGCGCGCGGTCCAGCGGTCTGGACAGGATCCGGGCGACGAACTCCTGCAGCTGTTCGCGCGTCCCCGGGCGAGGCAGCGCGGCGCGGCGCACGTGGTAGGTGAGGTCGAAGTCGGCGGCCGTGACCCAGAACGGGGACGCGAATCGGCCAGGCAGCTCGCGGACCTTCTGCCGGTACCGTGACGACCCGACGATTCGTGCCTGGACAAGCTCCATGAACCGGTCGATGTCTAGGCCCTTGGGGCCCGGGTCGAGAATCAGCACCGAGCCCACGTGCATCACGGTCGTCGGCTCCTCGAGATACAGGAACGACGCTCCGAGCGGGCTGAGGTGATCCTCCACAGGCTTATGCTCACACACGACCGGCCTCCCAGGGTCGGGCGGCTACCTCCCGGTGGTCCCGGGCGGGTCCGGCTGGCCGCCGCGCGCCGGATGAGCTCCCCAGGACGGTGACGGTCAGGTCAACCAACGCCCGGCGCGCAGGCGACCCGGGGGCGCATTCCGCGAGCGTACGCCCCGCGAGCAGCGCCCGGTCGAACGTGGCGCGATCCTGCGGGATGAAGCAGTCGACGCGTGCACCCGCGAAGCGCTTCAGCGCCGCGGCGATGGCCGCCTCCGGGCGGGGCCCGACAGCGCTAGCCCTGACCCGGTTCACCGCGATGGTGCGCGAGGCCGCCAGGTCGAGTGTGTCGATGTCCGATAAGCCGCGCGTCAGGCGCTGCAGCCCGACCGGGTCGCCCGCGCCGACGATCACGAGATGGTCGGCGGAGCGGAGCGCCGCCAGGGTGGCGGCGTTGCGTCGCGGCGCGAGGGTGTCATAGCTCAGCTCCTCGTCTTCTTCCAGGCAAAAGCCGCAGTCCACGACGACGACATCCGCCACTGCGCGGGACAGCTCGAAGACCCGCTCCAGGGGGTCGGCGCGCAGCTCGGGCCACCGGTCGGCGCGAGAGATCCCGGTCAGGATCGACAGCCGGGGCGACACGCCGCGGCAGTGGGTGAGCAGGCCGGGCACGTCGAGAGCACCGGTGTCCGCCGCGCGCACGGCGGCCGCGAGGCCGGGGCCCTCGTCGAGGACGGAGAGAGCCTGCGCCTGCACGCCCCCGTACGGGTCGGCGTCGATCAGCAGAGAACGCAGCCCGGCGCAGGCGGCCTCGCTGGCGAGTCCGAGGGCGACGGTGCTCCGCCCCGGAGCACCCGTCGGCCCCCAGACCGTCACGAGCCGCGCCGGGGGCGATGGTTCGCCCACCTCATCTTGCGCGCGCGCGACAGTCAGCTTGCCGCTGTAGGACCCTCGTCGGTCCGGGAATCGGCGCCGGCGCCGACGCGGAGTGCGGGGTGCGGCGTCACGGGGACGCCACCCGCTCGCAGACTCCGCGGACCCGCCACGCGCGTGCGCGCGTGCGCTTGTGGCGCGCGGCGCGAGCGGCAGGGCGGGAGCTCCTTCTTGAGCCTCCCGGGCACGGTCCGGACCGGATGGCGACGGCCCCGGATCCATGCCCACGTCCGCCTCGCCGAGCATCCCGTGGAACGCGCGTGGGTCGTTCCCGTCGGGCGCCAGACCCAGCTGAGCGTGGGCGTCGTTGCTCTCAGGCGCGTCTGCGGCCCGCTCCACCGCGCGTTCGAGCTCATCGCGCGCCGCGTCGGAGCGTACGACAATCCGAAGTCCCATCTGCCGCAGTGTGCGCTCCTGCTCGGGCGCCCCCGGATCGGCGGCGCCCAGGACGCGCACGCCGTGCCGAGCGAGATCGCTGAGGAAGGAGGTGTCCAGCCCCCGCAGGCCCGTTGACACGATGGCGCGCTCCCCGAGCCCGGCAGCGGCAGCCGACAGCAGCTCCGCCGCGTCGGCGCACCGGCGGACCACCTCGAGGCGCCGCGAGGTGGACAGCTCCGCGACCAGGCCAGACTCCCAGATCTGGGGGACGGCGACGAGCACGGTACGGCGGCGCACGGACCTCACCGATCCCGCTGGACGGATCCCGCGGCCGGGACGAGGGTGAGCCGCCCACCGTGGTCGATCGCCGCGATGACCTCCGCCACCTGGTCGGGCGGCACCATCACCTGGACGCCCACCGTGGTCGAAGCCAGACGCGCCTCGTCTGGGTCCGGTACTCGTGCCACCGGCGCCCCTTCCGCCAGCCGGCGCGGCGGACCGTACGACGTCCCGCTTCCAGCCGACTTGTCGCTCACCCAGAGGTCAACCACTGAACCGACGGCCAACACCCGCGCCGACTCAGCTGCGACGGGCACGATGACGGGGCGCCGGGAGGCAGACTCCGGCGTGCCGAGCGCGGAAGCGGGAACCAGCTCGCCGATCCGCACCTCGCGCACCACCACCGCGCCCTGCGGCATCGCGTGGTCGGCCGATAGGTAGGTCTCGGTGGCGGATCCCAGGTCCACCTCGACTCGCGTCACGTGCTCCGGCCCTAACCGGTCACCGGGCACGAGCGGGCGCGCCGCCGCGAGGACGAGGACGCGGTCGTTGGCCGAGGCGACGATGCGCGCTCCGAGAGCCACCGAGGCGAGGATCAGAAGGACACCCACGATCAGCCGTCCGTCGCGCCACGACGGCGCACGCAACCTGCGCGCGCTGCGCGGCTCCCCCATCACGGCACCTCCGCCCCGTCCCGAACTACCCCGTCCCGAACT
>JBDTWM010000021.1:0-29400 GCA_040006675.1 Dermatophilaceae bacterium | reverse complement strand
CGGCCCGACGGGCGCCTCGTCCTCGCGCCTGGGCCCGACGATTCCGCCGGTGCTTTCGCCGACGCCACGGTGGACCTGGCGATCGACATGCCGATGGAGGTGCTGTTCGGCAAGCCGCCGCGGATGACCCGCGACGTGGCGCGGATCGCGCGCCACGATCCCGGGCTCGACCTTTCCGGGCTCGGCAGTGAGGCGCTGCGCGACCTCGCGTACGCCGTCCTGCGGCACCCAACCGTCGCCTCGAAGCGGTTCCTGATCACCATCGGCGACCGCACGGTCGGCGGGCTCACGCACCGCGACCAGATGGTCGGCCCCTGGCAGGTGCCGGTCGCCGACGTCGCCGTCACGCTGTCGGACTACCTCGGCCTTGCCGGGCAGGCGATGGCCACCGGCGAACGCACCCCGCTCGCCGCGATCGACGCCCCAGCCTCGGGGCGGATGGCGCTCGGGGAGGCGATCACCAACCTGCTGGCCGCCCCGATCACGCTGTCCAGCGTGAAGCTGTCTTGCAACTGGATGGCCGCGTGCGGCGAACCTGGTGAGGACGCAGCGTTGTTCGACACCGTCCACGCCGTGGCGATGGAGCTGTGCCCGGCGCTGGGGATCTCGGTGCCGGTGGGCAAGGACTCCCTGTCGATGCGCACCCGCTGGTCCGACGCCGCGACCGGCGAACCCCGGCAGGTCACCTCGCCGATCTCGCTGGTGGTGACCGCGTTCGCGTCGCTGCCCGACGTGCGCGGCACCCTCACCCCCCAGATCTCTTCCGACAGCGCGCTGCTCCTCGTGGACCTCGGCGCCGGCGCGGACCGACTGGGCGGGTCGATCATGGCCCAGGCGCGCGGCGCATTCGGCGGCATGGTCCCTGACCTGGACGACCCCGCCCGCTTGGTGGCGTTGGTCGACGCGGTCAGCGACCTGCGCGCCGCCGGCCTGCTCACCGCCTACCACGACCGCTCCGACGGCGGTCTGTGGGCTGCGGCCTGCGAGATGGCCTTCGCCGGCGCGGTCGGGCTCGACCTGGAGGTCTCCTCGGTCGCAGCCCTGTTCGCCGAGGAACTCGGCGCGGTGCTGGCCGTACCGGGCGGAGATCTGAGGCACGCCGAGGAGATCCTCGCCGCGCACGGGCTTACCGACCTGGTCCGCCGGGTCGGGGCCGCGCACGAGGATCGCCGCGTGAGGGTCCGCTTCGCCGGTGCCGCCGACCTCCACGCGCCACTCGACGCCCACCTCGACGGGCCGCTCGAGGTGGGACTCGACGCGGGACTCGACGAAGCGCTGAGCGACCTCGCGCTCGCCTGGGACGAGGTCTCGTGGCGCATCTGTGCGTTGCGCGACAACCCCGAGTGCGCCGACCAGGAGCACGCGGCGTTCGCCGCGGCGATGGACGGGCGCGACCCTGGCCTGTCCGTGGCGTCCGGCGTCGAGGTGAGCCAGGACCTGGGCACGGACGTGGGCACCTCGCGCCTCGTGGCGCCGCCCGCCCCCCGAGGCGCCCGCCCGCGGGTGGCGGTCCTGCGCGAACAGGGCGTGAACTCCCACGTCGAGACCGCGTTCGCGTTCGATGCAGCGGGCTTCGACGCGTACGACGTGCACATGACCGACCTGCAGACGGGGCGGTACGACCTGGCCGACGCGGTCGGACTGGTCGCGTGCGGCGGGTTCTCGTACGGCGACACGCTGGGCGCCGGCGAGGGGTGGGCGCGTTCGGTGCTGTTCAACCCCCACCTCACCGACACGTTCGGGCAGTTCTTCGCGCGGACCGACACGTTCGCGCTCGGGATCTGCAACGGCTGCCAGATGTTTGCCGCCCTGGCCGACCTGATCCCCGGCGCCGACGCGTGGCCGCGGTTCACCCGTAACCGCTCCGAGCAGTACGAAGCCCGCCTGTCCCTCATCGAGATCCTCGACTCGCCGTCCGTGTTCTTCACCGGGATGGCCGGCTCCCGGCTGCCCATCGCGGTGGCGCACGGGGAGGGTCACGCGAACTTCTCGGCCCGCGGCGACGCGGCGGGCGTGCTGCGGGCCGCGCGGTACGTCGACGGGAACGGCCGCGTTGCCACCACGTACCCCGCCAACCCGAACGGCTCGCCTGGCGGGCTCACCGCGGTGACCACCGCCGACGGACGGTTCACGGGCATGATGCCGCACCCGGAGCGGGTCCTGCGCCACGCCCAGTTGTCCTGGACCGCCGAGTCGATCGAGCAGCCCAGCCCCTGGTTGCGGATGTTCCGAAACGCCCGCGACTGGGTCGGCTGACGTCGTCGAGGACACCCGTCACCGGGTCCTCGTCGCCGACCCCTCGACGCCCGGTCCTCGTCGCTGGTGGCCCTGTGGCGCACACTCAGGGCGTGCACTTCACCGAGTACGACACCCGTCTGGCTGCGTACGCGCTCGTCGTCGACGACGCCGACCGCGTGCTGCTCGCCTGGTACAACGGCACCGGCATCAGCCGCGCCTGCTGGACGCTGCCCGGCGGCGGGGTGGAGTTCGAAGAAACGCCTGAAGAGGCGGTCATCCGTGAGGTGTACGAAGAAACGGGCTACCTCGTGCAGGTGGGAGAGCCTCTGGCCACCTCTACGTTCACCCTGACCGAGGGGGTGAGCCCCCAGCGTCCCTTCAAGGGGATCCGGCTGGTCTTCGGCGCCCGCATCACGGGTGGGTGCCTCGGCACCGTCGAGGTCGGCGGCACCACCGACCGCGCCGCCTGGTTCCCCCGGCACCAGCTGCCGGTCGACCAGCCGATGGGCCCGGTCGTCGCCGTAGCACTCGACGCCTGGGCCGGCCGCCGCCCATGAGGGCGCTCCGACGCCGACGTCAACGCGACAGCCGCCCCAGCAGCGACCCGGCGACAACGATCCCGAGCAATGACGCGCCGACGAGGACCGAGAGATCCGCGACGTAGTTCGTCGGCATGCCGAGGAGCAGGCCTCGCAGGGCCGACACCTCGTAACTGAGGGGGTTGACCTGGGCGATCGCACGCACCCAGGTCGGCATCACCTCGAGGGGGTAGAGCGCGCTGGAGGCGAAGAAGAGCGGCATGGTGATCGCCTGGCCGATGCCCATGAGGCGGTCCCGCTGCAACACCAGGCCCGCGATGGCCAGGGAAAGGCACGCGAAGAAGGTCGCACCCAGCATCACCACCACCACCACACCGAGCAGAGCCAGCGGGTTCCACGACAGGCCGATATTCATCACCTCGGCGATGACGATGACGACCGCGGCGATCGCCACCGAACGCACCCCGGCCGCGAACGCCTTGCCGGCGATCAGGGCCACGCGCGGCGTGGGTGTCACCAGCAGCTTCGACAGCACGCCGGCGTCGCGCTCCCAGATGATCTGGATGCCGTAGAAGACCGCGACGAACATCGCCGACTGGGCGATCACACCCGGAGCGAGGTAGGCCAGGTAGGGAACGCCGCCTGTCGGGATGCCGCGGATGTTGGCGAAGGTGGTGCCAAAAATGAGCAGCCAGAGGATCGGCTGAATCGCCCTGGTCAGGACCTCGGTGCGGTCGTGGCGCAGCTTTTGGACTTCTACGATGCAAAAGGTCACGACCCGTGAGAACGTCAGCCGCAGCAACTCCATCGGTGTGGACCGACGAACCGATACCTCAGCCGAGGCGCCCGGCAGTACGACGTGTGGTGCGGACATTGCGCAGTCCCCCCTTTTCGTGATCGGCGAGCGCGGCGTCGCTGTAGCGGCGGAAGACATCTTCTAGAGTCGCTTCCGGGCCGATCCGCGCCTTCAGTTCCGCGGGGGTCCCGACGGCCTTCAAGCATCCGTGGTCCATGAGGACGACCCGGTCGCAGAGCGCGTCGGCTTCCTCCATGTAGTGGGTGGTCAGGATGACGGTCATCTCCTGCTCCCCTTGCATCTCCACCACCCGTTGCCAGACGCTCTCCCGGGCGATGGGGTCCAGACCGACGGTGGGCTCGTCGAGCACCAGCAACGCGGGACGGTTGACGAGGGCCTGCGCGAGCTCGAGCCGACGCACCATCCCACCGGAGTAGGCCCCGACGAGCTTGTCGGCGTCGTCGAGGAGGTCCATCATCCCGAGCACGTCATCGACGCGTTCGCGCCGTTCGGCCCGCGGCACGTCGAACAAACGGGCGAACCACATGACGTTCTCGCGCCCGGTCAGAGCGCTTTCGACCGACAGCTGCTGGGGCACGTAGCCGAGCATCCGGCGTACCGCCATCGGGTGAGCCCGCACATCCACCCCGAAGACCCGGATCCGGCCGGTCTGCACGGGCAGCAGAGTGTTCAGCAGCCGGATCGTGGTGGTCTTGCCGGCGCCGTTGGGCCCGAGCAGCCCGAAACACTCGCCCGGTCGTACGGTCAGGCTCAGGTGATCCACAGCCACGTGATGACCGAATCGGTGAGTGACATCGTCGATCGCTAGGGCGTCGACCGCGCGGACATCGATTTCACCGCGTTCGTTCTCACCGCGGTCACCTTCACGGGTTGCCAGGTCTTCATAGATCATGTCGCCACCTCTTCCAGTTCCGCCGACAAACGCACGAGGGCGGGGATCGCCCGGGCGAGCGTCTCCCGCTCTTCAGGGGTGAGGCGCTCAAGGCCCCGCGACACCAGTGCCGTCCGGCGGTCCAGCCAGGTCCCGAGATCGGCGCCCGCGCCCTCGGCGAGACGCAACCTCGCGATGCGTCCGTCCTGAGGGTCGGATCTGCGCACGAGCACGCCCCGACGAGTCAGTTCCCGGACCAACGTCGACACCGTGTTGCCGGCCACGCCGAGTGCCTCGGCAGCCTCGCCGACCGAGCAGTCGGGATGGCGCCGTACGTGGCGGATCAACTCCACCTGAGCGCCCGTCACCCGCACCGCGAACGGCGTGCCGGCCAGACGCCTCGCCCGACGCCGTAGGGCACCGCACGCAGCGAGGACCTGCTCAGCGGTCAGCGCGTCACCGCCGCCCACTACCTCTGTTACCGAGGTATTTATCACAGCTGCAAATTACGCTCAATCTCGCGGTCTGGCAAGGGACACCGGACCGGTCGGCCAGCCCCTCCCACCCGGGCGTCACGGTGCTCGTGAGGCACAGCAGTGTCGCCCGAGCGGCGTGTGGGGCACAGTAGATGTTGACAGGGCGTCGCACGCGCCAGGTACACGTCGAACGTCTCGTTCCTCGGAGGGTCCCATGTCTCGCATCGACAGCCGATTCACCTACGGTCGGGTGGTGCCCGGCCTGGGCATCCTGTACGGCCTCAGCTTGGCCTTCGGCCTGCCGAGCGGCGTCTCTCGGGCCCTCCTGATCGCGCTGATCGTGAGCGCCAGCTTCGGGTGGATGTTCGGGCGCGGATGCGGATCGTCGGAGCGGAAGCAGCACCGGGGCGAGCGACACGAAGCGCGGATCGCGCGCCATCAGGAGCGCGACGGGAGGGACTCGCCGGGGCGCCAGTCGTCGCAGGGCCCGGCGCGGACCGCAGCGGAGTCCACCATGCCCACCGTCGAGACGGCCACTGCCGATCGTCGGGGACCTCAGGACACCCTCCCGGGCGAAGGCGTAGGTCACGACCGCATGCCGGAGTAGTCGGCTTTGCGCGGAGCCTCACAAGCAGGGGCGAAGCGCGCACGGGTCAGGGCGATCCACGGTCGTTGACGGTTCATGGGCGTGCGCCTTCCGAGGGTCACGAGCCGGCCGGCCCACGTCGTTGCGTCGTCGCCCGGGGCTCAATCGTCGCGCAATTCGCGAAGCCTGTTGACCCCCAAAAGAATCCTCGCCCTGCGTGGGTCCCACCCCGCCACCCGAAGCACCCCTGGCGCCCCTGGCACCCCACAGCCGACGGAGGTTTCATCCATGAGGATCATCGTGACGGGGGGCGCCGGATTCCTCGGCAGCCGCGTCATCACGTCCATGCTGGCCGCCCGGCAGTCCGGTGAGGCTGACATCGCCTTCGACGAGATCGTCTCGCTCGACCTTGCGCCATGCCACGTGCGGGACCCGGCGGTCACCTCCCTCGTCGGCGACATCGCCGACCCCGCCCTCCTGGACTCCGTCGTCGACTCGAGCACGGTCGGGGTCTTCCACCTGGCAGCCGTGCTGAGCGGCGGCTCCGAGGACGACTTCGACCTGGCCATGCGGGTCAACGTCGACGGCACGCGCGCCCTGCTGGAGTCCTGCCGGTCAGCCGGGTCCCGTCCCCGGTTCGTCTTCACCAGCTCGCTCGCCGTCTTCGGGGGCTCGATGCCGACCGTCGTCCCCGAGACGCTGGCCACTCAGCCCGCATCGACGTACGGTGCCTGCAAGTCCCTCGGCGAGCTCCTCGTCAACGAGTACTCGCGCAAGGCGTTCGTGGACGCCAGGATCTGCCGTCTGCCCACCATCTCCGTCCGCCCCGGCAAGCCCAACTCCGCGGCGTCGTCCTTCGCCAGCGGCATCATCCGCGAGCCGCTGAGCGGCGAGGACGCACCCTGCCCGGTGCCGACGGACACGCGCCTATGGTTGTCCTCGCCCGACACCGCCGTGGCGAACCTGGTTCGGGCCTATGCGATCGACGGCGAGTCCATCGGCGGATGGCGGGTCGTGAACCTGCCCGGCATCACCGTCACCGTCGAGGAGATGCTCGCGAGCCTGGAGCGGGTCGGCGGCGCCGCCTCGCGCGCCCGAGTCGTGCTCGTCCCGGACCAGCGAATCGCGGACATCGTCTGTTCCTGGCCCGGCGACTTCGACGTGGCGCGCCCCCTGGCCCTCGGCTTCGCCCGCGACTCGACCTTCGACGACGTCGTGCGCCAGTACCGCGACGAGTTCGCCGGTGACCACGTTCGCCCGCCTGGATGAGCTCGGCCTGAAGGCCGTGGGGCAAGGATCAGGTCGAGCGATCTGAGCTCTGCATCTCAGGTGAACACGAAGAGGGCCATCGGATCGGTCGTGGGTGCGCGAGAGCCGCCGGCGGGCTCGATCGTCATCCCCGCGCCCACGGCAGTCTGGGCGTCCCCGCGCAGGACAACCACCTGGTCTCCGCCCGCCGGCAACGAGCCCGCCGGCTCCATCGTCCCGCTCGACTCCTGGAACCACAGTTGGTAGATCTTGCCCGCTGGCGGGGCCGGCAGTTCGGAGGTCACCAGCACAGCCTTCTTCAGCGAAACCGAGCGGGTCACCGTCAGCGAGCCGCCATCGCTCAGTGACTTCACAACGGCGGTCGCATCGCTCGCATCGAGCACTTGTTGGGCGCTGACCGTCGTAGGGGAGTCGGTGTGCGAGGAACGCCACACCGTGTAGCCGCCGCCGACGAGCACGATGGTTGCCGCGGCAGCCACGAGTGAGGTCAGCCAGCGACGGTGGACAGCCGAGGCCGCCGAGCCGATCGCGCGCACCGTGCCCGGGTGGTCGGGCACGTGAGCCGTGCGGGCCGGAGGGTCGCCTGCTTTGCCATCCGCACGCGTTCGGTGCGGCCCAGCCTCTGGTCCCTCGTCCCGTCCGTTCTCCGGGCTGTCTTCTGGGCTGTCTTCTGGGCTGTCTTCTGGGCTGTCCTCCGGGCTGTCCCCTGGGCTGTCCTGCGGGGTGCTCGCCAGCCGATCGAGGACGCTGGATCGCAGCGAGGGGGGTGGTTCATCCGCGACGAGAGCGGAGAGGTCTGCGAGGCACTCAGCCAGGGAGGCGACCTCATCCCGGCAGGAGTCACAGGAGGCAAGGTGCTGCTCGAAACGTGCGGCCTCCTCGCCGTCCATTGCGTGCAACGCGTGGGCGCCCGAGAGATTGTGGATGTCCCCTCTCACGCGTCACCTCAACGCCGATCGAAGTCGGAGGAGACCGTCCCGGATTCGCGCCTTGGCCGTCCCCAGCGGCAGATCGAGCAGGTGCGCGATATCGGTGTGAGTAAAGCCGCCGAGAAAGGCCAGCTCCACAGCCTGACGCTGGACGTCCGTGAGCGTGGCCAGCGCGGCCCGCACTCGAGTCGCATCCAACCGTCCGATGGCGGCCTCACTCGTGGAGTCGTGGTCGACGTCGAGGGCGGATGCGGCATACACGTCGTCGCGCGCCCTGCTCGCGGTGACCGAACGTACCCGGTCCACCGTTTTGCGGTGCGCGATGGTCAATGCCCAGGCCAGGGCGGTGCCCCTGAGCGGGTCGAACCGGCCGCTGCCGCGCCAGAGATCGAGAAACACTTCTTGGGACACCTCCTCAGCCTGAGCTGGGTCTCGGAGGATACGACGGACGAGGCCGTAGATGCGGGGGGCGAGGGCGTCATACAGCTGAGCGAATGCCGCCTCGTCACCGCCGGCCGACCGCGTGACCAGGCCGGCCAGCACGTCGACAGCTCCGCCCGGCGATTCACGACCGGGCGGAGCAACCGACTCAGGACACATGCAGTCCAGTGTGCGCGCTCGCCCCCTCCTCTACGCGAGGACCGGGCGGCGCGGCGAGAATCGAATCAGGGCGTGAGATCGAATCAAGGCATAAGAACGGAATCGATGATGTAGACGGTGGCGTTCGCGGTCGGGACGTTGCCGCACAGCACCTTCGCGTTCTCCTTGCCGACAGTGAAGTCCTCGCCCGAGCCTTTGACGGTGATCTCGGTGCCCGCGAGCGTCTTGTGGGTGCCGGCCACCGTGTCGGGGGAGAGTTTGCCCTGTACGACGTGGTTCGTGAGGACCTTGGTGAGGTTCGCCTTATCGGCCAAGAGGGCGTCGAGGTCGGCCTTCGGGATCTTGCCGAAGGCGTCGTTCGTCGGCGCGAAGACGGTGATGTCCTTCGCGGAGTTCAGGGTGTCGACAAGGTCGGCCTTCTTGACGGCGGTGACGAGGGTGGACAGCAGTGGGTTGGCGGCCGCTGCGGTCGCGACGGGGGCGGTGGCCATGCCGTTGAACGAGCCGGCACCCTCCTTCGGGACTGCCGAGCAGCCGGGGCCGAACGGCTGAGCCATCGCATTGTTCATCGACCCTGAGCCGGTCGTCGTCCCTGAGACGGCCGCCGACGAACTGGTCGTCATCGAGGGCGAACTCGAGGATGACGAGGATGACGAAGAATCGCTGCCACAGGCCGACAGGCTGAGGGGCAGAGCGATCGCCAGGGCGATGAAGCCGGCGCGTGCGGTGGACTTCTTCATGAGAGGTGCTCCTTGCTGGTGACGAGGGTGGTCATCGGTCATTCGTCGCTGCTCGGCGGTTGGATGGGATGGATCGCAGTCTTTTTCTTGCGGGTTCCGCAATGGCACCCCGGCCTCATTCGACCGTCACCGCGATCTCCTGGATCCCGCTCGATCCGTCGGGGAACGGTGTGGCCCGTTCGCTGGTCTGGAGGGCACCCGTGCGGTCCAGGGCACGCACCGCCAGGCGGTGCACACCGGAAGTCGCCTCCCACGGGAGATACCACTGTCGCCAGTAGTCGATGCCGACGTCAGGCCCGAGGGTCACTGGTCGCCAGTCCGCGCCGTCGATGGAGACCTCGACCTGGGCGACGCCTCGGTGCTGCGCCCAGGCCACCCCGCCGATCGCGGTCGGGCCGGCCGCGATGCGGGCGAGCGGCGCGGGGGTGTCGATCCGCGCGCTCGTCTTGATCGGTGCATCCGTGGCCCACTTGCGTTGGGTCCAATAGGCCTGCTGCTCGCCGTACGTGGTGAGCGTGAGCCTCGTGAGCCACTTCGTGGCACCGACGAACCCGTACAGTCCAGGCACCAGAAGGCGGGCCGGGAAGCCGTGGACGTCGCTGAGTGACGCGCCGTTCATGCCGATGGCGACCATCGCGTCGCGCCCGTCGCGGGCGACGGCCAGCGGGGTACTGATCGTGAACCCGTCCACCGCCGTGCTGAGAATCTGGTCCGGACCGGACTTCACGCCGGCACGGTCGAGGAGGTCATCGAGTCTGACCCCGAGCCAACGCGCCGCGCCGACGTACCCGCCGCCGACCTCGTTCGACACGCAGGTCAAGGTGATGTCGCGCTCGATGAGGGGCATCGCGGCGAGGGCGGCGAACGAGAGGTTCAGCTCCGTGTCGACCATTCCATCGATCGTCAGGCTCCAGCTGTCCACGTCGACCTGAGGAACGGTGAGGTTGGTATCGACCCGGTAGAAGCTCTTCGTGGGGGTCTGCAGCTCAGAGATTCCTTTGACCGTGCCCTCCAGACCGGTAGGCAAGGGACCGGCCGGGTTGCTTGGCTTGGGGAGGACGACGTTGGTGACCGCTCGCGCGCCCGCGCGCACCTGGCCGATCGCGGCGACCGCAACCGAGCCCAGGGCGACGCCCACCGAGCCCAGGAGAAATCCCCTCCGTGAAGCCGATCCTCCTGGGCCCGCGGGCCGGTCCTCAGCGTGGGACTCCCGGGACGCGGCGGCCGCAAGCTCGCTCAGCCAGACCAGCGTCGGGATGCCCGCCGCGAGCGCCGCGAGCGCGGGGAGCGCGTCGAGCACACCGGTGGAAGGGCGAGCCACCGCGGCGATACCCGCGAGTGCGACCAGGCCGGTCAGGAGCCCGACGCCGAGGAGACGGTTGCGTTGGGTGAGGACACCGGCGAGGGCCGCGAGCGCGAGGGTCCCGACGATGACCGAGGTCTGCAGGATCACCTTGTCCGCAGTTCCGAATTGCTCGATCGCCCATTGTTTGACCGGGGTGGGGGTGAGGTCGATGACGGTCGACCCGATCGCCAGGACGGGTGAGGCCGCCGATCGGATGAGCGCGGCGACGAGGTGGCCCACTGCCATGCCGGCCACTGCCGCCAGAACTCCGGTGAGGGCATAGCGCGCGCGTGTCATGAGGGGTGTTCGTCACCGCCGACGTTTCGGATGGCGCACCGTTGGTGGACGTCGTCGGCAGGTGGCGCTCTAAGCGCAGCGCCCAGCCGGCCCGTAGGACGTGTTGCCGAACACCAGCCCGCGAAAACGCCCGGTCAACCAGGTGTGCTCACGGCTGGAACGTCACCGCTGTCGGACCGGCATCCGTCGTGCCGAGCACATGCTGCAGGCACTCCTGCAGGGTCGCTTGCCGGAAGGCATAGCCCATGTCGACGAGTCGCGTCGGGACCATCCGCTGCCCCGCGAGGGCGAACTCCCGGGCGCCGGCCTCCCCGAGCAGCAGCGCCACGGCGCGCGCGGGTACCCGCAGGGCCGTCGGGCGATGCAGCACGCGACCGAGCGTGGTGGCGTACTCTCGGCCGCTCGTCGGGTGCGGCGCGCACGCGTTGACCGGGCCGTCGACGTCGGCGAGCGCGACGTGCGCGAACACCCCCGCGATGTCGTCGATGCCGATCCACGGCAGCCACGCGCTGCCCGAGCCGAGCGGACCGCCGAGCCCCCAGGTGAACAGCGGTAACTGCAGCCCCAGTTGGCCGCCCGCGGGCGACTGCACGATGCCTGTGCGCACGACGGCCACCCGCACCCCGGCGGTCCGCGCCGGCTCCGTAGCTGCCTCCCAGGCGCGGACGATCTCGGCGAGCGCACCCTCGCCGGGATCGGCCTGCTCCGTCAGCGTCTGGTCTCCGCGGCCCGGTCCGTAATACCCGCTCGCCGAGCCGTTCACGAGCGCCCGCTGTCGTCCGTCCGAGGACAGGTCGGCCAGCGCTCGGGCCAGCGCGTCGGTGCCGCGCACCCGGCTGTCCCGCACCAGACGCAGATGGGCGTCGGTGAAGCGCCCGGCGATCGGGTGCCCCGCCAGGTTGATCACCACGTCCACGTCCGCCAGGGCGTCCCGATCGATCGTCCCCGCCATCGGATCCCACGCGATCTCACCGCGCCGCGCGTCGGGGCGGCCGCGCACGAGGCGTCGCACGCGGTGGCCGCCCCCGCTGAGCAGCGCCTCCACCTGCGTGCCGACCAGGCCCGAGGCCCCGGTGATCGCGACGGTCCGCGGCGGCCCCGGATGCGCGGCGTGGAAGGCGAGGTCCCCGGCAAGGACCCGCCCCCGGTAGGCGAACATGCTCCGGAGCCTCGCGCGGATCTCGTGCTCGGCGAGGCGCCCCACCCCGGGGACGCGCGCGGCGCGCGGCAGCTCGTACGTCACCGTCTCGGTCATCGTCGTGCCTCCACCACCGTCCCCACCGTCGCCCCCAGCGCGGCCTGCGGCGAAGTCCCGTTCGTGGCGCCAGCTCGCGAAGGGCCCGGACTCCATCACGTCGGTGAACCCGCGCGGCGGATCGTACGAGGTGTGCCGTGCCACCCACCGCAGGCCGGCCGGCGGTAGCCCCGGCAAGCGCGTGCCCGGCACCGCCACGCGCAGCACGGCGCGGGACCCGACCGCCAGCCCGTCGCTCGCCTCTGACTCGACTCGCCCGAACCCGGGCTGAGTCAAGCGGATGAACGCCCCTGGGCGCTCGTGCCAGGCGAACACCTCGGCGGGATCGTGGTCGAGAGACGTGGTCGCGACGAGTATGGACATACCTCATCGTAATCCGCGCCCACGGCGGGCAGCGGTGTCAGCGCCGTGCCAGGAACGACTCGATCTGCGGCAGCAACTCCTTGGGGTCGACCAGCAGGTCCACGTGACCTCCGGAGTAGACGTGCAGCTCGCCGTGGCGGGCGAGGGCCGACACCACCCGCCCGTTGTACGGCGGCACGACCGGGTCCTCGGTGCCCGCCAGGATCAGGGTCGGCTGGCGAAGCATCGGCAGGAACCACGCGCTGGTCCAGCCCAGGCCCGCGAACATCTGATAGCTCCATCCGAACGGCCGCACCGACAGCATCTGGACCCGCAGCACGTGCGCGCCCGCCCGCGGGTTGCGGCGGGCCTGCCCGCCATACATCTCCCCGGCCAGCGTGCCGAGCACGCCCTTGCCCCGGTTCGCTTTCACATCGGCCAGGCGCTTCATCGCGGACGGCGAGACCGAGGACATCGGGTAGCCCGCGCCCGTGGCGATCAGCACGACGCGGCGGCAGCGTGCGCCTGCCGTCCAGGCGAACTGCTGCGCCAGCGCCCCGCCCCAGGAGATGCCGAGCACGTCGACCTGGTCGTAGCCAAGTTCTGCCAGCGCCTGGTCGATCATGCGCGCAAGCCGTCCCATCCGGTATGGCCCGCGCGCCCCCGGGGAGCGGCCGACTCCAGGCGGGTCGACCCGGATGACCTCGATGGACGGGTCGAGCCGGTCCACGAACGTCTGTAGCAGCTGCAGGGGCGCCCCGATCCCGTTGAACACCAGCAACGGCACCCGGGTGCGATCGCCGGGAGCGATGTCGAAGTGCAACCCGCGACGGCCGACCCGATGGACGAAGGAGCGACTGGCCGGTCTCCGACGGCTTCTCGTCGTCCGGGGTGCGCCCGCGACGCCTCCGGATCGGGTCGCGCTCGTGCCGCGCGCGCGGGCGGCCCGGCGCCTCACTGTGGTGGTCGTCATCAGTCACTTCCCTGTCGCAGTCTGCGGTCGCCGGAGAGTGTGACAGGTCTCGCCGACAGTGCTCGACGGGTGGCCCCTGCGCGCGCCCAACGGCCGTAGGCCACCATTAAGACAATCAAAATGTACCGTTGGCCGCACAGATCGGAGCACGTTAGGCGCCCTCCCGGACTGAACCAGGTGCTCCTGGAGGGGGCGCGTGGTTAGGTAACCCGGACAGGCAGGAGGTGATCTCTATGTGTTCTGCGGCATCGCAGGCAGCATCCGTGGCGGGTCTGACCGTGAACCGTCGCCAGGTGCTCAAGCTGGGCGCTGCCGTCGCGGTCGGGTGCGCGACGGTTCCTTTGACGAGTTGCGCGGCTGCGCCCGACTCGATCAACGCGGAGCTGGCGCACGGTGCGACCGGTGGAAGCCTCAAGGACACCTTGGATCCCCACTTCCCGGTGACGCTGCCGGACATCGCGCGCGTCCGGAACCTGTACGAGCCCCTGCTGCGGTTCACGCCCGATTACGAGATCGAAGCGGGCTTGGCCGAGGAGAGGTCCCACAACGCGGACGCCACCGAATGGACCTTCCGGATCCGTCAGGGGGTGACGTTCCACGACGGGCGCGACCTCACCGCGCAGGACGTGAAGGCCTCGATCGAACGGATGGCCGACCCCAAGAACCCTGCCCCGTACCTCTCCGACGTCGCACCGATCATCGACCTCGCCGCGTGCCGCGCGGTCGACAGGCACACGTACCGACTGGTCCTGAAGGAGCCGCACGCGGTCCTCGACCAACTTCTCGCGCAATACTCGCTCGGCATCGTCCCGGCCGACTTCAATCTGAGCAAGCCCATCGGGACCGGCCCGTTCAGCTTTGACAGGTTCGTCCCGGGCTCACGAAGCCGGTTCCTGCGCTATGGCGACTACTGGGACGGCCCGGCCTTCGTGGACTCCCTGGCGATCATCGATTTTACGGACGACGCCGCCAAGGTCAACGCGCTGCTCGCCGGGCAGGTGCAGACTGTCGACAACCTGCCCGCCTATCTCGCGAACACCATCGACGAACAGGGTGCGCACACGCTCGTGTCAGAGTCGGGTGGCTGGGTGCCGTTCACGATGCGGGTCGACCAGGCGCCGTTCGCGGACGTGCGGGTCCGGCAGGCGATGCGTCTGCTGGTCGACCGCCAGCAGATGATCGATCAGGCGCTGAGCGGCTTCGGCAGGCTCGGCAACGACCTCTACTCGCCCTTCGATCCCGATTACCTCGGCGGCGAGCTGCCGCAGCGACACCAGGACGTCGACCAGGCGCGCGCGCTGCTCAAGGCGGCCGGCTACGACGGCTTGCAGGTCGAGCTGACCACGTCCACCGCCGTCGGGACCGGCGGGGTGGAGTCCGCCAACCTGTTCGTGCAGCAGGCCGCGCTGGCCGGCGTCAAGGTGCGCGTCAACAAGGTCGACTCCAGCGTGTTCTACGGCTCGCAATACCTGTCGTGGCTGTTCGCCCAGGACTTCTGGTCGACCCGGCTCTATCTGCCGCAAGCTATCGCCTGCTCGTTGCCGACGTCTCCGTACAACGAGACCCACTTCACCGACCCACGTTTTGCCGACCTGGTCGGCTCCGCCAGGCGCAGCATCGATCCAGCGCGACGCCGCACGCTGTTGCAGGACGCGCAACGGATCGAGTACGAAACCGGCGGGTTCATCATCTGGGCGTTCGCCAACCAGGTCGACGGCTACGGCGCGAACGTGCACGGTCTCGTGCCCGCTCGGGAGCAAGCCCTGTCGTCGTACCGCTTCAAACTCGTCACCCTCGGGAAGTCATGATGGAACCTCCGATCGGCCATCCCGTGGCGACGTCACCGGACGCGCCCCCCACCGACTCGGCCGGCCCACCCGGTCCGGCCGCCCCTGAGGAGGCGCCCTCGACCACTCGGCGTTCGGCTGGGCGGGCGTGGACCTTCTGGATCGCGCGTCGAACCCTGGCCGCCGTCGCCTCGCTCTGGGTCGTCTCTCTGATCGTGTTCTTCGCGACGTCGGCCCTCGGCGACCCGGTGCGGGCCATCCTCGGCAAGGACTACGCCGTGAGTCCTGAGCGCGTCGCCCAGATCCAGAGCGCGCTCCACTTGGACCAGTCCTTGATCGTCCGCTACGGGATCTGGCTGTCCGACCTGCTGCGCGGCGACTTCGGCACCTCCATCGCCAACGCCATACCGGTGTCGGAGCTGATCGGCGACAAAGTGCTCAACAGCGCGTTCCTCGTGTTCCTCGTCGCGCTCGTGATGATTCCCCTGTCCATCGGGCTGTCGATCCTGGCGGCCCGATACCGGGGCGGGGCCGTCGACAACGCGATCCAGGTGGTGACCCTCACCCTGGCCGGGGTGCCCGAGTTCGTCACCGGCATCTTGTTGGTCGCCCTGTTCTCCACAAGCGTCTTCCACCTGCTGCCCGCGGTGACCGCGCTGCCGGTGGGGGACGCTGTCTGGACGCAGCCGCGGTCGCTCGTCCTGCCCGTGGCCACGCTGGTGATCGCGGTCGTGCCCTACCTGACACGCATCCTGCGCGCCAACCTCGTGGAGACCCTGGACTCCGATTACGTCGAACTCGCCCGGCTCAAGGGCATCCCAGAGTCCAAGGTCCTCATGCGTCACGCGTTGCCGAACACCCTGGTCCCCACCGTCCAGGTCACCGCCCTGCAGCTGGCCTGGCTGGTCGGCGGGGTCGTCCTTGTCGAGTACCTCTTCAACTACCCGGGGATGGGCGCCATCCTGGTCGACTCAGTACGCAACTCGGACTACCCGATGGTGCAGGCGCTGGCCATGATCATCGCGGCCGTCTACGTGGTCGTGAACCTCATCGCGGACGCCCTGTCGATCCTGCTCACCCCGCGCGCCCGGACGGCGATGGTCGCATGAGCCGCGTCCTGAATTTGGTACGCAGCCCCAGGATCGCGATCGGCGCGGGCCTGACGCTCTTCATCGTGCTGCTGACCCTCGGCGGTCCGCTGTTCGCCCCGCACGGCGAGTTCGACATCGTCGGTCGGCCGTTCACCGCGGAGGGGTCGTTGTTCGGGACCGACTACCTCGGCCAGGACGTGCTGAGCCGCGTGCTGTACGGCGGACGATCCGTCCTCCTCGCGGCGGTGCTGGCGACGCTGCTCGGAGTGGTCGTCGGCATAGCGGTCGGGGTCGTCTCGGCGTACCTGGGTGGGTGGTTCGACGAGATCGCCATGCGGGCCAACGACGTGCTCCTCGCCTTCCCGCAGATTCTCGTCGCTCTCCTCGTCCTGTCCGCCGTCAAGACACCGTCGTTGTGGGTGATCGTGGCCTTCGTCGGCCTCTCACATGCGCCACGTGTCGCGCGGGTCGCGCGCGGGGTGGCGTTGTCGTGGGTGACTCGCGACTTTATTTCGGCCGCCGAGGCGATCGGCGAACGCAAGTGGCGCATCGTCACCACCGAACTGGGCCCGAACCTCACGCTCCCACTGCTCGCCGAGGCAGGGCTGCGGCTCACGTACTCGATCGGGATCATCGCAGGCATCGGTTTCCTCGGTTTCGCCGCCAACCCGGGCGCCGCCGACTGGGGGCAGATGACCAACGAGAATCGACTGGGTTTGCTCGTCCAGCCGTGGGGGGTGCTGGCCCCCGTCCTGCTCATCGCCCTGTTCACCGTCGGCACCAACATGATGGCCGATGGCCTGGGGGCCTACACCACGAGGCGAGACGCGTGAGCGACGGGGGAACCCCGTGAGCGATGAGGAGACACCATGAGCGGCACCGACCGTACGGACGTGCACGTCGACGACCCGATCTGTGTGGTGCACGGCCTGCGCGTAGGCCTGACGGGCACAGACATCGACGTGGTCGACGACCTCGACCTGGTCCTGCATTCCGGGGAGATCGTGGGCCTGGTCGGAGAGTCAGGGTCGGGCAAGACCACGATGGGCACGGCCCTGCTGGGGTACGCCCGTGCCGGCGCGGTCATCGAGGGGGGCAGCATCCGGGTCACGGGACACGACCTGGAAAAGATGACCCCCGACGAGGTTCGCGCCATCCGGGGAGTCGAGGTGGGCTACGTCCCCCAAGACCCCAGCTCGGCGCTGAACCCTGCGCTGCGGATCGGGCGGCAGCTTCGAGAATTGCTGGACATGCATCGGATCGGCACTCCCGCGGAGCGCCAGGAGCGCATCCGCGAGATCCTTCCCGAGGTCGGGCTGCCCGGCGATGACGCATTCCTGGCCCGCTACCCGCACCAGCTGTCCGGCGGCCAGGTCCAGCGCGTCGCCCTCGCGATGGTGTTCCTCCCCCGGCCATCCGTGCTGGTGCTCGACGAACCGACGACCGGGCTGGACGTCACGACCCAGGGGATGGTGCTGCAGACCCTTGCCGCGTTGTGCGAGCGGTTCGACGTGGCAGCCCTGTACGTCACTCATGACCTGGCCGTCGTCGCCAACATCGCCGATCGGGTGGCGGTCTTGTACGCCGGGCAGATTGTCGAGGAGGGCGTCACCCGCGACGTCTTCACGGCGCCGCAACACCCCTACACGCGGGCGCTGCTCAACGCGATCCCCCACCTGCACCGCCCGTTCGCCCTCACCGGGATCCCCGGGCGCGCCCCGTCTCCGGGCAACCGCCCCGACGGGTGCCGCTTCAACGATCGCTGTGTCTTCGCCATCGAAGAGTGCGCGCTCACGGAGCCGGAGCCGGTGAGCGTCGGCCCCGGACACCTCGTGCGGTGCCTGCGCGTGGACGACCTGGCGCCGTGGGATGTGAACGACCGGCTGCTCACCGATACAGATCCGCAGCGCGAACGGGACATCGTCCTCACGGTCACGGATCTCAATGTGTACTACGGCCGATCCCATGTGGTGCACGATGTCTGCTTCGACCTGGCCCGCCGCGAGATCGTGGCCCTCGTCGGAGAGTCGGGTTCGGGCAAGACCACGATTTCGCGGTGCGTGGGCGGCCTGCACAAAGACTGGACCGGCGTGGTGAACCTGGCCGGGACCCCGTTGGCGCCGTCGGCGCGGCGCCGCTCGCGTGAGGAGCGCAAGCGGGTGCAGTACATCTTCCAGAACCCGTACCTGTCGTTGAACCCGCGCCGCACCGTCGAGCAGATCCTGCGCCGGCCGCTCGCCCTGTTCGGGCTGGCGACGGGCAAGGCCGCGCGGGCGCGAGCCGCGGAACTTCTGGACTCCGTGCAACTGGGTGAGAGCATCTTGTCGCTGCGGGCGGGCAGCCTGTCCGGTGGCGAACGCCAGCGGGTGGCTATCGCACGGGCACTGGCCGCTGAGCCTGACGTGATGATCTGCGACGAGATCACCTCCGCGCTGGACGTATCCATCCAAGGCTCGATCACCGACCTGCTGAACCGGATCAAGAACGAACGCGGCATCTCGATGCTGTTCGTCACTCACGACCTGGCGCTGGTGCGCACGATCGCCGACCGGGTGATGGTGCTGCAGGAGGGGCGGGTCGTCGAGGCCGACCTGACGGCCCGCGTGTTCGACCACCCCGAGCAGGAGTACACGCGGACGCTGTTGGCGCACACCCCGACCATGGACGAGATCGGCGCCTGAACCCACGGGCCATCGAGAGCTTGGGAAACGACGGCCCGTAGGCGGATGGACTCGCGAAGGAGAGCCCCGTGACATCAAGCAACTCCGCATCCTCGCCGTCCCCCGGGACTGCGCCCTCATCAGCGAGCCGCTCCACCGTGTACGGCTACCCGCGCCAGGGCGAGCGTCGTGAGCTGAAGACGGCGATCGAGTCCTACTGGGCCGGGCGCATCAGCGCTGACGATCTGCTCGAGGCCGCCCGTCAGCTGCGGGCGCAGCGGCTGGACCAGCTGCGGCAGGCCGGGATCGGCGAGATCCCCAGCAACGACTTCTCCCTCTACGACCACGTGTTGGACACGACGGTGCTGCTCGGCGCGATCCCGCATCGGCATGTGGTTGCGGCGCCGGATGCCAGTACCCCGGCCGGGGCGCTGGATCGCTATTTCGCCATGGCCCGCGGCACCCCTGACGCCACGCCGCTGGAGATGACGAAGTGGTTCGGCACCAACTACCACTACCTGGTCCCAGAGCTCGGCCCGGACACCGAGTTCACGCTGGACGCGAGGAAGCCGCTGGCCGAGTTCACCGAAGCCAAGGACGCCGGCGTGATCACCCGCCCCGTGATCCTCGGGCCCGTCACGTTCCTGCTGCTGGCCAAGGCCGAACCGCATGGGGTGCCTGCGTTCGAGCCGCTGGCGCTGCTGGACCGCGTGCTGCCGCTGTACGTCGAGCTGCTGGCTGCGCTGCGAGCGGCCGGCGCGGACTGGGTCCAGCTCGACGAGCCTGCCCTGGTCACCGACCAACCGCCAGCCGTGCTGACCCACGTCCGCCGCGCCTACGACGCGCTGTCCGCGCCAGCGAACCGTCCGAAGATCCTGGTCGCCTCCTACTTCGACCGGCTCGGCGACGCGCTCCCGGTTCTCTCCGCCACCGCGATCGAGGGACTCGCGATGGATTTCACCGGCCCGGCCGCGGCCAACCTCGACGGTCTGAGCGCGAGCCGCGGCATCGGCGGCAAGCGCCTGGTCGCCGGTGTCGTTCCCGGTGACAACATCTGGGCCGCCGATCTGCCCGCGGCGTTGAGCACGCTGGGCACCCTGCTCGGCCTGGCTGACACGGTGGATGTCGCCGCATCCTGCTCCTTGCTGCACGTCCCCCTCGATGTGAGCCTGGAAGGTGACCTGGATCCGCGACTGGCCGGTTGGTTCTCCTTCGCCCGACAGAAGCTCGACGAGCTCGTCACCCTCGCCGTGGGCCTCGCCCACGGTCGCGACGCGATCGCGGGCCAGCTGCAGGTCAATACGATCCGTCGCGCTGACCGGGCTGCGTCGCCGATGGTGCACGTCGACGCGATCCGGGCCCGCGCGGCCGCGGTCACGGACGCTGACCTACACCGGGCGCACCCCTACGACGAGCGGCACCAGCACCAGCAGGAACGACTGCATTTGCCGCAGCTGCCGACCACCACCATCGGGTCGTTCCCACAGACCGCCGCGATACGCCAGGCCCGGGTCGCGCTGCGCACCGGGCAGTTGACCCCAGAGGCGTACGAGTCGGCCATGCAGGCCGAGATCCGGGAGGTCATCGCCGAGCAGGAACGCCTCGGCCTCGACGTGCTGGTCCACGGCGAGCCCGAACGCAACGACATGGTCCAATATTTCGCCGAGCAACTCTCCGGCTTCCTGGCCACCCGCCATGGCTGGGTGCAGTCCTACGGGACCCGGTACGTGCGGCCGCCGATCATCGTCGGCGACGTGTCCAGGCCGGCGCCGATGACCGTGAGCTGGGCGACCTTCGCCCAGAGCCTGACCGATCGGCCACTCAAAGGGATGCTCACCGGCCCGGTCACCATGCTGGCCTGGTCATTCGTCCGCGACGACCAGCCCCGCGCCGACACCGCCCGCCAGGTCGCCCTCGCCCTGCGCGACGAGGTGAGCGACCTGGAAAGCGCCGGGATCGCGGTCATCCAGGTCGACGAACCGGCGTTGCGCGAGACGCTGCCGCTGCGCCAGGCCGACTGGGCCGAGTATCTCGCCTGGGCGGTGGAATCGTTCAAGCTGACCACCTCCGGGGTCCGCGACGACACTCAGATCCACACCCACATGTGCTACGCCGAGTTCGGTGACGTGCTGGCAGCCATCGTCGACATGGACGCCGACGTGATCAGCCTGGAAGCGGCCCGTTCGAAGATGACGATCGTCGCCGACCTGGCAAGGGCCGGCTACCCGAACGAGGTCGGTCCGGGCGTGTGGGACATCCACTCGCCCCGCGTCCCGTCGGTCTCCGAGATCGCCGACGCGTTGCGGGCGGCAACCGCCTCGTTCCCCGCCGGGCGCCTCTGGGTCAACCCCGACTGCGGGCTCAAGACGCGCGACTACCCCGAGGTCCGCGCCGCTCTGGCCAACCTCGTCGCGGCCACCAGCCACGTCAGGTCCGAGCTCTGACACCCGAGCGCGTCGTCGGTCAGGGGTGCACGGTCAGACTTTGGCGAGCAGCGCGAACAGGGCCGCGGTGCCATCCCCCAGCGCCTGCGCGAACTCCTCGATCCGCTCGCAGGTCCGCTCGTCGTAGTTGAGGCAGAACTCGTACGCACCGTGCGGGGTGGGCGTGTAGTAGACGCCGATGCCGCCAGGGCTGGTCGGCGCGAACGCCGCCCTGACGATCCGGGACTGGTCACCCAACGAGGTCGTGGACAGGAAATCCGTGGTCAGGGCGCGGTAGCCGGCGTCGTCTACGAGCGGCATCCGGTAGCCGTCCCGGTCGGCCATCTGCCGCAGCCCGAACAGGTGGCGGTCGATGGCCTGCCCCGACTTGCAGACCTTGACCTGGTGCCGATGCGCGTCGAACGCCGCCCGCAGCAGATCGACCGTGGCCTCGCCCCGCGCGAGCGCGTCGACGAACGTCACCGCCGCCGCCGTGTTCGGGCGGAGGCACTCGGTGCGGCCGGCCTGGTATTCACGCATGTCGACGGACTCGTACGTGCTGCGCACGCGGCCGTAGGTGCGCAGCTGGGCATACAGCATCACCAGCTGCTGGCAGGCGTCGTGGCTGAGCCGGAACGGCAGCGCCGCTGAGCGCTCGGCGGTCCAGCACACCGGGGCGGTCACGATCCGGACCCGGTAGCCACTCGCCGATTCGTCGTACGCCGCCAGCGCGGCGGCCAGCGTGGCCTCCTGGGCCGGCGTGAAGGTCCACGCCACAGGGGTGGGCCGCCCCGAGGGCCCGGCGCCCCCGGTCCCCGCGGGGGTTACCTCTGCCGCGGGTCGAGCACCGTCGGTCGCGTCGCAGGGTTCGGGATCGCTCGCGGCGGGTCGGCAGGGATGGGCCGCGTGGGCGCTGGCCTGCTGTGCTCGGCCGATCACCGCACCGATGGCGCCGCCGTCCATCGTGCTGTGCTCGATCTGGAGTCCGACGAACGCGTCCTCGGCCAGGCTGACCTGCAGGGTGACCGGCTTGAACGGGTAGCCCTGGTCGCGCTCGAAGCCGGTCTGGTGGAGGCGCTCCGGCACGCCGGCCGCGCCGTCGAGCAGGTGCACCACGAACAGCGAATCCCGCAGCCGGTCGTACGCCGCGACGTTGTCGGCCGTACCGAGCAGGTCGTCCAGGAAGGCTGCCGCGGCATCACCCCCGAGGTATCCCGGCGCGGTGAACGCGGGGGTGAGGGGCGCAGTAACACCGCCGATCCCGCGCAGCGCGTCCTCGATGGCGGCGCGGGACAGCAGACGACCCTTGTCGTCACTGACGGGCAGCGCGACAGCTCTCCCCCGATGCAGCACGATGACCTCCCGCCGCGCGGCCTCGGAGCGTCCCGGCGCGAAGACGTCCTGACCAGGGCGAGGGTGCCGGATGGCACCGCCGAGGAACTCCCAGGTGAGCTGGCACAGGACGTCGCCTCGTGCGCTGCGGTCCGGGGGGGCGTCGCCGCGCAGGTGCGCCAGGTACACGTCAGCGAACGAGGCGATCACGTCGGCCGCCAGGCTCAGTCCCATCCGGGTGGAATCCCAACGCACGTGGAACGCGACGTTGCTGGTCAACGGCAGGGCGCCCCGGGTGGCGAAGTATCCCGCCAGCCAGGCCTGCGACATCCAGTTGCGGCCCGCCGCGTGCTCGACGTCGGCAAAGGCCTCCAGAGCCTCCTGGCAGGCGGGCCCGTCCCCGGACTCGAACGCGTCGACCGCGGCCCGGGTGGCGGCGAGCTGACGCGCGTCGAGGAGCGGGGCGACCGTCTCCACGTAGCGCCGCATGGTCTGCGGCAGCGGCGGGACGGGCAGGCGCTTCATGGGGTGCCTTCCTGGAGGGGGCGCGGGAAGCAGCGCGTCCGGCGACGCTGCGTTGCGCCCCCGAGCATGCTGCACCCGATCTCACGCGGCAAGAACGCTGGTCAGACGGTACACGACGGTTTGGGAAGACCTCGGCGTACGGAGGTGGGTTCAGCCGCACCCGCCGGCGCGGGAGACCGGCCCGGAACGGACGGGTAGCCCCGGGCCCGGGGAGACGATGGCCTGCACGATATCGGTCACCTGCTGGGCGCACGCCGCGGCGGCGTCCGCGCCTGCGCCGCTGCCGTTGAGCCAAACGTCCAGGTGCAGGTCCGTCCCCGCCGGACGGATGTGACAGGCCATGCTCTGGGGGGACGGTCCGTCGCCGCAGGTGTCCTCGACCACCGCGTACCGCGCGAGGGAAGGCAGGTAGACGCGCGTGCCGGCCGGCAGGTCCAGGACGTCCGAACCCGTGGCGAGGCTGTGTCCGACGGCCAGGCTGAGAGGGTCGCCCCACGTGCCGCTGCCGCCGGCGGAGGCGTGCACCACCGGGTGGGACAGGACGGCGCTGCCGGCCGGGGTGTTGTCGTACCAGGTGTAGCCGGTCAGGAAGACGCGCAGCGTGGTGCCCGCGGGGGCCTGCGCCTGCGCCCGCGCCTTCGGAGCAGGCGCCTGCGCGGTGGGGGCCTTCACCTTCGGTGCCGGGGCTGAGGGCGGCGGGGTGGCCGACGTCGCCGCCAGGGGCGGCCGGGTCGCTCGCGTGCTGGTGGAGGTCGGTGGGGGCGACGTGGTTGTCGTGGGTGCCGTCGCCGTGGGGACGCTCGACGTGGGTGCCGTCGCCGTGGGGACGGTCGACGTCGACGAGGTCGGCGGCGCCCCCGTCGCCGTCAGCGTGTCGTTCGGTGCCGGTGCGGCCGTACCGCAGCCGGCCAGGGCGAACGCGAACCCCCCCAGCAACGCTCCGGCCGTAGCCGCGGTTCTCCGTGAGCCCACTCGATGCTCCTTGACCCCTCGTCGGACAGCGGGCACACACACTAGCCCCCAGCCAGATGACGATTCTCCGCGCGTGGCTCCCCGCGGATCTCAGACCGTCCGAGCCTTTTCGGGGGACGGCGCCTGTGGCGAGCGGCGGCGGGCGCGCTCAACCGGCTCGGCCACCACGTGCGTCGCCCGAGGTCGACGGCGAGGGCCGGGACGAGCAGCGAGCGCACCACGAAGGTGTCGAGCAGGACCCCGAACGCGACGATGAACGAGATCTGCGCGATGAACACGAGCGGGATGACGGTCAGCGCCCCGAACGTGGCGGCCAGAACGATCCCCGCGCTGGTGATGACCCCGCCTGTCACCGCGAGGGCGCGCAACACCCCGTCGCGAGGCCCCCGCACGCGGGTCTCTTCGCGCGCGCGGGACATGAGGAAGATCGAATAGTCGACGCCGAGCGCCACGAGGAAGACGAAGCCGTAGAGGATCGTCGTGGGATCCCCGCCCGTGAATCCGATGACGTGGTTGAAGACGATCGCCGAGATCCCCATCGTCGCGGCGAACGACAGGATATTGGCGAGGACGAGCAGCAGCGGGGCGACCAGCGCCCGCAGCAGCAGGCACAACACCAGGAACACGACTCCCGTGATCGTGGGGGCGACCACGAGCAGGTCCCGGTCGGCGGCGATACGGGTGTCGAGGGACTGGGCGGTCTGCCCGCCGACGAGAACGGCCGGATCGATGGCGTGCAGGTCCGTGCGCACCCGCTCGAGTACGTCGATCGCGGCCGGCGAGTCGGCGGCCTCGGTGAGCGTGGCCTGTACGAGGACGCGTCCGTCGACCACCGTCGCCGCCGCCGGGGGTGCGCCAGGCGCGCGCTGCGCGCCACCTTGTGTGGTGACGTAGGGATCGCTCACGCCCTCCTCGGCCGCCAACCGGGCCACGACCTCCTGGCCCCGGGACTGCGGGGCCAGAACCTGAACCGGGCTGCCGGATCCCGCGTCGAAGTGTGCGGCGAGCACGCTCTGCCCCTCGACCGAGTCGACGGTGGTGCGGAAGATGTCGGACTGGGCGATGCCGTCGGCTTTGAGGGTGGGCAGGAAGGCTGCCGCGACGAGCAGCGCGCCCACCGTGCACAACCACGTGACGCGCGGTCGGGCCCCGACGAGTTCGGCCACGCGGCGCCACCCGAGCTTGTTGGAGAGCACGTTTGCCGCGTGCCGATGATCCGGACGAGGGACGGTCGGCCAGAAGATCCAGCGGCGGCCGAGCACGAGCAGGGCCGGCAAGAGCGTGATCGCGGCGAGGAAGGCCCCGAGGATGCCGACGGCGCCGACGGGACCGAGGCTCGAGGTGCCTTTCAGGTCGCCCAGGGTGAGGGCCATGAGCCCGAGGATCACGGTGAGCGCGCTCGCCGCGATCGGTTCGACGGTCGCCCGCCAGGCGGTCTTGAGCGCCTGCCATGTGGACTCGACGTCGTGGAGTTCTTCCTTGTAGCGCGAGACCATCAGCAGCGAGTAGTCGGTGGCGGCTCCGACGACGAGGATCGACAGGATGCCTTGACTCTGCCCGCTCACGGTGACGGCGCCGGCGTCGGCGAGTTGGTAGACGAGGAATCCCGCGGCGGACAGGCCGAAGACCGCGGTGAGGAGCACGGCGAAGGGCAGGATCGGGCTGCGGTAGACGACCAGGAGGATGACCAGCACCACGCCCAGTGCCACCAGGATCAGCAATCCGTCGATCCCGGCGAAGGCCGTGGTCAGGTCGACGATGAAGCCGGCCGGCCCCGTGACGTACGCCCTGAGTCCCGTCGCGCGAAGGTCGCGGTCGACGGCCTGCTGGACCGCCTCCGCCAGCGGCTTCAGGGCACTTTCCTCACCGCCCGTGACCTGGGCGACCTTGGCGCTGTCCAGCGGCACGACGAGCAGGACGGCTTGGCCGTCTTTGCTAGGTACGGCGGTCAGTCGGGGCGTGGTGAGGTAGTCCGCCACGGTGCGCGTGCCCGACAACTGGAACGTCAACGCGGGAAGATCGCCCGCGAGTCGTTGAGCCGTCGCGACGTCGTCGGGGACGAGGCCGGTGGCTCGCTCGGCGACGATGATCAGCGGCAGCGTCGTGCGATCCGAGAAGTCCCCCACGGCCTCGGCGACCCGCGTGGACTCGGCGCTGTCCGGCAGGAAGGAGGCGGTGTCGTTCTTCTGCAGCTGCGACAGTTTGCCGACCAACTGGCCGCCTACCCCACCGACGCTGATCCACAGGATGAGAACGACGAGGGCACCGCCCAGGACTCGCCACGTCACGGGGGAAGGGGTGGTTGGCTTCTGCACGGTGGGTCCTCTGACTAGCATGGACGGACAGGTAGCTCGAAAGGTTGCTAAGTCGGTGAACGAAAATTACCACGCGTGACATGCGGCCTGCGAGCACGCACATACGTGTCGCCGTCCCGTCCTGGGAACGGACGGCGAGCCTGGCCGCCCTCGAGCGTCTCCTCGACGTATCGGGTTCCGTCACCGCCGCGGTGTCTCGCCGCGCCAACCTCAGCGTCTCCGAGCTCCACGCGCTGCGGCACCTCGCCCGCGGCCCGCTCGGTCCGGCGGACCTGTCACGCATCCTGGGCGTCAGCACCGCCGCGTCCTCCGGCATCGTCGACCGTCTCGTGGCGCGTGGCCACGCCGTGCGCACACCACACCCTCACGACAGGAGACGTACGGAGGTGTGGATCACCGACGAGGGCAGGGCCGACGTGATCGGGCGCCTCGCCCCGATGTTCGCCGCGCTGGCCGCGCTCGACGCCTCGCTCAGCGACGAGGAGCGCTCCGTCGTCGAGCGATACCTGACCGGCGCGATCGCGGCCATGAACACGATCGCCTAGCGCGAACCGGCCGTCGCACAGGCGCGACACTGGCCCGAAACGGGTGCGACACGGCGCGCGGACCGCCGCCTCAGCAGCCGCGGCCGCACCACACGACACGCCGACGTCATGGACCGACGCCGCCTCCCTCGTCCGGGTTGCGCCGCGCCACGTCGGCCGACAGCAGCGCAGCAAAGGCGGTCCAGGCCGCGTAGGCGCCCAGACCGGCCGCCTTGCCGGCACCCGTGGGGGCAGCCCGTCGCGTCAGGTCGGTCGAGCTGGCCGCGAGCAGCGCAGCCGCAGCCGTCGCTGCGCGCAGCGCATGACCACGGAAGAAGATGCCGCTCCACCCGGCGTTCAGAGTCAGGTTGATCGCGAGGGCTCGGGCGAACGCACGGGCATCCTCCTGTTTCCCGGCCTCCGTGAGCTCGGTCAGGGTGCTCGTCGCGGCGACCCAGATCGCCCCGTAGAGCGTGGTCCACACGACCGGGAAGGCCTTCGACGGCGGCTGCCACGGCGGCTTGCGCAAGGACGCGTACCAGTGGCTGCGCGGCGTGGTGAGCAGTGAGCCCACCACGCTCGCCGCCAAGACCCCGGCACCCACGCGCGCCGCGGTTCGTGACCACAGCGTCGGGTCGTACGAGGCCATGGCCGCGCGAACCGCGTCGTCGAAACCCCGCATGCCCGAAGGTGGGACGCCCATGAGCTGACGCGCGTCGTCCTCGTGGACGACCGCATCGTGGATGAGGCTGCCGACCAGCGGTGTGGCGATCGCGGAGGACACCGGGGTGACTAAGCCCACCCAATGGCTGGCCAAGCCCGGGGTGAGCACCGGCACGGTGCCCATTCGACGCCGCGACAGGCCCGCGACCTGGGCGTACCGCTTCATCATGCCCTCGTACGTCAGGACCTCGTCCATGCCGATGTCGAACGTCCGGTTGGCGTCGTCGGGCAGGTCGGCCGCGCGCACGAGGTAGAACACGACGTCTTCGATCGAGATCGGCTGGATCGTGCTGTGAAGCCACTTCGGCCCGAACGCGGCCGGCAGTCGCTCGGTGAGGTGGCGCAGCATCTGGAACGATGCGGATCCCGCACCGAGGACCACGCCCGCCTGCAGGACCGCGGTCGGCACGCCGGAGTCGAGGAAGATCTGGCCGACCTCGACGCGTGAGGCGAGGTGCGGGGAAAGCTCTTCGTGAGGGGGGTGCAGGCCGCTGAGATAGACGAGCCGCCCGACCCGTTCCGAGCGGGCGGCGTAGGCGAAGGTGTTCGCGAGGTCGCGGTCCCGCTGCACGAAGTCGCCTCGTCCGTCCATCGAGTGCAGCAGGTACCACGCCGCGTCCGCGCCACGCAGCGCGGCGGCCACCGCGTAGGGGTCGGTCGCGTCGGCCACCCGCACATCGACGCGATCGCGCCACGCCTCGGGCAGCTTGTCCGGCGAGCGGGTGAGGACGCGCACCGTCCAGCCGTCCGCAAGGAGCGCCGGCACCAACTGGGCTCCGACGTATCCGGTGGCCCCGGTGACCAGTGCGGTACGAGGCAGCGTGTGATTGGACATGACCCCTCCTAGAGGGACAGGGCCGGTGGCAGAAGCACGAGCATGCCAAGCGACCAGGTGAGGTGGGACACGATCGGGCCGAGCACGCCACCCGTGACGCGGCGCTGCGCCCCGGTGAGCAGGCCGAGGCACGCCGCCGCGAACGTCAGGAGCGGCACCCCGGACAACACGGTGGCGAGAGCATAGAGCGCGGCCGAGCCCAGCAGGTTCCACCGGCGGGGCAGGGCGGCATACGCGGCGCCGCGGAAGAACAGCTCCTCGGCGACACCGTTCACGGCCGTGATGAGAGCGACCACGCCCAGCGACCCGTATTTGGCGTGGTCCAGCAAACCCTCGACGGGCGCGCGCAGGGCCGGGACGCGCCCCACGACGAGGGCCCCGGCACAGAACACCGCCAGCAGGACGCCACCGAGGATCAGACCCTGTAGGACTGCGCGGCCGTCCACGGAGCCGCCCCGGGTGTGGGCGCGACCCAGGTGGAGCGGACCCGACGCAAAGGCCCCGGTGATCCACACGCCGGCCAGCCCGAGGGTCGCCGGATAAAATAGTGGATCGCCCGGATACACCGCCAGCGCCCGTCCGAGTAGGAGGGCGCCGAAGGCCAGAGCCACCGCGACCACCACGCGTCGACGCCGTCGCCGGGCCGGGCTCTCTTCATGATCTCGCGGCACCGGGCGTACGAGTGCCGCGACCACGAACTCGCGCAGCTCCCCGATCGGGTTCATCAGCGGATCGCGTTCATCAGCGGATCGCGTTCATCAGCGGATCGCGTTCATCAGCGGCACCGCAGGAACCGGACGCCGACACGCATCCAGCGGCGCAGCTGAACGCGCAGTCCGACCACTCGGACCGCGGAACTGCGCGGCATGGCAGGGGTCCTCTCCACTCGCTGGTCCACTCGCTGACTCGGCGTAGAGCGGGCAACCGACAGCATGA